>JAFLCL010000179.1 GCA_017303575.1 Deltaproteobacteria bacterium
CTCGTGGTGCTCTCGCTTCGTCACGCTCCTCTCGGCGGCGGCGGTGCGCCCGAGGACGCCTACCTCGCGGAAGGCGTCGCCGATGATCTCAGCGACGCGCTCGCGAGCGTGAAGGGCGTGCGCGTGCTCTCGCGAAGCGCGGCACCCGAGGGCGGCGACCCTCGCGAGGTGGGCAAGCGCCTCGGGCTCACGCACGTGATCGAGGGCCAGTTTCGTCGACAGGGCGAGAGCTGCCGCATCTCGCTGCGTCTCGTCGAGGTCGACAGCGGCTTCGTCGCCTGGGCGCAGCGCTTCGATCTCGCGATGGACAAGGTGCTCTCGGCGCAGGACGAGATCGCGCGCGCGGTGACCGACGCGCTCGGTCTGGAGGCGGAGGGTGGCGCGCAGCGCGCGAGCCCGAGCGACGCGATGGCGCTCGACCTCTACCTGCGCGCGCGCCGTCACTACAACTCGTTCGTGCTCGCCGACGTACGCACCGCGATCGCGCTCCTCGACGAGGCGATCCAGCGCGCGCCCGACAACGCGCTCCTCCATGCAGGCCTCGCGCTCGCGCTCCAGCGTGAGGCTGCCTCGGGCGGGGCCGATGGCGCGTCGATGTTGCGCGCCGAGCATGTGGTCGCCGACGCCGTGCGCCTCGGCCCCGAGCTCGGGGAGGCGCACCTCGCGCATGCGCAGATGCTCATCAACGCTGGGCGTCCTGCGGAAGCCGCGCGCGCGGCGCGCCTCGCGGTGAAGTTCTCGCCCAGCCTCGCGGAGGCGCACGAGATGCTCGGTCGTCTCTTGCTCGAGGCAGGCCGTGTGCCCGACGCCGTGTGTCGCCTCGACGTGGCCGAGCGTCTCGATCCCGGCCTCGCGCACGTGCCTGGGGAGCGCGCGCGCCTGGCCGCGCTGGAGGGCGACTGGGCGCGCATGCGTCACATCCTCTCGACGACCAAGCACGGCGCCTCGACGGGCATGCGTCGCCTGATGGTCGATCTCCGCTTCTCCGCTTGGCAGCGCGACGAGGCCGGGATGCGCGACGCCTACGATCGGTTCAAGGCGGTCGAGGGCCCGGGCGACAGCATCGTGGGCCAAGGCCTGACGAACCTCATGGTCGCGCTGGTGGACGGCAAGCGACCAGAGGGCAGCATCTTCCCGCCCGTGCCCGAGAGCCGCATGGCGCAGCGCCTCGTGCAGTGGAGCCTCCAGCTCGACGCGGAGGTCGCGGGTTACTTCGGCGACGACGCGCAAGCCGCGCTGTTTGCACGACGCGCTGCCGAAGCAGGCCTCTTCGATCTGCTGTGGCTCGATCGTTGTCCGTTGCTCGAGGGCGCGCGCGCGCACCCGGACTTCGCGCGCGCGAGAGAGATCGTGCAGCGCACCGCCGACGCGATCGTCGACGCAGTGTGGGAGTGATCCAGATGAACGACACGATGATCCTCGAGCGCGGCCGCGCGTTGACCCCGCTTCTGCGCGAGCACCGCCGCGCGATCGATGCCTCGCGGCGCTTGCCCGACTCGGTGGTCGAGGCGCTCGTGCGGATCGGTGCGCTGCGCAGCCTCGCGCCTTCGAGCGTCGGCGGTCCGGAGCTGTCGCCGTCGTCGCTCGTGTCGCTCATCGAGGCGATCGCGATCGGCGATGCGGCGGCAGGATGGATCACGATGGTCGCGAGCACGACGAGCCTCGCCGCGGGCTACCTCTCGTTCGAAGGCGCGCGCGAGGTCTTCGCCGATCCGACGAGCGTCGCGTGTGGTGTGTTCGCGCCGATGGGCAAGGGCACACGCGTCGAGGGCGGTCACCGCGTGACCGGCCGCTGGAGCTTCGGCAGCGGCGTCTCGCACGCGCAGTGGGTGCTCGGCGGCTTCGTCGTGATGGGCGAGGACGGAACGCCCTCCATGATGCAGGGCTTCTTCGATCGTCGAGACGTCGAGGTGATCGACACATGGGACACGCTCGGCATGCGCGGCAGTGGCTCGCACGACTTCGTGGTGAAGGATGCGTTCCTCCCCGACGCGCGCTTGCTCACGCTCACGCGCGCACCGCGCGAGTCGGGGCTCACGTACCGCTTCCCGCTCTTCGGTCTGCTCGCGCTCGGCGTCTCCGCCGTGGCCACGGGCATCGCGCGCACCGCGCTCGACGAGGTGCGCACGCTCGCGACGACGAAGCGTCCGATGGGTGGCAAGCGCACGCTGTCCGAGCGCGAGCTCGTGCAGGTGGACGTCTCGCGCGCCGAGCTCGAGCTCGCCGCCGCGCGCGCGCTCGTTCGCGAGACGGTGACGGCGGTCGAAGCGCGGGTCGCAGGCGGCGACGCGATGACCACGACCGATCGCGCGCTCTTGCGAGGCGCAGCGATGCACGCGACGCAGGCCGCGGCGCGGGCGGTGGATCTCGCGCACCGCATCGCGGGATCGAGCAGCATCCACGAGAGCTCCCTGCTCGCGCAGTGCTTCCGCGACGTGCACGTCGCCACCCAGCACGCGATGGTCGCCGACCCCGTCCACGCGCTCGTGGGCCGCGTGATGCTCGGCCTCCCGACCGACGACACTCTGCTGTAGCGCTCAGTCGGTCGAAGAAGGCTCGTGGCAGAGCGGCACGACGCCGTGCTCTTCGCCGGTCGACCACACCAACGCTGGCCCGTACCGCGTCTGCTCGAGCGCACCACGTGTCGGGTCGTAGAAGGTCACGAGGTCACGAGGCGGACCTTGCGGACGACCGACCGCGTCGAACTCCCACACCACCTCGGCCGACGCGCTGGACCACGCGAACACAGCACCATCCTCGAGCCGCGTAGCGAGCAGCGCGCCGCCACTCCTTCGTGATGCGTGATGGGCAATCGTCCGACCGCGGTCGGAGAGGACGAACGCGTCCACCATGGGTCGCGGGACGGGGGCAGACTCTTCGTTCCATCGTGTGCCTACGAGGATGGTGTGACTCGCCAGCGGAACGAGTCCGCACTCGAGCCAGTGTCCGCGAAACGTGTGCAGTCGTCGGCCCTCCGAGTCGCGCAGCGACAGACCGTTGGAGTCGATCACACCAACGATGAGCGCGTTGCCCTCCATTGCCGAGCAGTCAGCGTTGCTGGAAGCAGCGCTCGCGATCCGAGACGGATCCGCAGCCCTGGTTCGGGGCCCAGGCCACGCGCGCGGATCGCACGGCCCGAACGCGCGCTCGCACGCGCCCCGCTCCTCGACGACCACGTCGAACTGCTCGCCGCCACGAGCGAAGAATCGTGCGACGGGGCGCCTGCCTTCCACACGCAGTGAGCCGCCGAAACTGCCTCCGAGGCCGCGGGCGATCGTGCGTGTCGTGGGTTCACCGCTCGGATTCAGATGCACGAAGCGCCACTCGGGCGGTCGAGCGGAATAGTGCTCGGACTGCCACGAGAGCTCGGTCACCAACCACCAGCCGTCGTCGACTGCGAGCAAGGCGACGGGCTGGATGGACAGTGCCGACGGGTCTCGGTCCACCTCGATCGGCGGCTCGCTTGGCGTCCGGAGGAACCGGACTGAGTGATCGGTTGCATACGCGATCGACACCACGCCCTGCGATTCGGTGGCAATACCTTGGGGCGAGTACTCCGTGTCTCCCCGGACGCGTGCAACCTCGTGTTCGGTTCCGTCGAGGTCGATGCTTCGAACGACCAGCGTGTCGTCCCCGCGACTGAGGTAGGTGAAGAGCCATCCGCCCTCCCGCTCCGTGAGCCGCAGGGGGTCGTCAACGAGCCGGATTCCACCGGCATGAACGACGCGGCCGTCGACGACGATCGCGACGGACTTCCCACGCTCGCCTCGTTCCTCGAAGGTGGTGAGCACGGCACCCGACTCGTCGATCAGCGTCTCTGAGTAGAGCAGAGTCACGTCCACACCGAAACGTACGGGTGGGTCGTCGCCCACGAGGACTTGGCGTGTGCCGAGCTGCCCGTCGCTGAGGCGTACGTTCACACGGGTCGGCATCGGCTCGGGTCGGCGGCGCGTCCCATCGACCTCGATGGCGACGAGGCCAGGGCGGCAGGCGTATGCGGCGGCTTCCTCGTCCGAGGGGAGCGTCGTGATGACGTGTCGCGAGGCGAGGGGCGCGCCTCCGCAGGAGACGAGCAACAACGCGACGACCGTCCATCCGCGCACGCTTCATCATCGCCGATCACGTCGCGAGCGGAGCGAGGTTCGTCAGCGTGCGGTTCGGCGCGCGTCGGTGGAGGCATCCATGCGTGCGCCTGCTATGACGCGCGTCCCCCCAGCCATCGTCTCGCTGCGGGTACCGAGGAGAGTGTTCCGTGAATTCCGAATCGAACGTTTCGTCGAAGCCCGTCTTCGCCATCCTGAAGGAGCGTGGCGCGCTCCCGAACAACACCGTGGCCGCGCACCTGATCACGCCCGGCGCTCCGCCCAAGGTCGTCGATCTGCACACGCCGGTCCCCGAGGACAGCCAGCTCGAGGCGCTGCCTGCGACGCACCCCGATGCGCTCGCCGTCATCCGTCACAGCTCCGCGCACGTGATGGCCGATGCCGTCCAGCGCCTGTTCCCCGGCACCAAGGTCGCGTTCGGTCCGGCGACGGACAACGGCTTCTATTACGACTACGACAAGCCCGGCGCGCCGTTCACCGACGACGACCTGCGGGCCATCGAGAAGAAGATGGGCGAGATCGTCGCGGCCGATCAGCGCTTCACGCGCGAGAAGGTCTCGCCCGAGCAGGCGCGCGAGGTGCTGCAGAAGACGAACGAGACCTACAAGCTCGAGCACCTCGAGCGGCTCGTCGCCGCGGGCGAGGAGATCTCGCTCTACAAGCACGGCGAGTGGGTCGATCTCTGCGAGGGCCCGCACGTCCCCTCGACGCGCTACCTCAAGGCCTTCCAGCTCACGATGGTCGCGGGCGCGTACTGGCGCGGCGTCGAGACCAACCCGATGCTGCAGCGCATCTACGGCACCGCGTTCGCCGACAAGAAGGCGCTCGAGGACTACCTCAAGCAGCTGGAGGAGGCGAAGAAGCGCGACCACCGCAAGCTCGGCAAGGAGCTCGAGCTGATGACGTTCCACCCGTGGGCGCCGGCCTCGCCGTTCTTCCTCCCGCGCGGCGCGGCCATCTACAACGCGCTCATCGAGTACGTGCGCAAGCTCTACGTGCGCTTCGACTACATCGAGGTGATCACGCCGCAGATCTTCGATCGCGAGCTCTTCGTGACCTCGGGCCATCTCCCCGCGTACGCGGAGAACATGTTCCTCGCGGCCTCGAAGGAGAACATCGAGAACGTCTGCGAGCACCTCGCCAAGGTGCACGAGAAAGAGGGCGGCAAGCTCGACGCGGCCGAGGTGGAGAAGGCGCTCGTCGAGGGCATCCGCTTCGGCGTGAAGCCCATGAACTGTCCCGCGCACGCGCTGATGTTCGGCTCGACGCGCCGCAGCTACCGCGAGCTCCCGATGCGCGTGGCCGACTTCGGACGTCTTCATCGCTTCGAGCGCAGCGGCGTGACGCAGGGCATGACGCGCGTCCGCACGTTCTGTCAGGACGATGGTCACATCTTCTGCGCCCTCGATCAGGTGCAGAGCGAGATCGAGTCGTTCGTCGATCTCGTCTACGCCGTCTACAAGGACTTCGACTTCACCGAGGTCCGCGTGGTGATCGCGACGCGCCCCGACGTGCGCATCGGCGCCGACGAGATCTGGGACAAGTCCGAGAAGGCGCTGATCGACGGCGTCGAGGCCAAGGGGCTCAAGTACGAGATCGCGCCGGGTGAGGGCGCGTTCTACGGACCGAAGATCGAGTTCCACCTGAAGGACGCCATCGGCCGCAGCTGGCAGCTCGGCACCATGCAGGCGGACTTCAACATGGCCGAGCGCTTCGACCTCTCGTACGTCGGCGTCGACAACGCGCAGCACCGCCCCGTGGCGCTGCACCGCGCGATCCTCGGATCGATCGAGCGCTTCTTCGGCGTCTTGATCGAGCACGTGAGCGGCGCGTTCCCGACGTGGCTCGCGCCCGAGCAGATCACGCTGCTCACGGTCAGCGAGAAGTTCGACGACCACGCGAAGCAGGTGCTGAAGAAGCTCAAGGCCGCAGGCATCCGCGCCACGGCGGACCTCTCGGGCGACAAGCTCGGCGCCAAGATCCGCATCGCGCGCAACATGCGAATCCCGTATCGCGCGGTCGTGGGTGAGAAGGAGGTCGAGTCCGGCGGCCTCTCGCTCAGCTCGCGCGACGAGAACAAGGACCTCGGTATGCTGAGCCTCGACGAGGTGATCGCGAAGCTCCTGCACGAAGGCGTCCCCCCGAGCCTCCGCGCGAGCTGATCCCACGCATCGAGATCGAACGACGAGGAGCCCGCTCTTTCACGAGAGCGGGCTCTTCGCGCTTCGGTGTCGGCCCGAAGGAGCGGATGCGAGATGCGGATGCGGATGCGGGCGCGGCCAAAGAACCGCGGTACCTTCCGCGCCGCATGTCCCTCGCCACCGCGTCTCCCCCCACCGGTCGCCATCAACACAAGGTCGTCGCGACCGTCGAAGAGGCCCTCGCCGACGTGAAAGATGGCGCGCGCATCATGGTCGGAGGCTTCGGCCTCTCGGGCAACGCCGAGGCGCTGATCGCGGGCGTGGTGAAGAAGGGCGTGAAGGACCTGACGCTCATCTCGAACAACGCGGGCAACCTCGGCAAGGGGCTCAACGCGTGGCTCGAGGCGGGCATCGTGCGCCGCTTCATCGGCAGCTACATCGGCACCAACGAGGCCCTGCATCGCGCGATGGCGGCGGGCACCGTCGAGGTCGAGATGACGCCGCAGGGCACGTTCATCGAGCGCATCCGCGCGGCGGGCGCGGGCATCCCCGCGTTCTTCACGCCGACGGGCGCGGGCACCGTCGTCGCCGAGGGCAAAGAGACGCGCGTGTTCGACGGACGCGAGCACGTGCTGGAGTCGGCGTTGCACGCGGACTTCGCGCTCGTGCGCGCACGCAAGGCCGACCGCTTCGGCAACCTGCGCTTCTATCGAACGGCGCGGAACTTCTCGCCCGTGATGTGCAGCGCGGCGAGCGTGTCGATCGTCGAGGCCGACGAGATCGTCGAGAACGGCGCGATCGATCCGGACGACGTGCACCTGCCGGGCATCTTCGTGCACCGCCTGCTCGAGGTGCGTGAGCACGAAGACGCCTTCGAGTATCGCAACACGCGCAAGCGCCCTGCCTGATCACACGCCCATCGCACGAAGGAGAGACACGACATGGTGTGGTCCAAAGAACAGATGGCGGCGCGCGCGGCGCAGGAGATCGGTGCGGGCAGCATCGTGAACCTCGGCATCGGC
Source organism: Deltaproteobacteria bacterium (assembly GCA_017303575.1). Lineage (GTDB taxonomy): Bacteria > Myxococcota_A > Polyangia > Polyangiales > Sandaracinaceae > JAFLCL01. The sequence goes on from JAFLCL010000179.1 coordinate 7,267, forward strand.
TTGCCCACGATGGTCGCGGACTACCTGCCTGCCGATCTCGGCGTGTGGTTCCACAGCGAGAACGGTCTCCTCGGCATGGGGCCGTTTCCCTACGAGGGTGACGAGGACAGCCAGATCATCAACGCCGGCAAACAGACGGTGACGATCGTGCCGGGCGGATCGATCTTCGACTCGGCCGCCTCGTTCGGGATGATCCGCGGGCGCCACGTGGACCTCGCGATCCTCGGTGCCATGCAGATCGCAGCCAACGGGGATCTCGCGAACTGGGCGATCCCCGGCGGCAAGGTGATGGGCATCGGCGGCGCGATGGACCTCGCGAGCGGTGCCAAGCGCATCCTCGTGATGACGACGCACGTGACGAACAAGGGCGAGCCCAAGCTCGTCGAGCGCTGCACGTATCCGCTGACGGCGAAGGGCTGCGTGAACCGCATCCTCTCGGAGCTCGCGGTGATCGACGTGACGCCCGAGGGCTTTCGTCTCGTCGAGCTCGCGCCCGGCGTGAGCGAGGCCGAAGTCCGACAGAAGACCGGCGCGCCGCTGGCGGTGTGAGAAGGCCGAGAGGCGCAGAGGGAAGGGCATCGATCACCCTGCACGTTCTCGAGCCCAGGAGTCGATCACCGATGCGCCTCGTCCTCTTCCTTCCGCTCGTGTGTCTCGCGATCCTCGTGCAGCAGCCGTCGCGCCTCGAGGCGCAGGATGCGGGCGTCGCGCCGAGCGTTCGTGCGCCCTCTCCGTGCGCCGAGCCGAGCGTGGCCACGCTCTTCGCGCGTGTCCCGGAAGCGGAGCGCGAGGGCTACTTCGCCCAGACGCGGCCCGAGCGCGACGAGGACGACGTGCTGCACGAGTACCTCTCGGTGCGTCCGCGCGTGCTGGAGGTCGAGCTCGATGGGCAGGCGCCGCGTGAGGCGGTGCTCGGGCTGAACACGGGCGAGGCAGAGGAAGAGAGCGGCAGCTCGGTGTGGGTGTTCACCTGTCAGGGCTCGAGCTGGGACGTGGTCGGGCGGATCGAGCTCGAGATCAGCGAGGGCTGGTCGGGCACGCTCGACACCGAGCCGGGGCTCGCCGTTCTTCGCGCGGAGACCATCGCGGGGATCGATCACGACCTCCTGCGCCTCGAGCACGTCGACGTGCGGGGTAGCTACGACCCTCGCTTCACCACGCGACGCTTCGTGCTCCTCCACGTCGTGTCCGGCTCGCTCGTGACCGCGCTCGACGTCGTCGTGAGCGAGATCTACGAGGGCGGCCCCGCGCGCGAAGAGACCTCGTCGGCGACGCGCACCCTCATCCTCCGACCCGGCACCGCGCGAACACCGCCGCGCTACCGCCTGGTCGTGGTGCTGACGGAGGGCGAGGAGCGGCGACGGACAGGACGACGCAGCACCTGGCTCGTGTTCGACGGTCGCACGTTCGTGCCGCGCTGAGAGAGCAAGAAAAGAAGCCCCGCTTCGGAAGCGCTCTGCGTTGGCAGGGCGAGGCAGCTCCGACCCTCACGCGGGGGGCGGTGCGCCGATCGTCCAGTGCGGAACGAGCGTGGGGGAAAAGCTCGCCTCGCCGTCGCCTGTCTGACCGAGATCATCGGCGCCCCAGCACGCGACGGCGCCCGAGGCCATCAGCGCGCAGGTGAAGCCGGTGGCCGCGCCGAGGCCGCCGCACGCGACCGATGCGACGTCGCGCAGGCCAGGCACCGCGACGAGGCCAGGGCGCGCCATCACCGTTCCGTCGCCGAGGGCACCCGAGCTGTTGTCGCCCCAGCACACGAGCGTGCCGTCGCGGAGCGCAGCGCATGCGTGCATGCCTGCGCGCGCCACGTCGACTGAGGCCGCGGCGCCGAGGCCGGGCACGGCCATGGGGACCGCGCGATCACCATCCGTCGTGCCGAGCTGACCGAGCTCGTTGGCGCCCCAGCACCACACCGAGCCGTCCATGCGCAGCGCGCACGTCACGTCGCGGCCTGCCGCGAGCCGCGTGACCATCGCGAGGCCCGGCACGATCTGGAGACCCGCGTACGGCATCATGTCGCCCTGACCGAGCTGGCCGCGGTCGTTGTCGCCGGTGCACGCGACCGTTCCATCGCCGAGCAGCCCACAGAGGTGCCGCGTGCCTGCGGCGACGTCGGTGAACGCACCCACGTGCGGCAGCTCTCGCGGCATCGAGGTCGTCGCGCCCTCGAAGGTGCCCCACACCAGCACGTGACCGTTGGAGATCGCCGTCGTGAAGCCCGCGCCAGCATCGATCTCGACGACGGGCGCGCTCGTGGCGACCAGCGTCTCGAGCACGCTCTGATCGACGGTGCCGGTGCCGAGGGCGCCCGTCGTGCCGTTGCCCACGCAGGCGACGCGCTGGTCGATGTCGACGGCGCACGTGTGATCGATGCCCGCGGTGACGTCCTCGAAGCCGATCTCGGCCTGCGTGGTGGGCACCGAGCGCGCGACGACGCCGAGCGCCGACGTCTGTCGCTCGTGGTTGGCGCCCCAGCACGCGATGGTCTGGTTCGCGCGCACCACGCACGCGTGCGCGCCGCCGGCAGCCAACACCCCGACACGATCCTCGGCGCACAGACCCGCGTCGCAGTTGCCCGAGTTGCAGCTGCGGCCGCAGCGGCCGCAGTCCTCGCTCGAGCTCGCGAAGTCGATGCCCTCGTCGATCGCGTCGTCGCAGTCGTCGTCGAAGCCGTTGCACGCTTCTTCGTGATCGGCGCAGCGGCGCGGATCGTTCGAGGGTGGCGATCCGCTCCAGCTGGGCAGCGTCTCGGGGCTCACCTCGATCGGGACGCACCCCTCGAGATCACAGCTCTGGTCGTCACCGCACGCGTGCCCGATGCACGACGCGCTGAGCGACACGCGGATCATGCGCGAGCTCCCGGGGAGGAAGCTGGTGCGGACCACCCGCTGGAGCGTCGCGTCCGCGCCTTCGTCACCCACGCGCACCGTTGCAGCGACCTGGAACGTGACGTCCGAGACGCCCGCACGCTGCGGCACCACGCCCAGCGTGAGCGGCAGCCGAGGCGCGCCGTCGGTGCCGACGATCGTCTCTGCGCGCTGGCCTCGCCCGCTACCGAACACGTCGACCACGACGCGGCCGACGGTGAGGCGCGGCTCGGCGTCGATCACGAGCACGAGCTCGGTCGGCTGCGCGCATCCGCCGAGGAACGTCATCGCGAGCGCAGTGAAGGCGTGTCGGAGCGTGCGCATCAGTCGATCGCGATCTGGCCGGGGGTGAGGTTGCCGATGGTCGTGTTGCCGGGCTGGGTGCCGAGCACCACGCCGGTGACCACGCCACCGACGACGAGCGCGCCGCCCACGAGCACCAGCCAGAAGATCGGATCCTCGACCAAGGGCGTGCCTGGGTGTGTGGGCTCTTCGTCACCACCGACGATCGCGCCACCCGTCGAGGGACCTCCGCGCACAGGCGCCCCTGCGGTCAGCATGCGCGCGTCGACGAGGATGTCGTCGGTGGCGCCTTCGTCGAGCGTGAACGGCACGACGATCGGGTCCTGCTCCCCGCGCTGCACGGTGACGTTGTGATCGCCCGGGTTCACGGGCAGCGGCTGCTCGAGCGAGGCTGTCGAGAGCTCGTACTCGTCGAGGCGCACGACATCGCCCTCTGCGATGCCGAGCACACGAATGCGCGCGCGCGGGATCCGCGGCTCGAGATCGGCGAGCTGCGCCTCGGCGTCCGTGCGCATGCGTGCGGTCACGCCGGTGCGCTCCATGAGGAACATGCGGTAGGCCTCGACCGACTCCACGAGCCGACCGGTCTGCGCGTACGCGCCCGCGAGGTTGAGCAACGTGAGCGGACGGGGGCTCAGCTCGTAGCTGCGCTGGAACGCCTCGGCGGCATCGTCCCACCGCGACTCGCGCGCGGCCGTGACGCCGGCGCGGAACTGCTCGCGCGCGAGCACGGACTCGGACGCTCGCTGCGCCTCGACCCTCGCCGGAAGCGCGATGCTCGCACCGAGCACCAACGTCAGTGTCACCGCGATCGAACGAAGCGCGTTCACGGGCACGTCCCTGCCCGACAGGGCGTTCCTTCACATCGATCGAGCTGAAAGCCCGAGTCGCACGCCTGGCCCGACGCGCGCACCGGTCGCAGCGTCACGTCGACGTCGAACGACTCGCCCATCGTGCCCGAAGGTCCGTCCCAGAGCTCGGCGATCATGGCGACGGTGCGGCCCGCAGGCGGCGCCACGACGTCGAGCACCTCGAGCGCGCTGTAGTAGTCGCCTGCGCCGATGTCGTCGGCACACCCGATCGTCGACTCTGGATCACCGCAGGTGGTGCGGAAGTAGAGGATCGTGTCGAGGTCGGTGCCGCCCGAGGTCCGGGCCAGCACGTCCCACCGGCCTTCGGGGATCGTCAGCGCGAGGATCGCCTCGTCGCCCTGCGTGCGCGGAGGGAAGCTGTCGATGTCGCCCTCGGGGCATTGCTCGAAGGGGTAGCGGACGTAGCCAGCGCCTGGCTCGATCGTGACGGTCGCGCGCCCGACGCGCGTCTCGCCCGAGCCGGCGCTCAGGAGGAGCGGTGTGCTGCTCGAGCATGCGGCGGTCACCGTCACGCTCGGCTGGCAGGTGCCTGCGGAGGGACCGGTCGTCGCGCACTCGAGCTCGCCCAGGCACACGGCGGGTCCTTCGGCGCCGTCACACGGCTCGGTGATGCCCACGAAGGTTCCGTCCTCGCGGAAGGCGGTCACGCTGCTCGTGCTCGCCACCCCTGCGGCGTCGACGGCGCGCACGAGCACCGCGCTGACCTCCGCCGGCACGTCGACCACGCCGAGCGTGGCCTCGAGCCGGCTCCCCACGCGCACCGTGTCGACGCGGTGCGTCGCGTAGCCATCGACGCGCACGAGCTCGCCCAGCGGGCCCACGAACGCGAGCTCGAGCGTCGTCACGTCCGCGTCTCCATCGGGATCCGACGCGCTCGCCCAGATCAGGACGCGATCGTCGAGGAAGAGCGTCTGTGCCTCGGCGATGTCGGGGCCGCGGTTCTCGCGCGAGCTCACGTCGAGGTGGACCTCGCCCAGGCTCGCGACGTCCGAGTAGTAGTAGCCGACGAGCACGGTGAGCCGCTGCTCGCGCGAGGCCAGCACCGTGCCGCTCGCGCGACGCTCGAAGCGGCCCTGCGAGCGTGTGTCGTCGAAGCACGCGATCGGCACGCGCCCCGCGTCGCAGTCCCCGTCGAACACCACGATCACGGTGTCGGTCGCCGCGGCCGTCTGATCGTTCGCGGTCGAGAAGGTGACCGCGCGCGTGCTCGAGCCCTCGACCGCGTAGCGAAACGCTTGTGCGGGGGTGGAGTCGAAGTAGACGCTGCCGTCGGGGCACTGCACGGGGACGACGGACGTGGCGAGCTCGGGATCGAGCTCGATGTCGTCGCCGTCGCCGATCGGCGCAGGCACGCCGCAGGACGGCGGGACGGGGAGCGAGCCGTCCGGCGGCATCGGGGGACCGTTGCCTCCGCAGCCCGCCAGCGCCGCGACGGCCGAGACCATCGCGATCGTGCGCGCGCGCCCGCGTCGCAGACAGGCCCGGGCCGCCGAAGGAACGCTCATCGCCCCCGAGGATCGCGAGCCCTTCGCGCGCCGTCAACGCTTGACCCTGCTTCTGCGCACGACCCATGCTCCCGCCGATGCCCAGCCCCCCCCGCGCGCGGCATGCGGGCTCGGTGCCGTTCGGCGACCGCCTCCGCATCGAGCGCTACGTCCTCGACAACGGCCTCGAGCTCCTCGTGCTCCCCGATCCGAGCGCCGCGATCGTCTCCTACCACTCGTGGTTCCGGGTCGGCTCGCGCGACGAGACCCAGGGAAAGACGGGCCAGGCGCACCTGCTCGAGCACCTCATGTTCATCGCGACCGAGCGCTTCGCGGAGGGCGAGTTCGATCGGCTCGTCGAGAAGGCGGGCGGCGAGAGCAACGCCGCGACGTGGGTCGACTGGACCTACTACTACGAGAACCTGCCTTCGTCCGAGCTGCCCCTCGCCATCGATCTCGAGGCCGAGCGCATGCATCGGCTCGTGCTCGCTGCGCCGCGCGTGAAGAGCGAGAAGGAGGTCGTCCTCAGCGAGCGTCGTGATCGCGTGGAGGACGACATCGACGGCGCCGTCTCCGAGGCCTTGTTCGCGGCCGCCTTCGGTCGCGCCCATCCCTACGGCTGGCCCACGATCGGCTGGCAGCGCGACATCGAGGCCTTCTCCGCGCGTGACTGCGCGAGCTTCTACCGGCGCCACTACGCGCCCGATCGCGCCTCGATCATCGTGGCCGGCGACGTGGACGCGGAGGCCGTCGCGCGCCGCGTGGCCAAGGCCTACGGGGCGATCCGACCCTCCCGCGTCACGCGACTCGACGTGCCCCAGCCTCGCAAGCTCCGCGCGCAGGAGCGCTCGCTCCGGCTGCCGACGCCCACCGAGAAGGTCGCGCTCGCATGGCGCGCGCCGCGCTTCGTGGATCCCGATCACGCCGCGGCGGTGATCGCCTCGCAGATCCTCACGGGTGGTCGCAGCGCGCGCCTCTACCGCGAGCTGGTCGAGGAGCAGGAGCTCGCGACGGACGTGCGGGCGAGCGTGTCTCCGTTCGAGCACCATGCGCTGTTCGATCTCTGGATCTCGGCGCGCGAGGGCGTCGCCATCGATCGCGTCATCGGCCGCGCGGAGAAGGCGATCGCGCGCCTCACCGAGGAGCTCGTCTCCGGCAAGGAGCTCGAGAAGGTGAAGAACCGCCTGGAGCTCGGCTTCCTCGCGGCGCTCGAGACCATCCCCGGCAAGGCCGAGCAGATCGGCTTCTCGGCGACCGTCACCGGCGATCCCTCGCACGCGTTCCGCCGGCTCGAGGAGTACCGCCGCACCACGGCGGCCGACGTCGCCCGCGTCGCGAGCGCGATGTTCACCTCTCCTCGCGTGCTCATCCGCGTGCTGCCGCAGGCCACGAAGAAGCCGAAGGCGACGAGGCGCGCCGCGTGACCCGCTCCCCTCGGAACGCTCGAGAGGCCGCGAGCCCGCGCGTCCTCGTCGAGACCGATCGCGCGATCCCGCTCGTCGACGTCGATCTCGTGGTGCGCGGCGGCTCCGCGCAGGATCCCATCGGCCGCGAGGGCCTCGCGCGCCTGCACGCTCGGTTGCTGCGGCGCGGAACGCTGCGGCGTGCGCTGCCCAACGGCACCACGATCCCCGCGCGCTCGGCCGACACGCTCGAAGAGGCCATCGAGAGCCTGGGCGGCGCGCTCAGCATCGATGTGTCCTCGAGCGCGGTGCGCCTCCACGGCAGCGTCATCCGCCGCAACCTCGAGCCGTTCTTCGCGCTCCTCGCCTCGCTCCTCACAGCGCCCGCGCTCCGCAAGGACGAACTCGCGTACGTGCGCCGTGAGGTGGAGGCGGAGCTCGTCGCGCAGCTCGACAACGATCGCTGGCTCGCTGCGCGCGCGTTCCGTCACGCGCTCTTCGGCGGTCATGCCTACGGCCGCAGCACGACAGGCACACCGCGCTCGCTCGCGGCGATCACGCTCGCGGAGATCCGCGCGCACCACGAGGCGACGGTTCGGGGCGATGCCGTGATCGTCGCGTTCGCGGGCGACGTCGCGGAGGCAGAGGCGCGCGCGCTGGTGGACGCGCACCTCGGCGATCTCTCGTCGGGCGCGCCGCTGCCCGCGATCCTCGACGATCCCCCGTCGCCACGCGGCACGCACATCGTCGTCGTCGACAAGCCCGATCGCACCCAGACGCAGCTCTTCATCGGCACGCTCGGCGCGCGGATGGGCGATCGCTCGTTCTATCCGCTGCTCGTCGCGAACACAGTGTTCGGAGGCACGTTCAGCGCGCGGCTCGTGGCCGAAGTGAGGAGCAAGCGAGGCTGGAGCTACGGCGCGCAGAGCCGCCTCTACGCGGACCGCGCGCGCGACGCGTGGTCGGTCTACACGCATCCGTCGATCGAGAACGCGCGGGACTGCGTGGCGCTCGAGCTCGATCTGATCGAGCGCTTCGTCCTCGACGGCGTGCGCGCGCGCGAGCTCTCGTTCGCGAAGTCTTACCTCGTGCGATCCCACGCGTTCGATCGCGACACGGCGGCCAAGCGCCTCGAGCCGTACGTAGAGTCGAGCCTGTTCGGGCTGCCGCTCGCGTTCTTCCTCGACTACGTGGGCCACGTCAGCGCCGTCACGCTGGACGATGCGTCGCGCGTCGTGCGCTCACACCTGGGCGGTCCCTCCCACCGCGGCACCGATCGCGTCGTGGCGATCCTCGGGCCCGCTGCACAGCTCGAACGATCGCTCGCGTCTCTGCCTGGTGTCACCTCGATCCGTGTGGTCGCGCACGGTGACGTCGCGAGCCTCTGAGCCACGACGGCTCCGCGTTCCGTGAAGGGGGCCACGTCACTCCGCTGACACCCCGTGCAGTCATCCCGCAGATCTCCGAAGGATCTCACGTGGCACATCGGTTGCGACCTGGCGGCCCCGCCGCGGTCCTGCCCGACTTCTCGTGCGGACCGTGACGGTCGGTCGTCTGTCGTCTCGTCGGTTCGTTTGCTCGTCCCGCGTCGTGCTCGCACGACGTCTTCGGACCCGGGTTGACAGTCCCGTGTCCGTAGGTCCTACTCGCGCGCCCTCGCGGCCCTCCGCGTGGGTCGTCACGCGTGTGTCGCGCGCGTGCCGGGCATCACAGAGGTGATGCGCGTGTGGTGCGGGACCTCGTTCGCCGGACTGTCCTCGTCGCGCTCGCATCGAACCGTTCGTCGCTCGAGAACCTTCCCTCTCTCGCCTTTTCGTGGCCTCGATCCGCACCTCTCGGATCGACTCGTCTGGAGAGCCCGTGACGCATCTCAAGTCGCTCAGGTCCATCGCGTTCTTCCTCGCGCTCGCGAGCCTCGTCGTCGCGCCGGTCGTGTCCGCTCAGGACAGCCCGGATGCGGGAGTCCCCGCCTCCGAGGAGCCCACGGCGGAAGAGACGCCGCCCGAGGAGCCGACGGAGGAGACGCTTCCGCGTGACGAAGAGGTCGCGACACCTGCCGCGGTCACCCCCGCCACCTCGGAGATCGACCCCGCAGCGGCCGCTGTCGCGACCGAGGCAGAAGAAGGCGAAGACGCCGCTGAGGCCCAGGCCGAGGCAGAGGGCACGACGCCGCCCACTGGCGACAGCGAGACCGTCCCGACGGCGACGCCTGCCACCGAAGCGGCGAGCGAGGACGAGGCACAGGCGGCCGAAGCCCAGGCCGCGGCAGAGCCGCTCGCGTGGCGCAACAGCTTCTTCAGCTACTCGGTCTCGGCGACGTTCAACTCGCTCTGCCGCGACTGCCAGCTCTCGTACAACCCGAACGTCTACCAGTTCTTCTCGTTCACCCCGCGCTGGTACGTCGACGCGTCGACCTTCTTCTTCCTGTCGCTGGGCGCCTTCCACGAGTTCACGGACGCCGACGGCTCCGCCTACAACCACGAGTTCCAGATCGGCGATCTGCTCATCGAGCTCCGCCGCACCATCGCGTGGGAAGGTTTCATCTTCATCCCCGCGGCACGCCTCACGTTCCCGACGTCGAAGCTCAGCCAGGCCGCGCAGCGCTTCGCGAACGCCGGCATCGGCCTCACGGTCGTCCGCCCGATCCCCGAGGCGCTCGGCATGACGATCGCGGCGGTGTTCCGCTACCAGCACTGGTTCCAGGGCTCGAACGTGTCGCTCGCACAGGGTGACTGCATCGCGAGCCGCGACACCGAGGGCGCGACGCGATCGACCCCGTCGACGGCCACGGGCCCCGAGTCGGACACGTCGTATCTCTGCAACAGCGTCGGCCGCAACGAGTCCGACCGCCTCGTCGCTGGCGTCAGCATCAACGTGACGCCCGTCGAGCACTTCACGCTCACGCTCTCGCTCTTCTGGGTGTGGGGCTACACGACCGACCTCGCTGCGGCCAACATCCCCACGACGGGCGGCAATGTGATCCTCGAGTCGCAGGGCGGCGCGTGGCGCAACTTCACGTCGTACTCGGTCTCGGCCGCCTACGACCTCACCGACTGGCTCAACCTCTCGCTCACCGTGTCGAACTCGACGGTCCTCGCGCCGGTCTGGAACGACGACGGCAGTGTGCGTAGCCCGTTCAACCCGGACACGCAGTTCAGCCTCGGCCTCACCTTCACGCTCGATGGCATCTACAACACCATCACCGCGGGTGGCGAAGACGACGGCCTCACGCCGGAAGAGCGCCAGCGCCGCCGCCAGGGCCTCGCGCTCCGCGGCTCGGACGAACAGACGGCGACGCCTTCGGGCGCAGCCCCCACCACGCCCGGCTCCTCGGGCGCCGCGGTCACCTTCTGACGCTCACGTGCGCCCGGCTCGGGCGCAGACGAGGATTTCGCATGCTCAGCTCGCAGGATCGTGGTCGACCGGAGGCTCGAACGATGCTCAAGACGACAACCCTTCGATGGGTGATGGCGCTCGCGCTCTCGGGCGCGCTCGGCGCGGGCTTCTCGGGATGCGGTGATCCGCAGGCGCCCGTGAGCCAGCTCGGGGCCAACATCATCGACAAGAGCATCTTCGAGGGCTCTTGGTACATGGCGCAGACGATCATCGACTTCGACTACGAGGCAGCAGGCCTCGGGTTCGTCGGCGAGGTCGGCTCCGACGGAACGAGCGGCGGCTACGCCATTCCGCGCATCCGTTGGGTCATCGACGAGCAGATGCTCTACGCGTTCCGCGACTACCAGACGGTGGGCGACGCTGTCGATCCCTTCGAGGACGAGCGCCAGAGCGATCCGCGCTTCCTCGGCCAGCCGGTCGCCGCGTACCGCATCGCGAGCCACTTCGACATCCGCCGGTCGTACAACACGGTCACCGGCGAGGAGCTCAACGTCCTCACCGAGAACACGACCGACCGTCGCTGGTGGGACCGTCAGTTCATGCGCGTGGACTTCTCGAGGAACCTCCTCGCGTCGCGCGCCGGCATCTCCGCCGACCTCACCGCGATGTTCGGTGAGATCCGTCGCGAGCCCGCCGACATCGCCGTGTGGGATCAGTCCGACTTCCCCCGCGATTGGCTCCCCCAGTTCAACTACATGAGCTGCACGACCCCGGGCGACGAGAGCTGCACGGAAGGCGACCGCATCTACGCCGGCGACTACGCGCAGGGTCAGCTCTACCACATGAGCTTCGTGAACCTCGAGCTCATCTCCCCCGGTGTCGTCAACATCCCGGGCTATGGCCTCACGCCGTACTGTGGTGAAGCGGCGCTCGGTCTGCCCGAGTGCGCGAGCGTGCCGATCGCCGTGCGCACGAGCTTCCTGCGCGTAAGTGACACGCGCGAGTACCAGGCCCAGCAGTGGCAGGACGAGATGTTCGAGCGCGCGGGCTACTTCCGCCTCGAGCGCGACACGTTCGACACGACGCATCACGCGGACGACGTCTCGTGGGGCACCACGGACTTCCGCAACTACGCCGCGTTCCGACACAACATGTGGAACGACTGGTACACGGACGAGGTCGTCGCGGGCGTCAGCTGCGTCGCGGCGCCGGACTGCTACGAGGCCGCCGGCCCCGACGCGCGCTGCCGCGCCGGCCAGTGCGT
>JAFLCL010000018.1 GCA_017303575.1 Deltaproteobacteria bacterium
ACGCACGCGCTCGAGGCCCGCGATCGCGCGCGCGTCGCTCGGGCGGGCGAGGAGGACGTCGGCCAGCGCCGCCTTGGCGACAGTGAGGTCGGGCTTCCGATCGAGGTGGATCTCGCCGAGGCGGAGCGTGAGATCCACGCGCTCGTTCTCGTCTGCGAGCGCGCGGCGGCGCTGGAGGACGTCGACGACCTCGTCCCAACGGCCCGCTTGCTCGGCCAGGCGATCGAGCGCCGCGAGCGACTCGCGATCCTTCGGATCGATCTCGACGGCCTTGCGGTAGAGCGCAGCCGCGGCGACCTGGTCGCCCAGCTCCGACTCTTCGAGGCGCGCGAGCTCCGCGAGGAGCATCCACTTCTCGGCGTCGTCGGTCGCGAGATCGATGCGGCGTTGGTAGTGCGCGCGAAGGTCGGAGTGGCGACCCGCCTTTCGCAACAAGGCGTCGAGCGCGGCCGTGGCCTCGGCGTCCGAGGGCGACTCGTCGAGCACGGCGCGGAGCGTGGCTGCTGCGCGATCCACGTCGCCGAGCTGATCGGCCGCGATGCTCGCGACACGGCCGCGGAGCCATCGGCGCTCGTCTCGCGCGGCGACATCGGATCCGATCGCGGCCAGACGCGCTTCGTAGGCCTGCACGATGGCAGCGTGGCTGCCCGAGCGTTCGGCAGTGCTCTCGAGCGTCGTGCGCGTCGGGGCGCCCGTCGGATCGACCTGGAACGCCTCGGTCGCGTAGCGGAGCGCGAGCGGCGCGTCCTTGAGCCGATCCGACGCGATCTCTCTCGCCGACGTGAGGATCGCGAGCTTGCCGTTCTTGTCGGGGGTGTGGCCGAGCAGCACGTCGTAGAGCGCCGGCAGGCGCGACCACTTCTCGTCCTTTTCGTAGATCGGCAGCAGCGCGCGCGCGGCGCGCTCGTTCGTCGGCAGCGCTGCGAGCACACGCTCGTACGCGCGGAACGCGCGCTGCGGCTCGCCGATCTTCTGCTCGTAGACCTCGGCGGCACGGAACGAGAGCGATGCCTTCTGCTCCGGATCCTCGGCCTTGTCGGCTGCGTTGCCGAGCACCTCGGCGAGGCCGTCCCAGTCGCTCGTCTCGCCGTAGAGCTGCTCGAGGGAGTCCCAGTCGGAGGCCTGCACGTAGCTCTCGCGCAGCGTGCGGAGCGCGCGGCCGTTCTTCGGATCGATGCGGAGGACGCGCTTCCACGCCTCGGCGGCCTTGGCGCCGTCGGCGACCTGCTCGCCGTAGAGGGTGGCCAGCTTGGTGAGGAGACGCGTGCGCTCCTTGTCGTCGTCCGCCGCAGCGACACGACGCTCGATCACCTCGCCCAGCGTCGCCCAGTCCTTCTCGCGCTCGGACAGCTTCTCGAGCGAGTCGATCGCTTCCTTGTTGGAGGGCTCGGTCTCGAGCACCTGCTTCCACAGCGGGATCGCGTCCGTCGGACGGTGAAGACGATCCGCCGCGAGCCGCGCGAGCTCCACGCGATGCGCCTGACGCACGTCCGGATCACTCGCGAGCGCGGCCTCCGCGGAGAGCACGTCGAAGAGCTGCTTCCACGCGCGACGCTTGGTGTAGATCTCCTTGAGGAGGTTGAGCGCCTCGCGGTGCGAGGGCTCCTTCTCGACGACGATCTCGAGCGGACGCGTGGCCTGGTTGTAGTTCGCGAACCGATCGATCCACAGCTTGGCGACGCGCATGTAGAGCGCGACCTGATCGCCCGCGTCCTCCGTCGCTTCGGCCTTCTTCGTGAGCACCTGGATGAGGTCGTTCCAGCGCCCCATGCCCTCGTAGGTCGAGGCGAGTGACTCCAAGGCGTCGCGGTCCGACGGCCGGAGCGCGAGGATCGCGCTCCACGTGTTCACCGCCATGACGTCGAGCTTCAGCTGGTCGCGGTAGATGGCGACCATCTCGCGGAGCTTCTCGATCTTCGCGTCGACGTCCTCGGGCCCGCTGCCCATCGCGTCGACCTCGGCCTTGAGGATCTCGACGAGGGCGTTCCACTTCTGCGAGCTGCGGTAGAGCTCGCGCAGCGCGGGCAGCGCCTCCGCGTTCGTCGGGTCGACGCGCTGCACGGCCTTCCACGCGTCCACGGCCTTGTCCGATGCGCCGCTCTGCTGCGCGGAGCGCGCGAGCTCGACGCCGAGCGCGGCCTTCTGCTTCGGGTCCTGGGTGATGCGCTGCGCATCCGTCAGGATCGTGAGGAGCTTCGCGTGATCGCCCGTCGTGCTCAGGTAGTCGCGATAGAAGCCGAGCATGCCCGGGTGGATGGGATCGAGCTTGCGCAGGCGCGCGAAGTACGGCTCGGCATCCGCGGGCGCCTGACGGAAGCGCCAGTGCACCATGCCGATCTGGAGGAGGATGCCCTGCTCGGCCTCGGGCTTGAGGCGACCGCGGAGCGCATCGTCGTAGAGCTGGACCAGGTGGTCCCAGCGCTCGTGCGCCATGAAGTGCTCGACGAGGTACGCCATGCCCTCGGAGTGGCCAGGCGAGAGCGACACGACCTGGTCGTAGACCGCCGCCGCACGGTCCTTCTGCTCGAGCTTGCGCGCCAGCACCCGCGCCGCCTGCAAGAAGAACGACAGGCGATCCTCGCGCTGCTTCGTCTTCTCGGCCGCCTCGAGCAAGACCGCCGCGAGGTCGTCCCACTTCTCGCGCAGCGTCAGCGTGTGTGCGTAGAGCCGTGTCGCGCGCGCGTCGCTCGGATCCGCCTCGAGCGCCTGCTTGAAGACGCGATCGGTGTCCTTCTCGCGGCCGCGCTTCTTGTACTTCCACACGAGCGAGCCAGCGCTCACGAGCAGCGAGCACTTGAGCGATGCGTCGTCTGCAGCGTCCGCCTCGTCGACGAAGCGCTTCGCGATCTCTTTCCAGTTCCCTTCGGCAGCGACGATCTGCTCGATCGCTTCCTTGATCGACTCGTCGCCCGGCCGGAGCGTCAGCGCGGACTCGAAGCTCGTCTTGGCCGCCTCGTCGTCGAGGAGCTCCTCGCGCTGGAGACGTCCTGCCTTGACGAGGAGCGCTGCACGCGCGTCGGGATCGCGCGCCTCGCGCTCGAGCTCGGCGACCTCGGCCAACAAGAGGCCCACGGTCGCGACGTGCTCCGACCGCAGCTCGTGCTGCTCCCGCGCGAGCTGCACGAGACGGAGCGGCGCATCACCGGTGCGCGCGGCATCGCCGCTCGCGAGCGCGTCCCGAAGATCGCTCACGATCTTCGTGTTGTCCGGATCCTCCTGCAGGGCGCCGAGCAGATGGGAAACAGTGAGCACGCGGACTCCTCGCCAAGGTTGGGGAGTTGAGCAGCTGGAGATGTGCAGCTGGGGAGATGAACGAGCGCGCCGCCGAGGGAGCGGCACGCGTGAGCGAGAGGGCTCGTCGAAGTGCGAGCTGGGCACGACGACCATCGCCCGAGGGCGGTGGGGGTGCCCATCGAGAAACCCCAAGAAAAACAAGGAAATAACGCGGAAATTCCCGCGAGGACGACCGATGGTACGCAGGGGTCGCTCGGGGTTTCAAGCGATCTATTTCGCCGGCCCGAACGTGGAATTCCGAAGGGTTTCGGAGCGTCAGCGGCAACGTGGGCGGAGCGCTTCGGGGTCGCCGTGACAGCGGACGCAGGCCGCAGGTGCGGACGTCAGGAGCGTCGCGCAGCCCTGCGCGAATCCCGGGGGGTGGGGGCTCACGCCGCCACCTCCGACGCCGCTCGTTCCGTGGCACGCGACGCAGTCGTCCTCCGCGTGACACGACACGCAGGTCTGCATGGATCGGCGTGCCTCGACGCCATGGAGGTTGGGGCCGCGGATCCACATCGCGGAGGGTGGGTGGAAGCGCTCCCCGCTGCGGGTGACGGGCGCGGCGAACGTAGCGAGGCCCAGGCGTGCGTGGCACTCGCTGCAGAACGTCGCGACCGCGTGGCAGCTCGTGCACCGCGTCTCGTCGCGCCGAGCCATCACCGAATGCGTGGTGAGGAAGTCGCCGGGATGAACGCGTCGGGGGCGCACACGACCGTCGTGACAGGCCGTGCACTCGCTCTCGACGTGGCACTGCGCGCAGAGCCCACCCGCGTCGGCCGCGACCCATCGATGTCGCACGAGCCACTCGTGATCGTGGCGCATGCCTGCCATCCACGGCGGCGGGTTCATCCAGCCGTCGGGCGTGTGCGCGCGGATGCGTCCGTCGGGCAACGCCTCGTGGCAGCCCGTGCACGCCATCACCTGCGCGCCCTCTCGCACGGTGCCGCCGCGTACCACGTCGCCCAGGCCTTCGGTCACGTGACAGCCGAGGCAGTCGCGCATCGTGGGCAGGTGCGCGCGTGTCGCCAGCGAGGACTGTCGGACGCCAGCGTGGCATCGCTCGCAGCCCCCTTCGGTCGAGGCATGGGTCGCGTGGGAGAAGCGAACGCGCGGCGGAGGCAGGCGCGAGGACGGGATGAAGATGCGGCCTACGAGATCCCCCGCGCCCGTCTCGCGATCGGGAAGACGCGCACCGAGGTGGCAGAGACCGCAGCGCTCGACGCTCGGGTGTGCGCGGTCGGTCTCGTCGTGGCAGCCCGCGCACGACGCCTCGGTCGGCAGGAGGAGGTCCGCGCTCGAGGTGCTGCTCGCCGCGCGCTCGTGGCATCGGGTGCAAGCCAACGCCGCGTGCGCGGGGTGCGCGTGATCCATACGCAGCGCGATGTCCTGCGGCGGATACACGATCGTCGACCGGCCTGCGCCTGGCCGTGAGAGCGGCGGATCCTCGCGCAGCTGGCTCGACGCACGATCGCTCGCGAGGAGGCCCAGCGCCGCGCAGGCGACGAGCGTCGTGAGCGCGACCGCGAGCACGGCCATCCGGTGGGCGAGGACGTTCAGCGCCACGTCATCACCTGGAGAAAGACCATGCCGCGGAACCGATGTCCCACGCTGCGCGAGTGCGCGTGCTGCACCTCGAGGAGGATCACGCTCTGCGGGGTGATCGCCCAGCGCCCGGAGAGGATCGTGCTGACGACGGTCCCGTACGACTCGGCGCGCAGCGGATCGTCGAAGTGCCACACGCTGAGCTGCCCCTCGAGCGAGATCCCCTCGACCAGCGTGCGCGACGCCTCGAGCGCGACGCCCGCGACGGGGCCGAGCGCGCCGCTCCACGCGAAGCCGCTCGCTCCGATGCGCAGCCCCTCGATGCGCGTCTGGGCATGGAGCTCGAGGCCTGCGTCGAAGTCCTCCTCGGGGCTGCGGTCGACGCGGCGACCTCGCAGCGAGCCGCCGATCTCGAGATCCTCCGTGACGCGTCCCGTCGCCCCGAGCCGAACCTGCTGCACCGGAGCGGCGTCGAACCACGCCCAGATCGTGCTCGGATCGAAGCGCGGAACCTGGTGATCGAACGAAACGCGCAGCGTCACGGGCGCGAGGCGAACCTCGGCCGACGCCAACGCCGAGATGAGCTCGAGGTCGAGCAGATCGAGCGTGCCTTGGGCGTCGAGCCGAACCTGCTCGTGCGGCACGGAGGAGAGCGCGAGGCCCGCGCGACGCATGAGCTCACCGCGCCCGTCCCACGCGTACCGCGCGTCGATCGAGGCGCCGAAGATCGGGCCCGCGCTCGCGCGCATCGCTGCGCCCACGACGAACGCGTCGCTGTGCGGATCGACGATGGCGGGCCCCAGCACCGCGTTCGCGGAGGGGACGTAGCGTGTGCCTTGCAGGTCGAACTGGGAGGTCCCCGCGAGGCTCGTCCCACGCACGAGCGTGCCCCCGAACAACTCGGTGCCGAGCGTGGGCAGCGGCTGCACAGCGAGCGCGAGGCCATCGAAGCGCGTGAAGCCGATCGTGTCGACGCGCAGCTGACGACCGAGGCGAACGCTTCCGTCGAGCGGGAGACCCGTGACCTCGGCGCTGAGCGCGGGGACGTCGACGCGAGTGTCGGCGGCGAGCGGCTGGTACTCGACGCGCGCCTCGCGATCGGTCGCGCGCACACACATCGAGCCGTCGAGCAGGCAGTCGTCGGAGAAGCCCTGGTCGAGGCGCAAGCGCGCGCCGACGACCAAGCGCACACGGCGTCCCAGGGCGTCGGGCTCGGTGAGAGGCTCGACCAGCCGCACGCCGTGGTTGCCCACGAAGCGACGCCTCGCGAGGAACACCGATGCGTCGGGCGCCCGCACTTCGTAGACCTGGAAGGAGAGGTCGGAGTCGACCTCCACGTCGAGGGCACGCAGCGAGGCGGGGGCGAGCCACGTCGCCACCATCACGAGCAGTGCACAGACAACCTCCCCCGTCCCTTCGCGTGACAGATTCACGCGCGCTCAGTCCGACGATCGCTTCACCCCGAAGCGCTGCGCGAGCGCGTCGTCGTATCGATCGCCGATGCGACCGACGTTGCGGATCGCAGCCTCGACCTCGGAGGCATCGAGGTCCTTCACGCTGCGCTCCGCGACCACCACGACCTCGTCGCCGAACACGCCGAACGCCGCGCCCACCAGTTCGCGCGCGTTGAGCTCGAGGAGGTGCTTGTAGAGGTCGGGCGAGGTCGCGGCCTCGATGCGCACGCACGGCGAGAGCACGCGGAACGTGCCGCCCGATTCCGTCTTGTGCACGGCGACCACGACCCGCGCGCTGCCCCGCTTGAGCGCATACGCCTTCGTCGTGGCGTCTCCTGGGATCGTCGCGCTCGTGGGATCGAGGCCCAGGCCCTTGATGACCGACTCGATCAACCGCGTTGCCTCGTCGACGTCCGCGCTCATGCTCGCTCCTTCTCTCTCGTCGAGCGCCTGCCGCGTCCCGCGGTCTGCCCGACAGCGCTGCATTCGACTCGGGCGGCACGGTCGCCGTCAAGTCCGACCGGGCTCGCCCGGTCTGGTTGCGTCGAGACCTCGCCAGCGGCACGAACGCCGGCCGAGGCACGTGACCGAACGTCGAGCCCGCTCTGCACCCCGAGACGTGCCCCTGCCCGAGGCGCCCGCGCCGAGCTTCGTCGAGGGGCTGATCGACACGCTCGTGGCGCGCGCTTCCTCGGGGGAGCGTGACGCGGCGCGCGCCGCGTTCGAGGCACGAGGGGGCGCGTTCACCACCGCCGATGCCTTTCACGAAGAGCGCATCCGCGCGTTCTCCGACGATCTGGTGTGCGCGTTCCGAGGCGTCGACGGGCTCACCCTCGCCGAGCGCGCGGCGCGGGAGATCCCATCGGGCGATTCGAGCGAGGTCGCCGTCTGGCTGCGCGCACTCACGCGTAGCGAGCGGAGCGTCTACCGCGTCGAGATCGCAGCGAGCGGCCCTGCGCTTCGATGCCTGCTCGGCGGCAGTGTGCTCGTCGTTCGTCTCGACGCCGATCCGCGAGAGCCGTCCGCCCGCCTGCGCGAGGGAGACGTGTTCGACGGTCGCGCCCTCCCCGTGCACGACGAGATCCGCGTGCTCCCTGGCATGGTGTTCCATCGCGAGGAGGCCCACGACGCGCTCTTCGCGCTCGTTCCGCAGGCGCTCGAGCGAGGTCTGTCGCGCGACGCGATCCTCGACGGCCTCCTCCGCATGCGCATGCGGCACGACCGCTTCACCAGCATGCACGCGCGGCACCTCTACCGCGTGGAGGCGCTCACTACGCGCGAGATCCAGGCCGCTTCGTGGAAGGGCCCGAAGGCGCGGTGATCAGAGCTCGGGCTGCGAGGCGAGCATGCCCGTGCGGAGGAAGTAGTTCACCAGCTTGCGCGAGGCCTTCTCGCGATGCTCTCGCGTGATCGGGCTGGCCAACGCCATCTGTCGGAGCGCGTAGCCGTCGCCGACCCCCGCGTCCTTGTACATCGTGGGGTTGTAGAAGTCGGCCCAGCTCGACTTGATGTACGCAGCCAGCCACGCCTGGAAGCGCGCGAGCACCTCGGGCGACCACGTCGGCGACCACTTCTGCCAGAGCTCGGTCGTGAACTGACGACCGAAGCCGAGGTGTCGGCTCTCGTCGCGGTGGTGCACGAAGTTGATCTCCTGCACGAGCGAGTGCAGGCGCTTGTCGCGCATCATCACGACGTTGTAGTAGTCGCCCAATTCCTCGACGACCATCACCTTGCAGAAGAACGCCATGTCTTCCTCGCCCTTCGCGTACTCGCGCGGCAAGGAGATCTTCTTCTCCGGGTAGACCTTCCCGAGGTAGCGCCGGCAGAACGTGCCGAACATCACCATGTGCTTGTTCTCTTCATCCATGAAGTGATGGAGGTACTCGGTCTGCGAGGCCGCCAGCTTCGAGGAGTAGAGGAGGTCGCTCATGCCCGCGACGAGCGGTCGCTCGCCCTGCAGCGTGAGGGAGAAGAAGTTCCCGATCTCGTAGAGGCTCAGGCGCCTCTGCTGCGTCTCGGACAGGGCCGTCCACGCCTCGGTGCCGTAGATCGAGCAGAGCTCGGGGCTCATGCACCACGTGTCCTCGGGCAGCGCGTCCGGCCACGCGAAGTAGGAGTACACGTCCCAGAGATCACGCCGCGACGCCTTCGTCAGCTGCTCGGCCAACGTCACGCTGCTCGGCGAGGTGGCGCTGCTCGCCCGAGTGGGGCTCTCGGACGGCGTGGGCGACTGCGGGGTGACGTGCTGCGACATGGGTCCGAGGTGTAGCAGCCCGAAGGGCGCGAGTCAGAGGCCCTGGGGTCCGTGACCGTCCATGTTCGTGAGGAAGAGGCCGCCCTCTCGCTCGAGCTCGCTCACGGGCTCCATCGCTTCCTTCAGCGCGGGGGCCGCGCAGAACAGCCGACGGCCATGGAGGATCACGAAGCCCGTCGCGCGCAGCGCCGCCACCCACCGGCGATCGCTCTGGTTCGCGAGCACCACGTCCGCGCCTTGGTTCCGGAGGGCCCGGAAGCCCGCGTGGATGACATAGGGTGCCTCCTCCGGCTCGGCGAAGTAGTCCACCAGACACCCGACGGTCAGATCGCCGAAGCGGTGATCGTCCTCGAGCCGACGACAGGTCGTGATGATCCAGCCGACCGTCCGCTCGGCACGCCGCACGCGATAGCGACGCGGCGTCGACCACTCGCGCTGCGTCTCACCTGGCGGAAGGAGCGTGTTCATCGCGTCCGAGTCTCGGACCGCCAGCACTCGATAGTGACGCTTGGTCCGCTCCCAGAGGTCGTCGGCCCACGGTCCGAAGGCGGGAACCTCTTCGTAATCTGCGCGGTACAGGCGCCCGGAGCCGACGCGCATGAGGCTGTGCATGCCGCTGATCCCGAGCGTGCCCAGGCCCGTCATCGCGAGCACGTCCAGCGCCGCCGCGCGCTCGGGCCGATCGCGCAGGATGCGGTTGCGGCGGAGGAACGCGTACGGGTTCACCACCCGCAGCGCGACCGGGGTCGGCATCACCAGCCAGCCCAGCGCCGTCACCATCTGCACGATGGGCGTGTCGTTCGCGCCGTGCCCCCACGAGAACAGCAGCGGGCGCTTCCTCAGCATGTCGCGCACGAGTCGCATGCCGAGGGCCGCGTACTTCGTGTCGATCGCGCCCTCGGTGAACGGCCCCTGCCAGTCCGTGACGAGGACCTCCTTCCCGTGCACGAGCCACTTCTGGGGCTTGAGCGCGTAGCCGCCGCGCACGGTCTCGCCTCCCTCGACGCACAGCCAGTACTCGCGCCAGCTCGCCTGATCCTCGCGACGCTTGGGGATCCAGGTGGGCTCGGCGTCGACGTAGAAGCCCCAGTGCGACCCCGCGTCGTGCATGCGCTGGTTGAACGCCTCGACCCCGGCCTTCCACCCGCTCGCGTGCGCCACGATCTGGATCGTCATGAGGGGTTCATACCAGGCCGCTGGCGGTGCGCTCTCGGAGCCCGGTGCGCATGGCGGTACGCCGGCCTCGGGCTATAGGCTCCTCGATGACCACGAACGAGGTGGTGCGACCGATCGACGTCGAGAGCGTGCGCGCGCAGTACCGCCGCGCGCGGCCCTACCCGTTCTTCGTGATCGACGACTTCCTCGAGCGCGACTTCGTGCGCGACGTCGTCGCGGAGTATCCGCGCTTCGATCAGGCGACCTCGATGGGTCGACACTTCGATCGCCTCAACGAGACGGGCAAGGTGCAGATCACCGAGACCTCGTTCTTCGGCCCGAGCGTGCGTCGGCTGAACGAGGCGCTCGCATCACGCACGTTCCTCGACACGCTCAGCGAGATCACGGGAACGCCGGACCTCCTCGCGGACTCGAAGCTCCACGGCGGCGGCATGCACATCACGCGGCGCAGCGGACGGCTCGACGTGCACGCCGACTTCAACTGGCTCGAGGACCAGAACCTCTACCGTCGCTTCAACATCCTCGTGTACCTGAACCCCGTGTGGGATCCGGCGTGGGGCGGTGGCCTCGAGCTGTGGGATGCCGAGGTGACACGGCGCGAGTTCTACTGCCTGCCGAAGCTGAACCGGTGCCTCGTGTTCGAGACGACCAAGACGAGCTTCCACGGGGTCGAGAAGGTCGCCTGCCCTCCCGATCAGCAGCGCCAGAGCTTCGCGGCCTACTACTACACGAAGGCTCCGCCGCCTGGGTGGGACGGCACGCACTGGAGCACCATCTTCCGCGCGCGCCCCGACGAGCAGGTGCGCGGTCGTGTGCTCATGCCCGCCGAGCGCGCGATCGAGGGCGCCAAGAAGCTCGCGGGCCGTGTGCGCGGCCGCCTCGACAAGCTCCGTGGGCGCGCGTGACCCGCACGTGAGCAACGCCTCGATCCAGCCCGCCGGCGAGACCGTCGCGCCCGCGCGCGACGAGGCGGGCGAGGTCCGCGGCCGCGCGCTCCGAGGATCGGTGTGGACGCTCGTGGGCCACGCGTTCAACAACGCCGTGCGGCTCGGCTCCAACCTGATCCTCACGCGCCTGCTCTTCCCCGAGTACTTCGGCGTGATGGCCCTGGTGAACATCTTTCTCCAGGGCCTCCACATGTTCTCGGACGTGGGGATCGGAACGAGCATCATCCAGCACGCGCGCGGCGAGGATCCCGCGTTCGTGAACACTGCGTGGACGGTGCAGGCGCTGCGAGGCGTCTATCTGTTCCTCGTCTCGTGCGTGCTTGGATGGCCGCTCGCGTGGTTCTACGAGATCCCCGACCTCGCGTGGATGGTCCCGATCGCAGGCTCCACCGCGCTGCTCGACGGCCTCACCTCGACCTCGCTCTTCACGCAGAACCGCACGCTCACGCTGGGCAAGCTCACGATGCTCGAGAGCGCGGCGACCCTGGCGGGCTCGCTCACGAACGTCGCTGTCGCGTACGCCACACGCTCGATCCTCGCCCTGCTCGTCGGGGGCCTCGCGGCGGGCCTGGTGCGCCTGATGCTCAGCCACCTCTATCTGCCGGGCATCCGCAACCGCTTCGCGTGGGAAGCGGACGCGCGCAAAGACCTGCTCGGCTTCGGTCGTTGGGTGTTCCTGTCGACCGCCGTCACGTTCGTCGCGCTCCAGATCGATCGCCTCGTGCTCGGCAAGCTCGTCAGCGCGGAGGAGCTGGGCGTGTACTCGATCGCGCTCATGCTCGCGGCGATCCCCCGCGAGATCGTGAGCCAGCTCGCGCAGCGCGTGTACTACCCCGTGGTCGCGCGCGAGATCCGCGAGAGGCCCGCGAGCCCGCTCGTGCGAGCGCTGCGACAGAAGCTGGTGTGGCTCCTCGTCGTGCCCGTCGCCTGCACGATGGGCGTCGCGCTGCCCGTCATCACGTTCCTCTACGACGATCGCTACACGCTCGCCGGCCCTCTGATGGCGTGGCTGACGCTCGGCACGTGGCTCTCGATCCTCGAGACGACCTACGGCGCGATCGCGCTCGCGTTCGGCGAGCCGAGGTGGATCACCTACGGCACCGTCACCAAGACCTTGATCTTCGGCGCGGCGGTGGCGCCCGTGTTCGCGACGTGGGGGATCGAGGGCGTGGCGATCCTCGTCTCGCTCTCCACGCTGGCGCTCGTGGTCACGAACGGCTGGGCCGTGCACCGACGTGCGCTCGCGTCCCTTCCCGTCGACGTGGGCGCGACGATCGCGATGTTGGCGCTCGCGCTCGGTGCCTACCACCTACACGGCCTGATCACGCACCTCACCGGCGCGTCGCTGGTGGGGATCGTCGTCCTCGCAGCGCTCGCCATCGGCGTGCCCGCTGCCCTCCTCGTGACGCGCACCGTGAAGCTCCTCTGAACGACGCACACCATGCGAATCACCTTCTGCCACAAGACCGCGAACCGATCGGGCGGCAACAAGGTCGTCGCTCAGTACGCGGATCGACTCGCGCGCCGCGGTCACGAGGTGACGGTGGTGACAGGCCCCGAGGAAACGCCCTCGCCACGTCGTCGCGCCCGCGAGGCGATGCAGAGCGTGCTCGCGGGCCGCGGTCTGCCTCGCTTCGTGCGCTACCCGAGCTCGATGCTGGACGAGCTCCCCCACGTGCGGCACTTGCGTGTGCCGGAGGCACGCCCCTTCGTCGACGCGGACTTCCCCGACGCGGACGTGGTGGTCGCGACATGGTGGGAGACGGCGGAGTGGATCGCGCGCCTCTCGCCTCGCAAGGGCAAGAAGGCCTACTTCATCCAGGGCCACGAATCGACGATCGACGGAATGCCGGCCGCGCGTGTGGAAGCGACGCTCGACCTTTCGCTCCATCCCATCACCATCGCGGAGTTCCTCGTCGCGCACCTGCGTGACGTGCACGGACGACGCGACGTCAGCCTCGTGCCCAACGCCGTCGATCTGTCTCGCTTCGATGCGCCCGCGCGGGGCAAGCAGCCTCGTCCCACGGTCGCGTGTCTCCACACGGGCGACTCGCGCATCAAGGGCTTCGACGTCACCCTCGCGGCGCTGTTCGAGCTCTCTCTCCACGTGCCTGATCTGCGCGTGGTGTGCTTCGGCACGCAGGCTCCCACACGAGGATCACTCCCTAGCTTCGTCGAGCACCACTGCGATCCTCCGCAAGACGAGATCCCTCGCCTGTACGCGAGCGCCGACGTGTTCGCGCACGGCTCGCGCGTCGAGGGGTTCGGCCTCCCCATCCTCGAGGCGATGGCGTGCCGCACGCCCGTGGTCTCCACACCTTCGGGCGCGGCGCCCGAGCTCCTGCGCGACGGGCGTGGTCGCATGATCGAGGCGATCGATCCGAGCGAGATGGCCCGTGCGCTCGAGGACGTGCTCCGCGCGCCCGACGCGGAGTGGCGTGCCTTGTCCGATCGGGCGTACGCGCACGCGCACGCCTACACGCTCGAAGACGCGACGACCCGCTTCGAGGCCGCGCTCGAGCAGGCACGAAGCGCCTGATCAGGCGCGAGCACGGCGTCGGTCCGCGTGCTGCTGCGCGATCTGATCGCGCTTGGCGGTCGACCAGTGATCGCCCTCGAGGACGCCCATCAGCACACCGGCGAAGAAGTACGGGAGGTAGCTGAAGAGGCCGTTGGGCAAGAGATCCGTCGCGTTCAGCGCGACGATCAGCGCGAGCGCGGCGACGAGCCACCGATCGGCGGCCTCGGGGATGGTCTTCAGCTTTCGCGCGGCGACGAAGACGGGGATCACGAGCATCCCGTAGAGGCACAAGAAGCCGACGACCCCGCGGGCCCCGAGGTCGATGATCCAGGCGCCGTCGGTGACGGAGAGATCCTCGCCCGTCGAGGGATCGTAGACCCGGTAGCGCCCGTATCCGCTCCATCCGAACCACCGGCGCTCGCTCGCGCGCTCGAGCAGCTGGTCCTCGTTGAAGAAGCGGAACCAGATCGAGAGCGCGCGCTCTTCGCTCAGCGACTCGGCGGCCTCCACGATGGCGTCGGTGGGAAAGATCTGCGTCGCGCGGAGCAAAGGGAACGTGAGCACCAGGACGGAGAGGACCACCGCGAGCTTCGTGCCCGGCTTGCGCCAGATCCCCACGAGCGGAAGGGCGACGAGGCCGTAGAGGATCGCGCCCGTGCTCTTCACGATCACGAGGATGCCCGAGAGGTAGAGGCCGGCTGGAGTCGCGCTCAGCGTCGGCAGCCCCGGAAGCGCGATGCGCATGCGGGCCTTGCGCATCGCGAGCACGCCGATCGCTGCGCTCAGCACGAACATCGCGAGCGCGAGGCCGCCGCTCATGAAGACCATCGGTCGATAGCCTCCGCCGCGGACGGTCATCTCGTAGTCGGTCTGCATGAAGCCGTACACGTCGTAGTGACAGCGAGGGCTCATGCGGATCTCGAAGAGCGCGAGCAGAGAGTAGAAGAGCGCCGCGGCCGCGAGGACCTGGAAGAACACGCGGAGGTCCGCGGAGCTGCGGAACATCGCGCGACCGAGGAAGAACGGCAGGAAGATCGCGAGCGTGTCCTTCACCGTGCCGGCGAAGGAGTCGTAGGTCGTGGTGCCTTGGATGTGGAGCGGGCCGAAGACCTGCTCGTCGGTGTTCAGCATGTTGGTGACGAACAGGCCGGCACAGGCCCCGACGAAGAGCAGGTCGATCCCGCGCAGAGGCTTGGCGGCGCGCAGCTTTCCGGGGGCGCGGAGGAGACAGCCGATCAGCACCCAGCACGTCGCGATCGACTGCTTGTCGATCGGCGGCAGCACCGGCGGGTCGACCTGCACACGCTCGGGCAAGAAGAGGATCGCGCCGAGCAAGAGCCACGTCGTCGCCACCACGGGGCGCGCGGTGAAGAACGTGACGATCGCGACGGGCAGGAAGAGGAACAACGCGAAGTACGAGAACGCGTTGGGCTCGCCGCCGAACATCAGAGCGCGAGCATACTCGCTGCGCACCGCGGAGCCCGCGATCGTTGACCCGCGACGTTCCCGTGACACGGTCCGCGTCCGGCCGGCCCACGCCGTGCGGGAGCGAGGTCACGCATGATCGTCTGGGTCACAGGAGGCGCGGGGTTCATTGGCTCCAGCTTCCTCCTCCGCTACGTGCCGCGCGCACCGCAGCTCCGCTTCGTGAACGTCGACAAGCTCACGTACGCGGCGAACCCGCTGTCGCTCGAGCCGATCGCGCGCGCGCCCAACTATCGCCTGTCGCGCACCGACATCTGCGACTTCGACGCGCTCGATCGGCTCGCGGGCGAAGAACCGCCGGATGCCATCGTGCACTTCGCCGCGGAGTCGCACGTCGACCGGTCGATCCTCGGGCCGCGCGAGTTCGTGCGCACCAACGTGGAGGGCTCGTTCAACCTCCTCGAGATCGCGCGCAAGCACTGGAAGCCCAGCAAGGACGCCGCGTGTGTGGATGGCAGCGGCAGGCCGCGCGTGTTCCATCACGTCTCCACGGACGAGGTCTACGGGTCGCTGGGCGACGTCGGCTACTTCACCGAAGAGACCCGCTACGACCCCTCGAGCCCGTACTCGTCCACCAAGGCCGCGAGCGATCACATCGTGCGCGCGTACGCGCGGACCTACGGGCTTCCCATCCGCGTCACCAACTGCTCGAACAACTACGGCCCGCGACAGTTCCCCGAGAAGCTCGTGCCGCTGATGATCCTCAACCTCCTCGCGCGCAAGCCACTGCCCATCTACGGCAAGGGCGTGAACGTGCGCGATTGGCTCTACGTGGACGATCACGCGGACGCGATCTGGACGGTGCTCGAGCGCGGCAAGGACGGCGAGACCTACAACGTCGGGGGCCACAACGAGAAGAAGAACGTCGAGGTCATCGACACGCTCTGCTCGCTCGTGGCCAAGCACACGGCAACGCCGATCGACGAGCTCCTCGCGCTCAAGACGTACGTCACCGATCGGCCGGGGCACGACATGCGCTATGCGATCGACGCCTCGAAGATCGAGCGCGAGCTCGGATGGCGTCCTGCGCACACGTTCGACACGGGCATGGAAGAAACGGTGCGCTGGTATCTCGAGAACCAGGCGTGGGTGAGCGCGGTGCAGAGCGGCGAATACCGCCAGTGGATCGAGACGAACTACGGAGAGAAGGCGGGACGATGAGCACCTCCATCACGAAGGGGATCGTCCTGGCGGGGGGCAGCGGGACACGCCTCCATCCGCTGACGAAGGCCGTGAGCAAGCAGCTCATGCCCATCTACGACAAGCCGATGGTCTACTTCCCGCTCACCACGCTCATGCTCGCGGGCATCCGAGAGGTGCTGGTGATCACGACGCCGCACGAGCAGGTGCTGTTCGTGCAGCTGCTCGGCGACGGCAAGCAGTGGGGCATGGACATCCAGTACGCAGTGCAGCCGAGCCCCGATGGGCTCGCGCAGGCGTTCTTGATCGGCGAGCGCTTCATCGGCGGCGATGCGTGCGCGCTCGTGCTGGGCGACAACATCTTCTACGGCCATGGCCTCCAAGGCTTGCTCGAGGAGAGCGCGCGCCAGACGGATGGCGCGACGGTGTTCGGCTACTGGGTGAAGAACCCTCAGGCGTATGGCGTCGCGGAGTTCGACACGAAGGGCACCGTGATCGGCCTCGAGGAGAAGCCCGAGAAGCCACGCTCGAACTACGCGGTGGCTGGCCTCTACTTCTACGACGCGGAGGTGGTGTCGCTCGCACGCTCGCTCAAGCCGAGCAAGCGCGGAGAGCTCGAGATCACCGATCTCAACCGCCTCTACCTCGAGCAGAAGAAGCTCCGTCTCGAGAAGTTCGGTCGTGGCGTGGCGTGGCTCGACACCGGCACGCCCGACTCGCTGCTCCAGGCCGCGCACTTCGTGCAGACCATCCAGCAGCGGCAGGGTCTCCAGATCGCGTGCCCCGAAGAGGTCGCGTTCCGCAAGGGATGGATCGGGCAGAACGAGCTGCTCGGGCTCGCCGAGCCGCTGAAGAAGACCGCGTACGGGCAGTACCTCTTCGATCTCGTGGGCGAAGCGCGGTGAGCGTTCTCGAGGACCAAGCGCGATGAACGTGATCGAGACGGAGCTGCCGGGTGTGCTCGTCGTGGAGCCGAAGGTGTTCGGCGACGCGCGCGGATGGTTCACCGAGACGTACAGCGTCGAGCGCTATCGCGCGGCGGGCATCGCGCTGCCGTTCGTGCAGGACAACCTCTCACGCAGCGCGCGCGGGATCCTTCGTGGCCTCCACCTCCAGAGCCCCAACGCGCAGGGCAAGCTCGTGTGGGTGCCCGAGGGGGCTGTGTTCGACGTCGCCGTCGACGTGCGGGTCGGCTCACCGACGTTCGGTCGTTGGGTCGGCGTCGAGCTCTCGAGCGAGAACCACAAGCAGCTGTGGATCCCGCCCGGCTTCGCGCATGGCTTCATGGTCACGAGCGAGCACTGTCTCTTCTCGTACAAGTGCACCGAGCTCTACGTGCCGGCGGCCGAGCTCGGGATCGCGTGGGACGATCCCGCGATCGGCATCCGCTGGCCGCTCGCGAGCGCCGTCCTCTCCGCGAAGGACCAGCAGAACCAGCGGCTCTCCGACATCGATCCCGCGCGCCTGCCGCGCTTCGAGGCTGCGTGACCGCGCGCGTGCTCCTCGTGAGCCCCGACGGAATGCTCGGCCGCGCCTTCGAGAGTGAGCTCTCCGGGGACGCGGCGGTCGAGCTCCACTGCCTGCGGTATCCCGCGATCGACCTGACGCGACCCGACACGCTGGAGGCGATCACGCTCCTCGAGCCGCGCGTCGTCATCAACTGCGCCGCGTACACGGACGTCGATGGCGCGGAGTCGAACGAGGCGCTCGCGACGAGCATCAATGGCGATGGCGTCGGCGCGCTCGCGGCGCGCTGTCGATCGATCGGCGCGACGCTCGTGCACTTCGGCACGGACTACGTCTTCGATGGACACGGCAGCTCGCCCTATCCCATCGACGCACCGGTCGCGCCCGCGGGCGCGTACGCGCGCAGCAAGGCGCGCGGTGAGGTGCTGCTGGGGGAGAGCGGCGTCGATCACCTCTACGTGCGCACGAGCTGGCTCTATGCGCCGTGGGCCAAGAATTTCGTACGCACGATCGCGAGGCACGCGAAGACTCGCGCCGAGCTGAAGGTCGTCGACGATCAACGCGGAAGGCCCACGAGCAGCGAGCACCTCGCGCGGACCGCGCTCGCGCTCCTCGAAGGCGGTGCGCGAGGGACCTTCCACGTGACCGATGGGGGCGAGTGCACGTGGTTCGAGCTCGCGCGCTTCGTGGTCGCGGAGCTGGGCCTCGCCGATCGATGCACGGTGCTCCCGTGCACGAGCGCCGAGTACCCCACGCCGACGAAGCGGCCGCCCTACAGCGTGCTCGACCTCTCGAAGACCGAGGCGCGGGTCGGCCCGATGCCGGACTGGCGCACGCAGGTCCGCGACGTGCTCGGTCGTCTCGAGCCGCTCTGAGTTTGCCTGGGTCGAGGGACCTCTGGCCCCTCGAGCTCCCCGTCGTTCGATCGTCGATGACTCCTCCTCACTCCCGCTCCAGGGGTCTGCTGCGCAGACCCCGCCGCGTGGCGCCCCAACCAATCCTGCGACCGAGAGCGATTGTTTCTCGGTCTCTGAGTTTGCCTGGGTCGAGGGACCTCTGGCCCCTCGAGCTCCCCCGGGTTCTCCCGTGCTCGCTCACTCCGTGAGCTGCGCGCGTGTCCGATCGCCGGCTCGCCTCGTCGCTTCGCTCCTCGACTCGACTCCTGCTCCAGGGGGAGCTGCGCTCCCCCGCCGCAAGGCGCCCCCAGTTCTTTCTCGGTCCCTGAATTCAGCGCAGCGTCAGCGGAAGGCCTCGCTGTACGTGCCCCGTGAGCGCCAAGAGGGCGTTCGCGACGGCGGGCGCGACGCACGGAACCGCGAGCTCGCCTGCGCCCGTGGGATCCGCATCGCTCTGGACGAGGACGGTCTCGATCGTCGGTGCCTCGCCGATTCGGAGCAGCGGGTAGTCGAGGAACGAGCGCACCTGCGCCTCGCCATCGACGATCGGCACGCGGCCGTGGAGCGCCGCGGTGAGACCGAAGAGGACGCCGCCTTCCATCTGCTGCCGCACGAGATCGGGATGGATCACGGTGCCCACGTCGACGGCGACGACCACGTGGTGGACCCGGACGCGACCTTCCTCGATCGACACCTCCGCGATCTCCGCCACGAAGCTGTGGAAGCACGCGTGCACCGCAACCCCGCGTGCCCTGCCGGGCGCGAGCGGACGCGCATTCATCGAGGCGTCCGCGCGATCGAGCACCGTGAGCAAGCGTGGCTGCTCGGCCAGCAGCCGACGCCGGATCGCGATCGGATCCGCGGACGCGCGATGCGCGAGCGCGTCGAGCGTGTGCTCCTTCACGAACGCCGTGTACGAGTGCGCCACCGATCGCCAGATGCCCGTGCGCACGGGCAGGCGAACGCCGCTCCAGTGCACGCGCTGCACGTCGAGGCCCGCGAGCGGATCGAGCAGGCCCTTCACCATCGGCTCGGCATACGTCGACGGGTCGGCCGATGGCGTGCCGACGGAGATCTCGAGCACGCGCGGCGAGCCATCCTCGCGGCCGACGGCGCGGACCTTCGCGAAGGCGGCGTCGCGGAACGTGTCGAAGCGGAGGTCGTCGTCGCGTGTCCACACCAGCTGGATCGCGGCGTCCGTCTGCATCGCGCGCGCGACGTGCGCAGCCTCGCGGATCTCGTCGCCCTCGGCACGACGCCCGAAGCCGCCACCGAGGTGCGTGACCTCGAGCGTCACGGCCTCGGCGTCGAGCTCGAGGACGGAAGCCACCTCATCGCGGTGCGCGATCGGGTTCTGCGTCGGCGCCCACACTCGCGCGCGACCCGCCGTGCGGTCGAACGCGATCGTGCAGCTCAGCGGCTCCATCGCTGCGTGCGCGAGGTAGGGGAACGAGAACGCGAGATCGACGGCGTGCTCGCCCTCTCCCGCCGCATCGTGCGCGTCCGGCACGGAGACATCCAGGCCCGTGTGCTCCCGACGATCCGCGGCCTCGCGCAGCGCGTGCTCGATCGACGCGTCATCCAGCCCGGCGTGCACCGACCGCGTGAACGAAGGCGCGAGCGCGTCGCGCCCGCGGATCGCTGCCCAGGTGCTCGTCGCGATCACGGCCCACGCGCCGAGCGCTTCGATTGCGATCACCTCGATCACGCCGGCCACGGCACGCGCAGCCTCGTCGTTCACGCGCTCGATGCGTGCACCGTTCGGCGGTCGCGCGAGCACCGCGTAGCGCTGCCCGGGCACGCGAACGTCGAGGCCGAATCTCGCGCGGCCGCGGACCTTGTCGGGCACGTCGACGCGCGCAACGCCGACGCCCACGAGGCGACGCGGTCCCGCCCGGAACACGGGCGTCGATGGCGCGTCGATCGACATCGCATCGGCCACGAGCTCGCGAAACGGGAGAGACCGAGAGCGATCGTGCGTCACGATCGATCCGGGCTCGGTGTCGAGCTCGTCGATCGGCAGGCTCCATCGCGCTGCGGCCGCGAGCAGCAGCACCTGCCTCAGCGTGGCGCCTGCCTCTCGAAGTGGTGCGTGGGTCGAGCGCACGCTCGCGCTGGCCATCGTCGCCATCTCGCCGAAGCGCGGATCGATCGGCGCTTGCTCGACACGCACGCGATCGAAGCCGACGTCGAGCTCCTCGGCGACGATCATCGCGAGGCCCGTGCGGACGCCCTGCCCCATCTCGCTCTTGGGGACCCAGATCGTGACGAGGCCGTCGCCATCGATCGCCACGAACGCGCTGGGCGAGAGCATCCCTTCGCGCTCGATCGCCTCCCCGACGCGCGGACGCGACAGACGTCGGTACGCCACCACGCCGAGGCCACACGCAGCGAGGGCGGCCCCGCCGAGGCGAAGCAGCTCGCGGCGTCCGAGCTTCTCGATCGAGGGGCGCATCGCGCGAATGTACCGCTGCGCGCGGCTCGTTCAGCGACCCTCGATCGTGAGCCGTCGGTGCTCCCGTGGTAGAGGCCGCCATGCGCATCGGCTACCTCGTCACCGAGTACCCGGCGGTGAGCCACACCTTCATTCGTCGCGAGATCCACGCGCTCGAGGCGATGGGCGTGGACGTGGTGCGCTACACCGTCCGGAGGCAGCGCAGCGGTCCTCTGAAGGATCCCCTCGATCTCGCCGAGGCCGACAAGACCAGGGTGATCCTCGAGGTCGGCGCACGCGGTCTCGCGCTCGCGAGCTCGCGCGTCGGCGCGCGCGATCCGGCGCGCTTCGCGAAGGTGGCGCAGCACGCGAGCGCGATGGGTGCGCGATCGGAGCGCGGGCTCGCGTACCACGGGGCCTACCTCGCGGAGGCGTGCGTGCTCCGAGAGTGGATGGAGGCCGATGGTGTCGAGCACCTCCACGCGCACTTCGGCACCAACTCGGCGATGGTCGCGCTGCTCGCGCACGAGCTCGGCGGCCCTTCGTTCTCGTTCACCTGCCACGGCCCCGACGAGTTCGACAAGCCGCAGCTGATCCACCTCGGCGACAAGGTGCGTGGCGCCTCGATGGTCGCGGCGGTCTCGAGCTTCGGTCGCAGTCAGCTCTATCGGTGGGCGCGCAAGCAAGACTGGTCGAAGATCGACGTCGTGCGTTGCGGCGTCGACGACGCGTACCTCACGCACGTCGCCACCCCTGTCCCTTCCACGCCTCGTGTCGTGTCGGTGGGTCGCCTGTCCGAACAGAAAGGAC
The DNA here is from genome assembly GCA_017303575.1 of Deltaproteobacteria bacterium. Taxonomy (GTDB): domain Bacteria; phylum Myxococcota_A; class Polyangia; order Polyangiales; family Sandaracinaceae; genus JAFLCL01. The sequence goes on from JAFLCL010000018.1 coordinate 21,403, forward strand.
AGATCCTCTTGGTGCGCGCGGTGGCGGCGCTGGTGAAGAGGGGGATCGCGATCGAGCTCGTGCTGGTGGGCGATGGGCCGATGCGCGCCGACATCGAGCAAGTGATCGCGGACGAGGGCATCGCCGGCTCGGTGCGCATCACGGGCTACGTGTCGGGCGACTCGGTGAAGAGAGAGATCCTCGAGGCGCGCGCGTTCGTCTTGCCGAGCTTCGCCGAAGGCCTGCCTGTCGCGATCATGGAGGCGCTCGCCCTCGCGCGCCCGGTGGTGAGCACCTACGTGGCCGGTATCCCGGAGCTGGTCGTCCCCGGTCGAACCGGATGGCTGGTGCCTGCAGGATCGATCGAGGCGCTCGTGCCCGCGATCGAGGCCGTGCTCGCCACCGATCCCGAGCGGCTCACGGCGATGGGCAGGAACGGACAGGCCGCCGTGCGCGCACAGCACGACGTGCGTGTGTCCGCGGCCCAGTTGCGCGATCACTTCGCGAAGGCGATCGCGTCGGGCGCGCGCTGATCACGCGAGGGCGTCGGGCCATCGAGGTCCTGGAGCACCCCGCCGTCGGCGACCTCGAGCGAGTCGAAGACGCCCACGCGCGAGAGCGCGTGCTTCAGGGTCACGCGGGTGTCCGCGCCCGTGAGGTCATGCGCAGCGCCAGCGCCGATCACGATCGGATGTCCGTGTCGCGATCCGAACCGCGGGCGAACGATGCATCGCGCGTCCATCGACGACGCGCGATCGATCAGTGCGCGGAGCGTCGAGGCGTGCACGTCGGGGTGATCGATCAAGGAGAGGACCAGGAGCCCGTCGACGCGGCCGAGCGACGCGAGGCCCGCGCGGACCGAGCCCAGCATCCCCAGCTCGGGCCGTGCGTTGGTCACGAGGGTGATGTCGGACCGGTCACGAAGGTGACGACGGATCGCGCGCTCCCAGGGAGCCGCGAGCATGACGACGATGCGCTCGATGCCTGCCGCGCGCTGCGTCTCGATCGTCTGCTCGAGCCGCGTCGATGTCGCGTCGTGCGCGAACAGCGCCTTGCATCCGGCCGCGCGACGCGAGGCACCTGCTGCCAAGACGAGGCCGTTCACGGAGCGTCCTCGCTCGCGCCCCCGTCCGGCCTCTCTCGATCGTGCGCGCGGAGGAGGCGCGCGGCGTCGTGGATCGCTCGGCGGATCCGCGGATACGTTCCACAGCGGCACAGGTGCCCGTGCAGGGCGTGGTCGATGTCGGCGTCGGAAGGGTGCGGCTTGTCCCGCAGGAGAGCGACTGTCGCGACGATCTGGCCCGGCTGGCAGTAGCCGCACTGCGGCACCTGCGCGTCGATCCACGCCTGTTGCACGGGGTGAAGCGTCGCGTCGTGCGCGAGGCCCGCGATCGTCGTGATCGCGCCGCGTACCTCGCTCGCGGGGAGCTGACAGGACCGAACGATCCGGCCGTCCATCAGCACAGCGCACGCGCCGCACTGGCCCACGCCACACCCGTACTTCGTGCCCGTGAGATCGAGCACGTCGCGCAGCACCCAGAGCAGCGGCATGTCGGGCTCGACGTCGACCACGTGCTCGCGACCATCCACCGTGAGGGCGATGCGTGTCACGCGTTGCTCAGCGCAGCTCGATCGCCAGCAGCTCGGAGGGCGAGTCGGGATCGTCGCGATCCGTCACCGCCCAGAAGCGTCCATCGCCCACATCGGATCGCTGCGGCGCGAGCCCCTCGGCCTTGCCCAGAAAGGGCGAGCCATCGAGCTCGCGCACGCGACCCCACCGTACGTCGCGTCCGTCGATCCCCATCGTGCCGAGCGCGACACCGAACACGACCCCATCGTCGATCGCGTTGGGCGAGGCCTCCGCGCCGGCGAGGAACGCGAGCCCATCGCGGCTGCGTGTCGCGTCGGTGAACGTGAGGCGCACGCCTTCGATCGAGCCGAGCTCGAACGGTGTGATGCGCTCGAGCGGAGGCAGAGGCGCGCCGTGGAGGAGATGGCCGAGGAGGGCCGCGAGCTCCACGCTGCACGTCGCGTCGGTCGGCGTGCGCGTCTCGCTCGCCGCGCCGTTGCCGCGCTGGAAGAGGACGAGACGACCGTCGATCGCGACAGCGCCCTCGAGGTTCAGCTCGCTGCCTGCGAAGCTCACGTTCGCGCGCAGCGAGGCGTAGAGCTGCGGCGCGGGGAGGACACGCACGCGACCCTCGGGGTCGAGCAGCACCAGGCGCTCACGGATCGGGAGCGACCCCGAGCCAACGACGAGCGCGTGCTCGCGACCCTCGATCGCGAGGGTGGTGCAGGCCTCGAGATCGAGCTTCTGCTTCTTGTTGCCCAAGCGCTGCTCGAACACGCGACGCCCGCCCACCACGTGATCGAGGGCGATCGCGCGCACCCGAGGCTCGATCGGCTCGGGATCGATCACCGCCAGGAACGACGTGTCGTCCTGCGCGACGACGAGGCGTGGTGCGCCGTCGAGCGTCATCCACGTGAGGCCGGACGCGGCGCGCACGTGCGCCGTGCGATCGTGCGTCGGGTCGCCGCCGTCGGCATACCGCAGCGCGCGCCGGGAGGTGACGACGGGTCGAAGCGCGGGATCCTCGTGCGCCCGCAGCACTCAGCCGTCCTTCGTCGACGCCGCGGGCTTGGCCTCATCGGGCTCATCGCCGTGCGGATGGGGATCGATGCCGAGACGACGCGTGATCACGTCGTGGGCGATGTAGCAGAGCGGTGTGAGCGCGATCGCGACCAGGATCTTGTAGAAGTACTGCGTCGCCGCGACGCTGGCGATCTCACCGAAGCCGCGGCTCCCGACCATGACGCCGAACGTGACGACCGCCGTGTCGACGATCTGGCTGATCAGCGTCGAGCCGATCGCACGCGCCCAGAGGTGCTTGCTCTCCGTGATGCGCTTGAACGTCGCGAACGTGTGGATGTCGACGATCTGCGAGATGAGATACGCGGTGAGCGAGGCGAAGATCAGGCGCGGCGCCATGCCGAAGACGGCCTGGAACGAGTCTTCTGGGATGAACGTGCCCGGCGAAGGCGGAAGCACGCGCGCCATCGCGATGAGGAGGAACGCGAGCACGAGCATCGCCATCCCGACGCCGGTCATGAACCGCGCGCCCCGCTTGCCGTAGTACTCGTTGACGATGTCGGTGAGGATGAACGCGACGGGGAACGTCACCGTGCCCGCGGACATCTCGTAGCCCGCCATCACGAAGTACTTGCCCGCGACGAGATCCGCGACGATCAGCGACGTGACGAAGACGCCGACGAGGGCCACGTAGATCTGCTCGCGGAGGTCCAGGGTGAACGGCATCGGCCCGTGCCTATGAGAAAGCCGAGGTGACCGCAAGGTCCCTTCGAAGGTGGGACGCGAGGCGCGAGGTACGAGGTTGCCGGGCCTGGGCGCCGTGCGATGGTTGCGCGCCCCGCGAGCCCCTCGGATTTCCCGAAGGTTCCGCGCACGCCCTCACCGCCGAGGGGGCCGTCCGAGCGAACATGCCCGAGATCAGCGAGACAACCCTCTGGATCGGCTTCCTCGTCTTCCTCGTCACCGTGCTGACGGTCGACCTCTTGGTCTTCCATCGGAAGACGCGGGTCGTCTCGTTCAACGAGGCCGTGCTCTGGACGGTGGTGTGGGGCGTGTTCGCGGCGGGCTTCGCAGGTCTCTTGTACGTCATCCCGAACATGGGCCCGGCGCGCGCCCAGGAGTTCGTCACGGGCTACGTGCTCGAGCAGGCGCTCTCCGTCGACAACCTGTTCGTGTTCGTCCTGATCTTCGCTGGGTTCTCGGTGCCTGCCGCGTACCAGCACCGTGTTCTCTTCTGGGGCATCCTCGGCGCGATCTTCCTGCGCGGCACCTTCATCCTCGCAGGCGCTGCGATCGTGCACCGCTTCGAGTGGGTGCTCTATCTCTTCGGTGCCTTCCTGCTCTTCACTGGCGCGCGCCTCTTCTTCAAGAAGGACGACGACGACGACGACGAGAAGATCGAGGACAGCCGCATCGTGAAGTTCGTGCGGCGCTTCCTCCCGGTGACGGCGGGCTATCGCAAGGAGCACTTCTTCGTGCGCGAGGGCGGCAAGTGGATGGCGACGCCGCTCTTCCTCGTCCTCATCGTGGTCGAGCTCTCCGACCTCATCTTCGCCGTCGACTCGATCCCCACCATCTTCGGCGTGACGACGCACGGTCTCATCGTGTTCACGTCGAACATGTTCGCCATCCTCGGCCTGCGATCGGTCTACATCGTGCTCGAGCGCCTGCTCCCGATGTTCCGGTTCCTCGAGCGGGCCATCGCGATCATCCTCGTCTTCATCGGCATCAAGATCCTGATCCGGATGGAGAGCTTCTTCGGGATCCCGGTGCCGCTCGGGATCCACATCGGCGAAGGCGTCTCGCTCGGCATCGTCATCGCGCTGCTCGTCGGATCCATCGTGCTCTCGCGTGTCTTCCCCGCGAAGGAAGAGCCCGGAGGCCACGAGAAGAAGGATGGGGAGAGCGCGGACGCCGACGCGACGAAAGACACGAAGGACGAAGCTGGCACGAGCGGCAGCTGATCCGGGCGGCCCTCAGCGATCGATGGTCTCGTCGGCGATGATGGCGAGCACGTCGAGCAGCGCGTCCGCCGCCCGCTCGTGACCCGTGCACGCGAGCACCTGGCCTTCCATCGTGCACAGGCCTCCACGGAGCGCACCGACACGATCGCCGACTACGCGTGATGCCACCCGTGCACGCAGGGGCTCTGCGAGCGTGAGCCGCAGGGTCGGTGGGGGGAACGTGGTGCCCGGGATGGCGAGCGCGGGACGGAACACGTCCCGCACGAGGCTCGTCCACACGGCAGGCGCGAGGGCGACCGAGGCCGCGATCACGTGCACGCGTGCAGGCTCGACACGGAGACGGAGGCTCAGCGCGAGCCGCTGATCGTCGAGGTCGGCGAAGGCGTCGAGTTGGATCTCGCCGTGATCGGGGAGCTGCGCGGCGATCGACTGCGACATCCATCGCAGACGGGAGAGCGGCACTGGGGCGCTCACGGTCGTGAAGCGCATCTGGTGATCCGAGGTCCAGCGCACGCCGAGCTGCGGGACGGCGCGGGCAGCGTCCGCACGCAGGGGTCCACCGACTCGCATCGCGAAGCGCACGACGGGATGGTTCGCGACCTCGGCGCGCAGGAGCAGCAACGCTGTCTCGGCGAGCGCGTCGCGAGGGATCTCGATCGCCGAGACGCGCGCGCCGGCTCGGGGAGCCGGGAGGCGCTCGACGTCGAAGCTCGCCTCGACCGTGGCGAACGACGCGCCGTTCTCGCGGCCTGTGAGGACCGCGTCCGAGAGCGCGGAGCGCGCGGCGGCATCGAGATCCGGTCGAAGCGAGCTGAGCGTCGCGGCGAGGGTCGTCGCATCCGCGGTCTCGACGAACGCTTCGCGCACGGCGAGGTCGTCGGGTACCAGCTCTCGTGCGCGCGCAGCGAGCGCGTGGGCCGCCTCGTTCGCGCCGAGCTCACGAAGCAAGCTCACGGCCTCGAGCAGCGCGCGCACGTCCTCGGTCAGCTCGAAGAGGCGCTCGAGCAGGTGCGCCCGCTCGGTGCTCCACGCGAGCCGACGCTCCGTGTCGCGTGACACGCGGACCGCGAGCGCACGCGCGCCCGCTTGCCGTCGAACGGCCTCGGGCTCGTCGAGGTCGATCTGCGCGATCGGGAGGATGCGATCGCGCGCAGCACGGCGGACGCGCATGCGCCGCTCGAGATCGACATCGGCCACGCTCGCCTCGACCGACGACCAAGGCAGCTCGAGGTATTGCTCGAACGCGTCGCCGCGCAGACGAAAGCCCAGGTAGTCGGGGCCCACCGTGGGAGCGAGGTGGTCGTGCGTGCGCTGGAGCGCTTGCGCTTCGCCTTCGTCGAGCTGCTCGGCCCCTTCGCGGGTGGCGATGTCTCGGCGCACCCGCGCGATGCCGCGTGGGATCCTCTCGAGCGACGAGAGCACCACCACGCGCGTCGACTCGGCCCGCATGACCGTGATCTCGAAGCTCTCGGGTCGCGACGCGAGCTGCGAGGCGAGGAGACGCCTCACGTCCGGCTGCGAGGTGTCGATGCCAGGTCGCGGCAGCCCTTCGATCAGCACGGTGTCGGGCTGGACGATCCGGATCGCGCGCCAACCACACGTGAGCGTGTCGCAGGGCTCGTCGTCCCACCGCGCATCGAAGGGCAGCGCCTCCGCGATGCTGACGCGATCGCGCGGATCGAGCGGACGCGAGAACCGCACGAGCGTGTGCTCCCGCGAAGCGTGCTCGTCACCGACCACACACCGCGCGAACGCGAGCGTGCGCGGCGCGTTCGGATCGTCGGCATCGAGCGTGTAGCCGAGCGCGAGCTCGGGACGAAAGCGCGCGAGCAGAGAACGACGCGCGTCGGAGAAGAACGTGGGGCGCGTGACCGAGCAGCTCGCGGCGTGACCTTCGATCGTCCACACCAACGCGAGCGCGGCGCCGACGTTGGTGTGTGGATCGCCGTGGCCGCGCGCGCGCGAGGCGCCGGTCGATCCACAACCGTGCGCCAGCAGGACGCCGATCGCGACGAGCCCGAGTCGTCCGATCTCAGCGAAGCTCTGCGTCGAAGGTGATCGCACGCGTGCCGACCAGCATGACCGCAGAACCGATGTCGAGCCGCTCGTAGCGTCGGACGGTGCGCGTCAGGTTGATGGTCACGAGCCCGCGGAGGGTGGGGAACGCGGAGAGCGAGAGCGTCTCGCTGCCATCGTCCGTGAGCTCCGCATACGCGGCAGTGCTGGGGTCGCCGCGGCTGAACACGAGCAAGCTGACCTCGGCATCCTCGCCGGCCACGGTCTCCCACGTGATCGGGATGCCGCTCGCGGCCTCGAACGAGCGTGGGCTGTCGAGCGGAGGAGAGGTCACGGCGAAGCTCGACGGCATCCGCAGCGCGGCAGGCAGCGTGGTGAACGGGATGGTGCCGGCTGCCCCTCGGATCTCGACGTCGAAGCGCGCGGTCTCGGGCAGCGTGGTGCCGAACATGGTGCCGTAGGCGACGAGCGTGCTGCCTCGGCGCTGACGGAAGAGATCGGTCGTGGTCGCGCCGTTCGTGAGCCGCACCGGGCTTCCCACCTCCAGGCTCGGCGTCACCTCGGTGGCACCGGTGGGGTTGGGGCCGAACGTGTCGCGCGCGAGCGCATCGCACGTGAGCGTGAACGGAAGCGGCCCGCGCTCGAAGTCCCAGAACTGCGCGGCACCACCGCTCGTCGTCGTCACCGTGTCGCGCACGCCGTCGTAGCTGCGCGTCTCGCTGCGGCTCGCGCGCACGAGCCCGCTCACGTAGCGGAACGGGAACGCGAGCGTGGGGGCGGGCGTGCATGCGTCGCCGCCGTTCACGAAGTCGGTCTGCTCGACGAACGTGTCGCCGCCGGCCTGTGCGCGGCCCTCGATGATCGCCCCGACGCGCGCCGCGCCCGTCACGGTGTACGTGCCGTCGGCGGCCGTGCGCGTGGTCGTGCTCGAGGTGACGCTTCCGCCGGTCAGCGTGATCTCGACGCCCGGCATCGGGAGGCCCGAGCAGTCGGTGACGAGGCCCGTGTAGCAGACCGGAACGACGGGCCGATCGCAGTTCCAGGTGCCCGGTCGACCCACGTTGCCCGTGAGGATCAAGCCACCACCGGGACCGCGCACCGCGCACGCTTCGCCCTCTTCGACCCAGATCGCGCGGATCGGATCGAACCACCACAGCGGCATGCACTCGCCTTCCAGCAGCGGCGGATCACCGGCGGGCAGCGTGCCGACCGGGACCTCGATCGTCGCGCTCGTACCCTCGGCGAAGTCGCCAGGGCCCGTCGAGGTCGTGATCTGGATGTCGAGCATGCCGTAGCTGACGAGGGGATCCTCGTCGCCATCGGCGGATTCGCCCACGAAGTCACCAGGGGCACCGTCGAGATCGTCGACAGGATCGATCGGCGTGACCGCGATCTCCGCTTCCTCGACGGGCGTGCCCGTGGCGTCGACGAGCGAAGTGCCGAGCACGTTCACGCGCGTGCCGTCGGTCGCGACACTGCCGCCCATCGTGCCATCGACCATGACGCCGGCCGCCGCCGGAAGGAGCGAGACGTTCACGATCACGCGCTCCCAGCCATCGACGTGCACGCGACGGTGCACGGAGAGGAAGCCGTCCGCCGTGTAGTGCGCGACGTAGTCGCCCGGCGCGATGGGCAGCGCGTAGTTGCCCGCGGCGCTCGTCGATGCCTCGCGTGCGGCAGGCGTCAGCGACACGCGAACGTCGGCGAGCGGCACGTGCGTGTCGGCGTGCGAGACGACGCCGATCAAGAGGCCCTCGATCGGCTCGAGGAACGGCGGCGTCTCTGCGAGATCGTCGGGGCCGGCGTCCGTGGGCTCGAACGCATCGGGCGGTTCGACGAAGGCATCGCGATCACCTGGGCGCGGCCCCGAGTCCTCGCTCGTGACGACGAACGCGTCGTCGTCGTCGACGGTCGACGTGGCATCGCGTCCTGCGTCACGACGAGGTGCCGGAGGATCACTCGGCCCGGGACAGCCCAGCGTCGCGAGGGACGAGACGCCGATGAGCGCGGCGAGGCAGACAGAGCGAGCGATGCGGGGTCGTTCCACGTGGGCTCCGGAGCGAGCGAGAAGACATCTCGCGAACGCAGTGTCGTGCGGGGTTTGGGGCAAAGCCCCCATCTCGCGGCGCCTGCGCCGCGGAGCGGAGGGTCGAGGGCTCGGAGCCAGCATCTCAGATGGAGCCGCTCGTGGGTATGGCGGCCACGTGACGTATCGATCAGGCGCGCGGGAGCACGCCGCGATCGGAGAGAAACACGCGGAACACCTCGGCGATCCGCTCGCTCGCACGTCCGTCCCACAGCTCCGGCACCCTGCCGTCGCGGATCTCGGTCGCGAGCGCGCGGTCGGCCTCGCGTCGGATCACCGCGGGGTCGGTGCCGCAGAGAACGTTCGTTCCCTCGGTGATCGTGACCGGTCGCTCGGTGTTCTCACGCAGCGTGAGGCACGGCACCGAGAGCGCCGTCGTCTCTTCTTGGATGCCGCCCGAGTCGGTGAGGACGAGGCGCGCTTGCGACGTGAGCGCGAGGAACTCGAGGTAGCCGAGCGGGTCGACGAGGCGCAGGCCCTTCATCGCTGCCAGGCGCGGTCCGAGCCCGAACGTCTCGAGCTGCTTGCGGGTGCGCGGGTGCACCGGGAACACGATGGGCAGCGCGCGCTCGACGGTCTCGATGCCATCGAGCAGGCGCGCGAACACTGCGGGATCGTCGACGTTCGAGGGGCGATGCAGCGTGAGCACGGCATAGCCGCGCGATGCGAGGCCGAGGTCGGCCAGCGTCGAGGTCGCGCGTGCACGCGGAAGGTGCTGGAGGAGCGAGTCGATCATCGTGTTGCCGACGAAGAAGATCCGCTCCTTCGGGGTGCCCTCGCGAAGGAGGTTCCCGTCGCCATCGCGCGAGGGCGTCAGCAGGATCTCGCAGAGGCGATCGGTGACGACGCGGTTCACCTCTTCCGGCATCGCCCAGTCGTGGGAGCGGAGGCCCGACTCCACGTGCGCGCAAGGGATCCGAAGCTTCGCGCAGTCGATCGCTGCTGCCATCGTCGAGTTGACGTCGCCCGCCACCACGACCAGCGCGGGCTTCTTCTCGAGCAGGACCTTCTCGATCTCGATCATCACCTTCGCGGTCTGCTCCGCGTGGCTGCCCGACCCGACGCCCAGGAAGTGGTCGGGACGCGGCATGCCGAGGTCGGTGAAGAAGACGTCGGACATCGCCGCGTCGTAGTGCTGTCCGGTGTGCACCAGCGCGACGTCGGCGAAGCCTGCGCGCTCCACGGCGCGCATGACGGGCGCGATCTTCATGAAGTTGGGGCGTGCGCCCACGACGTGGAGGATGAGCGGCTTCATGACGTACGAGTCTCCGTGGGGCTGCCGGCGGGCGGGCGCACGATCAGATCCGCGCGTCGCTTTCGCCCTGGGGCGCGCAGAACGATGTCCCTCAGGACCTGCGCGTAGCGCTTCGCGAGCACGCCGCGATCGAACTCCGTGGTGGCCACCTGATGACCTGCGCGGCCCATGCGATCGCGCAGCGCGGGATCGTTCGCGAGCGCGCGGATGCCCTCGAGGAGCGCCCGCGGATCGCTGGGGACGAAGTAGCGCCCTGCTTCGGCGCGCTCGACGAGGCGGCGCGCCTCGCCGTCGACGCCCAGCAACATCGGTCGCGCGCACCCCATCGACTCGAACAGCTTCGAGGGCAGCACGGTCTTGAAGAGCGGATCGTCCTTGAGCATCACCAGGCTGATCTCGGCGCGCCGCAAGAGGTCGGGCACGCGCTCACGCGGGACCCGGCCGGTGAACACCACGTTGTCGAGCCCCTCGCGCTGCGCGCGCGCCTCGAGCTCCTTGCGCTCCGCGCCCTCGCCGACGACGAGGAACAACACCTCGGGCATCTCGCGCTTCGCGATCGGCGCCGCATCGAGCACGGTGCCGAGGCCGTGCGCCATGCCCACGGTGCCTGCGAAGCACACCACGAAGCGCCCTGGGTACGGATCGGGATCGGGCCCGGGCCCGGGCACGAAGAGATCACGATCGACGCCGTTGGGGACGAACGAGAGCTTGTCCTTCGCCACGCCTCGCTCGGCGAGGATCTCGCGGAACGACTCGGTGACCACGACGATGTGATCGGCCTGGCGGTACAGCGACTCCTCGATCACGTGCAGGCCTCGCACCACGGGATGATCCTCGGTCATCGCGCCGACGGCCACCACGGAGTCGGGCCAGAGGTCACGCACCTCGAGCACGAACGGCCGGCGCAGGAGCTTCGCGAGGTACGCGCCCGCGACGCCCACCAGCAGCTGAGGGCTCGTCGCGATCACGACGTCGGGACGGTCGACGAGCCACGGCCCGAGCGACGATGCGCTCGTGCAGAACGAGGCGTACGCGAGTGATCGCTTGAGCACGCCTGCGTTCGCGGCGGCATAGATCGGAGCGCGAACCACCTTCACGCGACCATCACGCTCACGCAGGGGCCTGCGCGCATCGAAGCCCGGGTAGACGCGCCCCTCTGGGTGGTTCGGGAAGCCCGTGAGGACCGTGACGTCGAAGCCTTCTTCCTCTGCCCACGCGCGCGCGAGCCGGGAGACCCGATTGGCCGGGGCGTTGGACTCGGGTGGGTAGTACTGCGAGACGAAGAGGACCTTCATCGAACCGATCTCGTGGCGCGCGAGGCGCGCGTCGTGGCCTATGGTGGCGCGAGGACGAGCGTGTATTCGACACGGCCGGGGCCGTGCAAACGAAGACGCAGTGCGGGAACGCGAGCGCCGAACCGATGGGAGACCTCGGCGCGCTCGATCGTGATGCGTCCCTCGGAGAGGAGCTGAACCGACAAGACGCTCTCCCCGTGGCGGGTGACCCGCACGGCTCGCGCGCCCTCCAGCTCGGCGTCGAGGTCGGGCGCGAGAGGCAGGGCCGAGCTCATCTCGGAGGCGTCGTCGATCGCATCCTCGAGGCGAAGGCTTTCTGGCGTGATCTGGAGCGCGCGCCGCAGCGTCGTCGCGTGGTGCGGGCCGAACGCCCGCGCCTCGCAGATCACGCGGTCGTCGGTCCAGCGCGCCTCGATCGAGCGTGGTCGCCACCCGCAACGGAAGCGGCTCCAGATCTCGGCCTGCTCGCGTCCTTCGACGGTCGGCGTGGCGTGCGAAGCGCTCGTGCGCGTGTGCGATCGCCAGGTCGGGTCGTGGTAGGCGTGCACGCCCGGATCGACGATCACCCTTCGCCCGTCCACGTCGAGCTCGAACGCGAAGAGGTCGCAGTGGGCGTGGCCGGGCTGTGATGGCGCGCCGAACGGACCGTGTGTGAGGAGCACGTCCATCCGCTCGCCCGTGACGCGACTGAAACCCGAGCGCGGAAGGGTCCGTCGACGCATCGCTCCTGCGGCGTGCTCGACGACCCGGCTCGCGAGAAGGCCCATCGAGCGAGCCCACGCCGCGATCTCGCTCGTGCGCGGCGCGGAGCGGGGCGCGCTGTCGCCGAACGCTGCGACGTGATCGTCGGCGTGCGTCACCACCTCGAGCGCGGCGACGGCGTTCTCGGCGTGCCGCGCGATCACCTCGCGCGCACGTCCGATCGCAGGATCGCCGAGCGGCCCCGCTGCGATCGCGTCGAGCGCGAAGAGCAGGTCCATGCTCGCATGCGCGTGGTAGGCGGGGCAGCGCTCCTCGTGCATGCCCTCGGGATCGAATTGCGCGTCGCACTCCGAGGCGAACGCCCGCGCCGCTCGCGCGCGAACGGCCTCGCCCATCGCACCGGCGATCCAGGCGCTGCCCACCACCAGCGCCGCCCGATCGCGGAGCAAATGATTCGCGAGGAGGTGGGTCTCGCTCAGCCCGACGAGCAGCCGCGTGGCCTCGACGATCGGCGCGCGCATCGCGCCCGCGTCGAGGAGCCCGAGCTGCACCAGCCCCTGCCACTGGAGGAGTCTCGTGGCGAGCGGGTACGGATCGATCGCCACCGATCCACGTGGCGCCGCCATCCGCGCGTAGCGGAGGAGCCACGCGTGCAGGCTCGGCCGAGCTGCGCTCGACCGCGTCATCGCCTCGCGCAGCCATGCGTGCTCGTGGAGCTGGTAGCGATAGAGCGGATCAGGCGCATCGGGCTCGAACGGCGCATCGTCGGGCAGACGCGCCTCGTGACCTGCGAGGCGTAGCGATCCGCGCTCGATCGCGTGCAGATCCTCGTCGTCGAAGGGACAGCTCGAGGGCAATGCGTCGCGCGAGGGCAGCGCGGGGATCTGCGAGGGCCACGAGGGCGTCGATCGGACCAGCGGCCACAGCGCGCGGCGCGCACGAAAGCCGACCCTCCCCACGACCTGCCGAGGATCGAGCTCCCAGATCGTGCGCGCGAAGCGGCCGATCGCCATCGCTCAGACCGCGCTGCGCGCGAGCGTGATCGTCTCGCCCGTTCGGATCGACTCCGCCATCGCGAGGGTCGCGCGCGAGACCTCGAGGATCTCGTCGGCTGGAATCGGTGCGGGCCCGCGTCCGCGCAGGGCGTCGAGGAATCGCGTGACCTGGGCCTCGTGGCCCTTGTCCTTCTCGAGCGCGCGCGTCGTCTTCTCCTTGCTGCCCCGCACCCACGAAGCGCGCATGAAGTCGTCGACGATCGCGCTCGCTCCACCTGCGTGCAGCTCGATCCGCTCTTTGGGAAGGAGCGTGTTTCCGAGCGACGTGTAGAGGAGGCTCGCGACGCTGCCATCGGCGAAGCTGAAGGTGGCGACGAAGTTCTCGTGCGCGTGCACGTTGCCTCCCGTGCCGACACCGCTCGCGGCGGCGCAGTGCACCTTCACGATGGGTTGGCCCACCAGGTAGCGCGCGAGATCGACGAAGTGACAGCCCTCGCCCACGAGGCGCCCTCCCCCTTCGGCGGCGTCGACGGTCCAGTGCCCCGCGGGGATCGCGCCCGCGTTCACTCGGATCTGGAGCGTCGCTGCGTGTGGGCTCGCATCGCGGAGCGCTCGCGCCTGGATCGCCATCGGCGCAAACCGACGGTTGAACCCGACGTGGATCACGCCGCCCGAGCCCGCCAGCGCGGCCTCCACTTCGTCGAGGCCTGCGGCATCGATCGCGAGCGGCTTCTCGACGAACACGTGCTTACCCGCGCGGAGCGCGGCCGCCACGAGCGACGCGTGCGAGTCGTGGCGCGTGACGATCACGACGGCGTCAGTCTCGCGGTCCTCGAGGATCTCGCGGCTGCTCTCGGCGACGTGCGCGAACCCGAAGCGGTCGGCGACGCCGCGCGCCGTGAAGCCGCGGCCCGTCGCCACCGATCGCAGCACGCACTTGCTCTGGAACGCGGGCAGGAGCACCGAGCGCGCGAACGCGCCGGCCCCGATGAACGACACGCGAGGTGCGCCCGCGAGCTTCGTCGACGGAGCGCGCGGCGCGCTCTTCGGCATCGGTGTCACGCGCGACGGGTACTCGAGCACGATGCCCATCGACGTCGTGCCCTTGCGCATCAGCTCGCTGTAGGCGTCGAGCACGCGATCGAACGAGAAGCGATGCGTGACGAGCGGTCCGAGCTTCACGCGTCCGTCGGCGACGAGCGCGAGGAACGAGCGGAGGTTCTCGGTCTCGGTGAAGCGCACGTAGCTGCGCGGGTAGCCGTAGCCGCGCTCTTCGTACGCGGGGTCGTAGCGGCCGGGCCCGTAGGAGCGCGAGAGGCGGACCTCGAGCTCCTTCATGTAGTAGGCGTTGCGGTCGTACTCCATCTTGACCGCACCGACGACGACCACGCGCCCGCGATCGCGCGCGATCTCTCCGGCGAGCACCATGGGCGCGTTGCTGTCGGACGATGCGCACACGAGGACGGCGTCGAGGCCGTAGCCGCCGGTCGCGTCGAGGAACCGATCCTTGGCATCGCCCTCGTCGAGCGTGAACGCATCGTCGGCGCCGAGCTCCTTGGCGAGCGCGACGCGCGCGGCGTTGAAGTCCGCGCCGATCACGCGACAGCCATTGGCCTTGAGGAGCTGCACGGTGAGGAGCCCGAGCAGGCCGAGGCCGAGCACGGCGACCTCCTCGCCCAGCTCGGGCTTGGTGATGCGGACGCCCTGGAGCGCGATGGCGCCCAGCGTTCCGAAGGCAGCCTGCTCGGCGCTCACACCCGCCGGCGCACGCACGACGAGGTTCTTCGGCACCAGCACTTCTTCGGCGTGGCTCGCGTAGCCTGCGCCCGCGCACGCCACGAGCATCCCGGGCGCGAAGTCTTCCGCGTCGGTGCCCGCGGCGACGACCTCGCCCGCGCACGCGTAGCCCACCGGCACTGGCTCGTTGAGCTTCGAGGTCACCGCCCGGTAGGCGGCCCCGAGGCCATCGCGCTGCACCTTGTCGAGCACCTTGCGGACGAGGTCCGGGCGCGCGCGCGCCTTCTCGGCGAGGTTCTTCTGCGCGAGCTCGAGGATCATGCGCTCGGTGCCCGGCGACACGATCGAGGCCACGTTCTTCACGTGCACCATGCCCTCGCGGGCGCGAGGCGAAGGGACGTCGACCACGGTGAGCGCACCGTCGTTGAGCGATTGGAGGAGCTGACGCATGGGCGGCGGGTACCCCGGTGAGAAGCTGTTCGCAAGCGAGGAGCGTCTCGCGAAGTGTTGGTGTCGCCGTCGGCCGCGACGTTCGACTGAACGTCCATCCCCTCCCTGCAACCAAGCTGCGGCCACAGTCGATCGCACCCGGCCGGTCCCGTGTACGTCGGGGTAGCGAATCGCGGTCGACTTGGTAGCGTCTGCCCCCCCGACGCCTGCGCACGGTGCTCGGAACACTCTGGAGATGACCCTCTCATGGCGAAGATCCTGATCACCGGTGGCGCCGGCAACATCGGCTCGGCCCTCGCGAAGCGCCTCGTCGAGCACCCCGAGCACGACGTGCTCGTGGTCGACAACCTCTCCACCGGGTCCCTGTCGAAGCTGCCGACGGGACGGCCGAACCTCCGCTTCGTGCGCGCGGACGTGAACGACATCCACACGGTCACCTCGATCGTCGTTCGTCACGCGCCCGACTACATCTTTCACTACGCGGCGGTGGTGGGCGTGCAGCGCACGCTGCAGAACCCCATCGCGGTCCTCAACGACATCAAGGGGATCCAGAACATCCTCGAGCTCGCGAAGAACACGGGCGTGAAGAAGGTGTTCTACTCGTCGTCGTCCGAGGTCTACGGCGAGCCGGTGGAGATGCCGCAGCGTGAGGACGTCACCCCGCTCAACGCTCGGCTGCCCTACGCGGTGGTGAAGAACATCGGCGAGTGCTTCTGCCGCTCCTACCAGCAGGAGCACGGGCTCGAGTTCGTCATCTTCCGGTTCTTCAACACCTACGGGCCCGACCAGACGCCCGACTTCGTGCTCCCCCGCTTCCTCCAGAAGGCGCTGCGTCACGAGCCGATCGGCGTGTTCGGCGATGGATCGCAGACGCGGACGTTCTGCTACGTCACCGACAACGTCGATGCGTGCGTGGCCGCGATGCAGTCCGACAGCTGCGCGGGTCAGGTCATCAACATCGGCAGCGACATCGAGATGACGATCCTCGACTTGGCGAAGATGATCATCGCGCGCACGGGGTCGCGGTCGCGCATCGAGCACCTGCCCCCGCTCGCCGAGGGCGACATGCGCCGTCGCTGCCCCGACGTGACGAAGATGCGCCAGCTGATCGGCCGCCCCTTGGTCTCCGTCGAGGAGGGCATCGACCGGATGGCGGCCCACTACCGCACCGCGAGCTGAGCCGATGGCCAAGCGCCGCGTTCTCATCCTCTACGCCAACGTCACCGGGTACCTCCTCCGTTGCATCGACGCGCTCGTCGACAACCACGACACCGAGGTGCTGTTGGTCCACTGGAAGCTGTGGAACCAGACGCCGCTCGAGCTCGCGCAGCGCGCGTCGGTGGAGCGCGTCGTCAAGCAGGACGTGGACTTCGCGACGCTGCGCGAGCGCTGCGTCCGGTTCGATCCCGACATCGTCGTAACCTCGGGGTGGATGGAGCGCGACTACCTCCGCATCGCCAAGGAGCTCCATCGGGACCGCGGCGCGACGACTGTGTGCGCGTTCGACGGGCACTGGAACGGCACGCTGCGTCAGCGCGCGGGGCGGATCTGGTTCCAACTCCTTCAGAAGCCGCACTTCGACTACGCGTGGATTCCCGCGCAGGGCCTGCTCCAGTACGAGCTCGCGCGCCGGCTGGGCTTCCCGAAGAACCGCATCCTCACGGGCGTGTACTCGGGCGATCAGGCAGCGTTCCGCGCTGCGTACGAGCGCGGTCGGCCAGCGCGCGGCGTGGCGTATCCCAAGACGTTCTTCTACGTCGGTCGTTTCTCTCCGGAGAAGGGCACCGTCGAGCTCTACCAAGCGTTCAAGGCCCTCAGCGCGCGGGGAGCCGCCCACGGGTGGCGCCTCGTGCTCGTCGGCGCCGGGCCCACTGCCGATCAGATGCCGCCGACCTCGGACATCGAGGTTCGGCCGTTCGTTCAGCCGCACGACCTTCCCAGCATCGTTCCCGAGGTCGGTTGCCTGGTCCTGCCGAGCCATCGCGACCAGTGGGGTGTGGTGGTGCACGAGTTCGCGGCCGCGGGTGTCCCGCTGCTCGTGACGGAGGTCGCGGGCGCCGTGCCCGGCTTCGTGAAGGACGGGTACACGGGCTTCACCTTCGATCCGCGCCGCGCGGGTGATCTCGAGCGTCGCCTCGAGCAGCTCACGCGCTGCTCCAACGATCAATTGCTCGCGATGGGTGACCGCGCGACGGCCCTCTCCTTCGTCGCGACACCGGACCTCTGGGCCGCCACCCTCGGCTTCCTGCCCACCCGACACGACCGGCGATGACCTCTCCTCGCCCCGTCGTGCTCGTGGCGGGCGACTTCCAGCACGACATCTACGAGCCCGCGTTCTGTCGCGGCCTGCGCGCGTCAGGCGCGATCGTGCACGAGCTGCACGCTCGACGCTGGCTCGGGCCCACCGACCTCCTCTTCCGTGCGCAGAGTCGCCTGGTGGCCGGGCCCGGCGTGCTGGCGCTCCGAGCGGCGTTCGTGGCGCGCTGCGCGTCGGAGCGTCCAGACGTCGTGCTCGCGTGGCGGGCTCCGTGGCTGTCGCCGCGGACCCTCGAGCTCGCGCGACGCGCGGGCGCGCGGCGCATCGTGCTCTACAACAACGACGATCCCTTCGGGCCCGATCGTGATCTCCGCATCTGGCGCCGCTTCCGACGCAGCATTCCCGCCGCCGATGCCGTCTACGTCTACCGCCGCGTCAACCTCGACGAGGCGCGCGACGCGGGTGCGCGTCGGGTGGGCCTCTTGCGCTCGTACTTCGACCCGGCCGTGCATCGACCGCTGCCGAGCGAAGACGCGGCTCTGTCGTCGTTCGCCAGCGACGTGGTGTTCGTGGGTCACTACGAGCCCGACGGTCGCGCCGAGGCGATGGAGGCGCTCGCTCGAACGACGCTGCGCGTGCGTCTCTTCGGCACTGGATGGGACGCTGTGGCGGACCGCCCGGCGCTGGCTCCGCTCCTCCCCGCGCCA
The DNA here is from genome assembly GCA_017303575.1 of Deltaproteobacteria bacterium. Taxonomy (GTDB): domain Bacteria; phylum Myxococcota_A; class Polyangia; order Polyangiales; family Sandaracinaceae; genus JAFLCL01. The sequence goes on from JAFLCL010000018.1 coordinate 39,436, forward strand.
CGCGTGGGAGGGGACGACTACGTCCGTGCCATCCAGGCGAGCCGCGTCGCGCTCGTCTTCCTCTCCGGACGAAACCGCGACGAGTACACGCGGCGTTGCTTCGAGATCCCCGCCATCGGGACCGCCATGCTCGCCCCGCGCAACGACGAGATGCGTGAGCTCTTTCGCGACGGCGAAGAGGTCGCGCTCTACGGCACGGTCGACGAGCTCGTGAGCCGCGCCCGCGCGTTGTGTGAAGACGACACGCTCCGCGAGCGCATCGCGCTCGGAGGTGCGGCTCGTTGCCGGATGGACGGGCACGACGTGGTCTCGCGCGCGGCGTCGTGGCTGCGAGCGGAGCTCGAAGAGCCGGTCGCGGGCTAGAGCGACCGCAACCACGCCTGCGTGACGAGCACCGCCCAGACGTGGAGGGATACGTCGCGTCGTCCGCCACGCAGCTCGGCGAGGAGGGCAGCGACGGCGTCGGGCTGGAAGAGCCCGGTGTCCTTCAGCGCGCGCGGCGAGAGATAGGCATCCACCAACGCGCCGAGGTCCCGCGTGATCCAGATGCCCATCGGCGGGTTGAAGCCGAGCTTGGGTCGGCCGAGGATCCGCTTCGGCAAGAGATCGCGCACCGCGTCACGGAAGAGGCTCTTCATCGAGAGCATGGGCATCCGCATCGGCGCCGGGATCTTCGCGACGAGCTCGACGAGGACGTGATCACAGTACGGCACGCGGAGCTCGAGGCCGTGCGCCATGCTCATGCGATCACCGTATGCGAGGATGTTGTTCGGGAGAAACGAGCGGAGGTCGGCGTACGACGCACGCTCGACGTCATCGCCTCGGGGACGCGAGTGGAAGATCGACGCGAGGTAGGACTCGGGCGGCTCCTCCGCGAGGTGCTCGGGCCGGAGCAGCGCCGCGCGCTCGCTCGGTTCGAAGTAGCCAATCCAGCGCTGGTAGCGCGCCTCGAGTGGCAGCGTGGTCGTGCTGAGGAATTCGCGGGCGCGTCGGTAGCGATGGTTGCCCGAGACGGACTCGCGGATGCGCGGCGCCACAGCGTCGGCGACGAGCTGCCGCGCCGAGCGCGGGATCCATCGGGAAGCCGAGGCCAGCGCCAGCCCCGCGTAGCGCGGATACCCGAGGAACAGCTCGTCGCCGCCGTCTCCTGCGAGCGCCACGGTCACGTGCTCGCGCGTCAGCCGAGACAGCTCGTACGAGAGGAGCGCCGTGGGGTTGCCGAAGGGCTGATCGAAGTGGGCGAACATCCGCGGCAGGAGCTCGACGAGCTGCGGCCTCACGGCGATCTCGGTGTGCTCCGTCCCGAACCAATTCGCGACCTCGCGGGCGTAGCCGCGCTCGTCATAGAGCTGCTCGCCTTCGCCGAAGGTCATGCAGAACGTGCGCAGCGGCGTCGAGGAGCGCTGCTGCATGAGGCCGACGATGGTGCTCGAGTCGAGCCCTCCCGAGAGGAACGCGCCCACCGGAACGTCGGCGATCGCGTGCTGCGCCATCACCACCTCGAGCTCCGCGCGGATCTCCGCAGCCAGCTCGCGCCGATCGCGCCTCGTCTCTTGGGGCTCCGGTACGTCCCAGTACCGTGCCTCCGTCACACGGCCCTCCCGATCGACGAGGAGCTCGTGTGCCGGCAGCACCTCACGCACGCCTTCGAAGGCGGTCTCGGGGCCCGGCACGTAGAGGTACGTCAGGTACCGATCGATCGCGCCCCGGGCGATGGTGCGCGGGATGCCGAGCGCGAAGAGGCCCTTCATCTCCGAGGCGAACGCGAGCCCTCCCGGCACGCGCGCGACGAAGAGCGGCTTGATCCCGAGGCGATCACGGACCAGCCACGTCGAGCCGTCGCGCCGATCCCAGATCGCGAACGCGAACATCCCGCGCAGCTGGCGAAGCACCTCGTGTCCCCAGCGCAGGTAGCCCTCGAGGATCACCTCGGTGTCCGACGTCGTCCGGAACACCACCCCCAGTGCCTCGAGGCGAGTGCGCAGCTCGAGGAAGTTGTAGATCTCGCCGTTGAAGACGATCACCACGTCGCCCGCGCGGCTCTGCATCGGCTGCACGGCGCGCTCGGAGAGGTCGAGGATCGCGAGACGCGCATGGCCGAGCGCGACGAAGCGTGGCCCGTCCTCGGTGCACCACGTCTCACGCGCGTCGGGCCCTCGGTGCTTCAGCGCAGCGAGGCCCGCCCCGATGTCGGGCGCCCGGCCCGTGCCGATCCAACCGATGATGCCGCACATCAGCGCGCCTCCTCGAACACGCGCAGCAGCTGCCGTGCGGTCCTCTCCCACGAGTACCGCTTCACCCGCTCGATGCCGCGCCTGGAGAGCGTCTCGCGCAACGCCTGATCGTTGGTGGCCCGCTCGATCGCGCGCGCGATGTCGTGGGTGTCGTAGGGATCGAAGTAGGTCGCCGCGTCGCCAGCGATTTCGGGCATGGGGCCGAGCTTGGAGGCGAACGTCGGCGCGCCCGAGGCGAGCCCCTCGACCAGGATGTTCGGGAAATTCTCTACCGTGCTGGGGAACAAGAACGCCATCGCGCGCGCGTAGATCATCGGAAGTTGCTCGTACGGAACGGCACCGAGCAGCCGCACGCGGTCACCGAGACCGTGGCGCGCGATCCGTGCGCGCACGGCCGCAGCGTAGTCCTGTTGGTGCTCGGCGCCTGCGATCACCAGCGACACATCCGAGGGCAGGGTTGGCAGCGCGAGCGCGAAGCCATCCACGAGCTCGACGAAGTTCTTGTAGAAGTAGAACTGCGAGACGCTGAGCAGGTAGCGCGCGGGAAGGCCCAGCTTGTCCGACAAGGCCTGCGCCTGCGGATCCGACGCCGCCTCCGGACGGAAGGCGGGATCGCGGCCGAGGTAGATGCACTCCGAATCGAGCGCGCGTCCCCCGATCTGAGGGAGAATCGAGCGCTGCGCGTAGCGCGAGATGAACACGATCCGCCGCGCGATGCGGCCCGACAACGCGCCGAGCTCGCGGAGCAGGAAGAAGCGACGACGCTCGTGCGCCGGCACGCGCGCCATCACCCGCGGCTCGAACGGGGCCATGTTCTGGTACATCAGCACCTGAGGCTTCGGTGCCGTCAGCACCGCGAGCCCGCCGGGGGAGAACACGATGTCCGCTCGGTCGAGCACGCTGCGCACGGGCAGCTCGAGCTGCTCCCACACAAGGCGAGAGACGAGCGACTCACCCCGCTGAGCGACCTCGAAATGGACCCGTGGATGGTGGGGATCCATGGCGGCGGCCGAGTCCTCGTGCGCGACCACGATGTACTCGTGCGCACCGCCATCGGCATCGACGAACGCCGGAAGGAGGTTGCGCATCACCGTGATGCCGCCGCCGAGACGGGCCGACGTCGCGTTCACCAGGACTCGCATGGGCCGCGGAGTATAGTCCGCGGCCCTCCGTCGGCCCGGCCCATGAGGACCGTCGTCCGGGGGCGAACGCCAGGACCCCGACTCGCATCGAAGAAGCCCCATGACTCACACCGTCCGCCGCCGCGCCTTCGTCACCGGGATCACGGGACAGGACGGCTCCTACCTCGCCGATCTCCTCGTCGCGAAAGGCTACGAAGTCCACGGCGTGATGCGGCGCGCCTCGACCTTCAACACCGGGCGCATCGATCACCTGTATCGAGATCCTCACGATCCGGAGGCACGGCTCTTCCTCCACCACGGCGACCTCGCCGATGGCTCGGGCCTCCGCCACGCGCTCGAGCAGGTCCGTCCCGACGAGATCTACAACCTCGGCGCGCAGTCCCACGTGCGCGTGTCGTTCGACGCCCCCGAGTACACGGCCGACGTGACCGGCAGCGGCACGCTTCGGCTCCTCGCGGCGTACCGCGACTACGCGCGCGGGGCGGGCAAGGACGTGCGCTTCTACCAGGCCGGCAGCTCGGAGATGTTCGGCGCCGCGAAGCCGCCGCAGCTCGAGACCACGCCGTTCCATCCTCGCAGCCCTTATGCCGTCGCGAAGGTCGCCGCTCACTGGTACGCGGTGAACTACCGCGAGTCCTACGGGCTCTTCATCAGCAACGGGATCCTCTTCAACCACGAGTCTCCACGTCGCGGCGAGACGTTCGTGACGCGCAAGATCACGCGCGCCGCGACCCGCATCAAGCTCGGCCTCCAGAAGAAGCTCTTCCTCGGCAACCTCGACGCCAAGCGCGACTGGGGCTTCGCGGGCGACTACGTCGAGGCCATGTGGCGCATGCTCCAGGCACCCGCGCCCGACGACTACGTGGTGGCCACGGGCGAGGCGTACTCCGTGCGCGACTTTCTCGAGGCGACCTTCACGCAGCTGGGCCTCGACTGGCGCGCGTACGTCGAGACCGATCCCCGCTACCTCCGTCCTGCGGAGGTGGATCACCTGCTCGGGGACGCGAGCAAGGCGCGCGATGCGCTGGGATGGAAGCCGCAGGTCAGCTTCGCCGGGCTCGTCGCGATGATGGTCGAGCACGACCTCGAGCTCGCACACCGCGAAAAGACGCTGCGCGAGGCCGGTCACTCCTCCGCCCTGGAGCGACAGCATGACTGACGTGCTCACGCCCTCGAGCCGCGTGTACGTCGCGGGTCACCGCGGCCTCGTGGGCTCGGCGATCGTTCGACGTCTCGAGCGCGAGGACATCCGTGCGATCGTTCGTACGCGCAAAGAGCTCGATCTGACGCGCCAGTCGGCGGTCGAGGCGTTCTTCGCCGAGACCAAGCCTGATGTCGTGTTCGTCACCGCCGCGCACGTGGGCGGCATCCTCGCGAACGACACGCGGCCCGCAGACTTCATCCGCGAGAACCTCCTGATCCAGACGAACGTGATCGACGCGGCCCATCGATCGGGCGCGAAGAAGCTCGTGTTCCTCGGTTCGTCGTGCATCTACCCGAAGCTCGCGCCTCAGCCGATGCGCGAGGACGCGCTGCTCACCGGGGCGCTCGAGCCCACGAATCAGGCGTATGCCGTCGCGAAGATCGCGGGCATCGAGATGGTCCGGTCCTACCGGAGGCAGCACGGGTTCCACGGCATCAGCCTCCAGCCCACGAACCTCTACGGCCCGGGTGACAACTTCGATCTCCAGAGCTCGCACGTGCTCCCTGCGCTGATCCGGAAGTTCCACGAGGCCATGCGCGCGAGCGCGCCGACGGTGACGCTCTGGGGCACGGGCACGCCACGGCGCGAGTTCCTCCACGTGGACGATCTCGCCGATGCCTGCGTGCACCTCACGCGCGTGTACGACGAGGCCGAGATCGTGAACGTCGGCGTGGGCGAGGACATCTCGATCCGAGAGCTGGCGGAGCTGGTGCGCGAGGTGGTCGGCTACCGCGGCGAGATCGTGCTCGACACGTCCAAGCCCGACGGAACGCCGCGCAAATTGCTCGACGTGACCAAGCTCCACGGCCTCGGCTGGCATGCACGCATCGGTCTGCGCGAGGGCATCGCGTCGACGTACGCCTGGTACCTCGCTCAGGGTTCGTGACCGCTCAGCCCGCGTCTCACGCCTTCATCCATCGAGGCGGCACATCGACGTGGCAAGAGCGACGAGGCACGGTGCGAAGGTGCGTGTAGTCGAGGCGTCCGCCGTCGAGGAAGCGCTCGTTCAGCTCCGCGGGTGAGCCCCCCGCGTGCGGGTACACCGAGCGCGTGTCGACTCGGTTCAGCACGAGATTCACGATGCGCGCCTTCGCGCAACAGACCACACGGTCGCCTCGCAGCGGGTTCTCCAGCATGACCTGCTCGATCTGCGTGACGTGCGAGAAGTCGGGCAGGCGTCGGAAGTAGTCGACGAGCTCGGGATGGCGAAAGACATAGCCGTCGATGAACATCGATCCCGCCCAGTCCCCGAGAGGAAGCGTGCCGCGCAGACGCGCCAAGAGCCGCCCGGGGCGGGTGCTCGGTCGTCGGTATCGCCACGTGGAGTCGACGTCGAGGGTCGGCGGAGGCGTGTCGATGCCCAGCGGCTGACAGTGATCGATCGAGCGATCGAGACGCAGCGCGATCGAGGTCACGTCGGCGCGCTCGCGGAGCGTCTCGAACGGCGCATCGAAGAGGTCGATCGGACGAATGACCACGATGTCGTCCGTGAAGAACGTGAAGAGCTCGCAGAGCGGCTGTGCGACCAGCGCACCGATCTGCTCTTTGATCGGCGACGACGTCTGCGGCACCAGATCGACGGCGGGGAAGCGTCGACGCACTTCCTCGTAACCGGCGGCGAAGCGCGCGTCGCTCGCCTTGTAGAGCACGGCGATTCGCAGGCGCTCGCTCTGCCGACACTGCTCATGGAGGCTTCGGAGCAGGAGCTCGAGCTGACACGCACGGTCTTTGGAGAAGACGACGACTCGCATGATCAGCCTACTTCGCGGGAGCCAGCGCGACCGGGCGAGAGAGGGCGTGCTTCTTCTTGCTCCGCTCCCACTCGACGTAGCGGAGGTAGGCCAGCACGGGCAGCACGAACAAGGCGCCGTTCGAGAAGCCGCGGAAGATCTGGGCGAAGCCGTACCCGTAGCCCTGGACGAGGTTCGGGATCACCGCGCACGACATCGCCAGGGCCACGGTCGACCAGCGCGACGCCACATCGAGCCAGAAGAGCGCGCCGATCAGCAGAAAGCTCATCACGAAGAGACAGAGGAACCCGCCGTTCCAATAGAACTCGCCGAACGTGTTGATGCCGCCGAGGTGGATGAAGTAGTCCATCAGCTCCCACGCCGCTTCGGGTGATCGCGTCAGGTTCAGCCACCGCATCAGGAGCGAGGGCTTGAAGGTGTACTCGAAAGGTCCCCACACGGAGCGCCACTCTCGGGAGATGCCACCATCGTAGAGGGCCGCACACATGAGGACGTGCACGGCGCCCTGGTCGCCGTTGGCTCGGCTCTCGATGCCGACCACGTCGTCGTCGGCCGCCAAGGTCTCGGTCGCGGCCGCGAGCGCGTCGACGACGCCGACGCGGGACATCTCTGCGCGCGAGCCGCGGATCAAGACGACCAGCGTCACGAGCGCGACGACGATCACGGCCGCGATGCCGAGCACGCGTGCGGTCTGACGTGGCGTCGCGCGTGGCTCCGACGCTGCGGAGGTGTCGGCCGACGTTCGCGGTTGGGTCGCGGCCGCGTCCCGCAGCATGCCCGGCACGTACACGAGGAGAAGCGCCGCGACGAAGACGCCCGCCGCGAGGCCCGTCGACCCCTTGGAGAAGTCGAGGACCACGAGGAGCGCCACGACCCCCGCGAACGCACGCGAGGGACGGATGGCCCCGGCATCGATGCGCTCTCGCATCGCCAAGAGCACGAAGGCCCACGCCAGCGGGTAGATGCCGCCCGTGAGCCCTCCCGAGCTTCCCTGGTCGACCGACGTGTAGCTGGCCTCGAAGATCGTGCGTGACGACGCGGCGATGAGCAGGAGGTAGCCGCCGATGATCACGAGGAGCGGGGTCGGAATCCGCGGCAGCGATCGGCGTGGCGGGGGGTTGGTCGGCCCCGGAACGAGGGCCGCGCACGCGAGGAGGATCGTGGGGACGAGACAGATCTCGAGCGCTCGCGCGACAGTGTCGGTCTCGAACAAGAACTGGGGGTTGTACGCGTACCGAAGCGGGCGCCCACCTTCGTCGATGTGCATCAGCCCGAGCACCACGGCTGCATGGTTCGCGCTGAATACCAAGATGGCCGGGCGCATCCGCACGAACGCGAACGCCGCCGCCACCGTGAGCAGCGTGAGCTGCAAGACCGCGCTACCCGGCACAGCGCACCTGCCAGATCCCCACCTCTTCGGCGGGCGTGGGCTCACTGCCGAGCGACTCGACGGAGCATCGAGCCTCGAGGGCATGCAGCCAATCGCTCGCTTCTTCCCAGCGCGCGCGATGGTAGTCGCTGTCGGTGCGGTGGTAGAGCACCACGAAGAACGTCGGGTGTGCCTGCGAGAGCGCGGCCCACGTGGCGTCGTCGAGCGCTTGGTAGTCCACCACGGTGCGCGCGCCGAACACGACCGCCAGGTACTTGGCCGTCGAGCTGGGCTGCGTCACGACGACCGTCCCCTCGGGTACCGCTTCGTCGATCCTCGCGACGACACGCGCCTGCTCGCCTTCCCAGCGCGAGAGGAACGGGTGGACGCCGAAGGCTGCGCAGGAGAGGCCGACGATCCCGATCCGCATCGCCCACTCCCGCATGCTCTCCCAGCGGTCGTCGGTGACCATCGCCGCCCAGGCCTGAGCCACGAGCGGCGTCAGCGGAGCGAAGTAGCGAGGCGCCACGATCAAGCGTCTGAGGGTACCGCTCTCGGCACCCCCGTACGAATAGACGAGAAAGAACACGGCACAGCCGAACACCGCCGTGAGCAGCTCGGGGGCGCGAGGCCCGCGGTAGCGCGCGGCGACGACCAACCCTCCGGGGACGAGCACGAGCAGCGCGAGCACGTAGAGAACGAGGTTCTGAGGGATCGCGGCGAGCGAGAATGGGTACGAGGACTTCGCGAACAGCGGGTCTCCGAACAGAAACCAGGAGGAGCCGAGCCGGGCGGCCACGCCCATCCCCAGCCCAACCGCCAACGACGCGCGCCCGGGGTCGCGCCGTACGAACACGCCGGCCAAGAACGGCCCCATGATCACGAGGTTGGTCTCCCGAAACAGGAGCGCCGCGCCCGCGACCAGCCCGGCAAAACCCAGTGAGCGGACGGACCCGTGCTCGAGGAGCGCGAGGAAGCCGGCGACGATGAGGACGCTCGGGCAGTCGCTCATCGTGACGCGGCCCAGCACGAGCGAAGGGAGGTAGCCCAAGACGAGCAGCGCGTAGCGGGGGTCCTTGCCACGCCGACGCAGCACCCACGCCGTCAGCGCCGTCGCACCGAGCAACGAGACCAACGAAGGCAGGCGGCCCCACGAGAGGCCGCCGAGCGCGACGAACGGTGCCGCCAGGAGCGAGGTGCCGACGGGGTAGTCGGACACGGGCTCCGACACGGGCTCGCCCCCGCCGAGCGCGGGCAGGCTCGCCTCGAGCTGCCCCCTCGCGAAGAGCGCGGCCTGACCGAGGTAGCTCGCCTCATCGCTCGTCGCGACTGCGTGCGCCGATGGCAACCACAGGAGGAAGCCCAGCGCGTAGAGGCCAGTGGGAACCAGCCACGCGTTGTCTCGGGTGAGGAGACTCGCTCTCGAGCGCTGGGTCACTGACCTCACCGTGTCCGCGGGCACACGGCCCATTCAAGAGGCTGCTGGCTCAGCCGACGTCGTAGCCGGGGAAGAACCAGCCGATCTCGAACTTGGCCGTCTCCGGGCCATCCGAGCCGTGCGAGGCGTTCTCGCCGACGCTGGCGCCATAGAGCTTGCGAACCGTGCCCTCCGCGGCCTTCTCGGGGTTCGTCGCGCCCATGAGCTCGCGCCACTTCGCGATGGCGTTGTCGCCCTCGAGCACCATCACGACGCAGGGACCGCGCGTCATGAAGTCCACCAGCTCGCCGAAGAACGGACGCTCTTTGTGCACCGCGTAGAACCCCTCCGCGATCGGCCGCGTCATGTGCATCATGCGCAGGGCCTTGACCTTCAAGCCGTTCTTCTCGACGAGGCTGATGATCCCGCCGATGTGGTTCTTCTCGACGGCGTCGGGCTTGCAGATCGCAAAGGTCTTCTCGATGGCCATGGGCTCCTCTGTACTGATGAAAGGCACTGCGCCGCTGCGCGGAGTGCGGCCGTGTAGCGCAAAAGACTCGGCCCGTCACGGATGCGCGGAGCGATCCGGACGGGCCTGAACAAGCGTCGAGTCGACGCGGCGAGCGCTACTTCAAGAGCGACTTCAGCGTCTCGCCCATGTGGGTGGGCGTCGGCGCCATCTTCACGCCGGCCTCGGTCATCGCGGCGATCTTCGCTGCGGCCGTGCCCTTGCCGCCCGAGATGATCGCGCCCGCGTGGCCCATGCGCTTGCCGGGCGGCGCGGTGGTGCCGGCGATGAACCCCGCGACCGGCTTCTTGAAGTGCTTCTTGATGTACTCGGCGCCGGCCTCTTCGGCGGTGCCACCGATCTCGCCGATCATGATGACGCCGTCCGTCTCCGGGTCCTCGTTGAAGAGCTGGAGGAGGTCGACGAAGTCGGTGCCGTTGATGGGATCACCGCCGATGCCGACCGCGGTGCTCTGACCCAGGCCGAGCGAGGTGAGCTGGAAGACGGCCTCGTACGTGAGCGTTCCTGAGCGCGAGAGCACGCCGATGCGGCCGGGCCTGTGGATGTGACCGGGCATGATGCCGATCTTGCAGGCCGCGCCGGGCGTGATCACGCCGGGGCAGTTCGGGCCGATGAGGCGTGTCTTCTTCGGTCCCGTCTGCGCGTCGAGCACACGGCGGACACGCAGCATGTCGGCGACGGGGATGCCCTCGGTGATCGCGATCACGAGCTCGACGCCCGCGTCGATGGCCTCGAGGATCGAGTCTGCCGCCGCAGGCGGCGGGACGAACACGCAGCTCGTGTTCGCGCCCGTCTGCTTCACGGCGTCCTTCACCGTGTCGTAGACCGGCACGTTCTTCTTCGTGCTCGCGCCCGTCCACGTCTGGCCGCCGCGGCCCGGCGTCACGCCTGCGACCACCGAGGTGCCGTACGCGATGCACTGGTCTGCGTGGAAGCCACCGGCGCTGCCGGTGATGCCCTGGAAGAGAACCTTCGTGTCCTTACCGACGAGAATCGACATGTTCTCTCCTCAGCCCTTCGCTGCGCCGCTCTTGGCGAGCTCGACGATCTTCTGCGCGCCCTCGGCCATGTTCGCGGCCGGCATCACGGCGATGCCCGAATTCGCGAGGATCTCGCGACCCTTCTCGACGTTCGTGCCCTCGAGCCGACACACGACGGGGACCTTGAGGCCGAGCTCCTTCGCCGCGGCGATGACGCCCTCGGCGATCGTGTCGCACTTCATGATGCCGCCGAAGATGTTGACGAAGATGCCCTTCACGTTCGGGTCCGTGAGGATGATGCGGAAGGCCTTCGTGACCTGGTCCTTCGTCGCGCCGCCGCCGACGTCGAGGAAGTTCGCGGGCGAGCCGCCGTAGTGCTGGATGATGTCCATCGTGCTCATCGCGAGGCCCGCGCCGTTCACGAGGCAGCCGATGTTGCCGTCGAGCTTCACGTAGGAGAGGCCTGCTTCCTTGGCCTCCGTCTCGGTGGGCTCTTCCTCTTCCGGATCGCGGAGCGCGTCCCACTCGGGGTGACGGAAGCTCGCGTTCTCGTCGAAGTTCACCTTGGCGTCGAGGCAGATGACGTGGTTGTCGCCCGTGATGACGAGCGGGTTCACCTCGAGCATCGAGCAGTCTTCCTCGAGGAAGAGGTCGTAGAGCTTGCTGCAGAGCGACACGAACTCGCTCATCGCCGTGCCCTTGAGCTCGAGGCCGAACCCGAGCTGCCGAGCGTAGTGGGCCGCGAAGCCGACGGCCGGATCGAGGACGACCTTGAGGATCTTCTCGGGGTGGGTCTCGGCGACCTCCTCGATGTCGACGCCGCCCGCGGCCGACGCGATGGCCGTCACGCGGCGCGTCTCGCGATCGATGAGCATCGAGAAGTAGAGCTCGCGCGCGCCCTCGAGGTTGAGGCCTTGCTCGATGTAGAGGCGGTTGACCTTCTTGCCCTCGGGGCCCGTCTGCTTGGTGACGAGCGTCGTGCCGAGCAGGGCCTTGGCCTTCTCCTCGGCGGCAGCGGCGCCCTTGGCGACCTTCACGCCGCCCGCCTTGCCTCGACCGCCGGCGTGGATCTGCGCCTTCACGACGACGACTTCGTTGCCCGTCTCGGCGATGAGCGTCTCGGCGGCCTTGCGCGCCTCCTCGGCGCTGAACGCCGGAATGCCCTTCGGGTGCGGCACGCCGTAGCGCGCGTAGATCTGCTTGCCCTGGTACTCGTGGATGTTCATCGCGTCTCCGGGAGGGGCCGCGAGGCTAGCGGCCCGCGGCGCGAGAGACAATGCCGATCCGCCGCCCGCGAGCGGCCACGACTCATCCGTGTGCGCGCGCCCAGCGCTCGAGCGCGAACAGCGCCCAGCCTTGGTGGCCGTTGCCGCGTCCGCTCGCGACGCTCGCGTGCACGGTGTCGACGGCGCGGGGATCGAGCTCGCGTCGGACGAAGGAGTCCGACGACAGCAGCGCGTCCTCGAACGCACGACGCAGAGGGCCGCGCAGCCAGGTCTCCACGGGGCTTCCGAAGCCGCGCTTCTGACGCGAGAGGATCGAAGGTGGCAACAGCTCGCGGGCGACGTCCTTGAGCAGCGTCTTGCCCTCGGACTGCGTCTGCTTCGTCGCCCACGGCAGCGGCACCACGGCGCGCGCGAGCTCGGGATCGAGGAACGGACTGCGCGACTCGACGCTCGCGGCCATCGCGGCGATGTCGGTCTTCTGCATCAGATCGTCGGGCAGATAACGATGGAGGTCTTCGGCGATCGCGCGATCGGGCGCCTCGAGATCGAGGCGCTCGATCTCGGCGACCGCGTCGAGCGCGCGAAGCTCCGTGCCCAACAGGCGGGCACGCTCGCCGGGGCCGAAGACCTCGACCAGCGCACGGGTGCGGGATGCGGGATCGCGCGCCGCGAGAAGCGATGCGCGCCGCGCACGCGCGAGCATCCGGGCGCTCGCGCCGAGGCGCGCGAGTCGATCGATCGACCGCGCGACGTGCCGTGCCCCAGGCACGTTCGCCATGCGCAGGACCTCACGGTAGCGGCCGTAGCCCGCGAAGAGCTCGTCGCCCCCATCGCCCGTGAGCACGACCTTGGCGTGCTTCGCGACAGCCTCGAACACCGCGACGGTCGGCACCGCGCTCGAGTCGCCGAACGGCTCCGAGTAGGCGCGCAGCGCGCGATCGACGCGTGCCTCGAGATCATCGGTCAGCACGATCTCGGTGTGCTCGGTGCGGTAGCGATCGGCGACGACGCGCGCGTGGGGCAGCTCGTCGTCGTCGCGTCCGAAGCCCACCGAGAACGTACGCACGGGCTGATCGAGCTCGCGCGCCATCATCGCGACGACGAGCGAGCTGTCGATGCCTCCCGAGAGCAGCGCGCCGACAGGCACGTCGCTCCGGAGCTGCAGACGCACGGCCTCTTCGAGCGCACGACGCGTGTCGGTCACCACGCTCACGCCCGCAGTGCGCGCGCTGCCCGGCACGGGGACGTCCTCGTAGCGAACGACGCGCAGGCCCCGCGCTTCGTCGAAGCTCAGCGCGTGCGAGGCCGGCAGCTTCTTCACGCCCGCGAAGATGCTGCGCGGCGCAGCGACGTAGAGGAGGCCGAGGTAGCTGGCGAGCGCGTCGCGATCGAGGCGCGTGTCGATCGCGTCTCGTCCGAGCGCGCGCAGCGCCGACATCTCGGACGCGAAGAAGAGCCGGCGCCCCACCTGCGCGTAGAGAAACGGCTTCTCGCCGTAGCGGTCGCGCGCGCAGAACAGCGACTGCTTCTTCGCATCCCAGATCGCGAACGCGAACATCCCGCGCAATGGCGCGAGCATCGCTTCGCCGCGATCTTCGTAGAGCCGTAGCAGCACCTCGGTGTCCGACGAGGTGCGGAACGCGTGTCGAGGCGCGAGCTCCGCCGCGAGCTCTCGGTAGTTGTAGATCTCGCCGTTGAAGACGATGGCGATGCTCCGGTCCTCGTTGAACATCGGCTGCCCGCCACCGCCCAGATCGATGATCGAGAGGCGTCGATGCGCGAGCCCGACCGGACCTTCGACGTGGAAGCCGTCACCGTCGGGACCCCGGTGCGCCATCTCCCGCGCAGCGGCCTCGAGCGCCTCTCGATGAGGCGCGGCTCCGCTCCAGTCGACGACGCCCGCGATGCCGCACATGTCAGTGGGCTCGTTCGGTGCGCGGAGCCGTCGCCGCGTTCGCGTCGTCCATGCCCTCGGGCAGCGCGGCGACGATGGCGTGGAAGCTCTGGTGCACGACGCCGTCCGGATCCGAAGGGCTGCGTGTCGGCGCGAGGCCCACGATCACGATCGGAAAGCCGCGATCGGGTGGCGCGAAGACCTCCAGCAAGCTCGGCGCCGACACAGCGTCGTCCATGAGGAGCGCGGGCACGCGCGCGATCTCGGCCCACGTGTCTCCGCGTCCCCAGCGGATCACGTACTCGCCCGCGTCGACATCGATCGAGACCTGCGCGCCCACGTGTGGCGCTCGGAGCTCCACGCGCGCTGCAGAGGCGAGGCCTGCCGTCGACGCGATCGCCTGTCGGGCGACGAGCGCCCTCCCCTCGGCCGTCGGCGCGTCGGCCAGCGTTCGACCGAGGATGCTCGCGCGGGCCTCGTCGTCGGGGGCCTGATCGAGACCGAGCACTTCGAGCCCCGAGGCATCGGGCCCGGGCACGAAGACGCGCGACGCGAGGACCTCGCCGTGCGTGATCCGCGTGGGCCTCACGATCCAGGCGTCGCCGTTCTCGCGGTAGAGCGCGCAGCCACGGAGACAGCGCGCGTCACGCGAGGCGGCGGGCTCCTCGAGCGCGAGGAAGGGTGTGGTGCGCGCGCCCGGTGCGCGCATCGATCGCTCGAGCTCGGCCGAGCGCGCGGCCTCGTCGTAGAGCGTTGCAAGCGCGCTCGCGTCGTCGAGGCCGGCGCTGACGAGATCGTCGCTGCCCTCCCCGTGGCCCGCGGCTGGATGACCGACGAGCACGTGCAGCGTCCGGCCATCGGGTGAGAGCAGGACGCCATCGATCGACATGGGCGCGATGCACGCGTGATCGGTGAAGTCGCCGTCGCAGGCCGTCGCGAGCAGAGGCAGCGTCGCGAGCAGACGATCGACGCTTCGATCGGCGCGCAACAGATGAAGCCGATACGCGGTGGGACCGACCTCGGCGTAGAGCCAGCGGTCGGCGAGCGGTGCGCGCAACGCCACCAGAGGCGCGTACTCGTCGAGCGAGAAGATGGTCCGCGCACGAGCGGCGACGAGATCGGGCGCAGGTCGGTACGGCCCCGCACCCAGGGCGCGACGAACGATCGACGCCCAGGGTGGCGGCCCACCTTCGTCGAGAAAGGCCTCGAGCGCGTCGGCATCGACGTCGTCGATCGAGACGTCGCGTCGTTCCACCTCTGTGCCTCGCAGCGTCGCGATCTCGATGCGTGACGGCAGGCCGTCCTCCTCGACGCCCCGCGGTCGGACGAGGATCACGTGACCGTCGTCATCGACGAGCGCGCAGCCGCGCGCACAGCGGAGCCCGAGATCCTCGTCGGCCGCAGTCGCCGACGCGCTGGGCTCCGAGGCGTTGGGCGACTCGAGCTGTCTCAGAAGCGTGGGCGCGATGTCGACGCCGTCTCGCGTGCGTACCGGCTCGGGCTCGACCGGCGGCGGAACCTCCACGGGTGTCGTCGCCGTGGGCTCGGTCACCGCGGCCGCGGGCCTCGGCGCCTCCTCGCACCGACAGCCCGCGAGGGGCGAGGCCGACACGAAAAGGCCGACGGCGATCGCTCCCGCGATCGCACCGTCGGCCTTCGTCGTCGTTCTCGTCACCGAGCCCGAGGATCGATCACAGCTTCGCGCTGTCGGTGATCAGGCCGCGCACGGCCTCGGCGCTCTTGTCGAGCATCGCCTTCTCTTCGGCGGAGAGCTCGATCGTCACGATCTTCTCGACGCCCGCGCCGCCCACGACCACGGGGACGCCCATGTAGAGATCCTTGTAGCCGTACTCGCCATCGAGGTACGCGGCGCACGCGAGGATGCGCTTCTGATCGCGGAGGAAGGCCTCGGCCATCACGACAGCGCCCGCGGCCGGCGCGTAGTACGCGCTCGTGCCCATGAGCTTCACGATCTCGCCGCCGCCGCCGGCCGTGCGCTTCACGATCTCGTCGAGCTTGTCCTTGCTGACGAGCTCGGTGACGGGGATGCCGTTCACGGTGCAGTTCGAGATCACGGGGACCATCGTGTCGCCGTGGCCACCGAGGACGAGGGCGCGGACGTCGCGAACGCTGGCGCCGGCGGCCTGCGCGAGGAAGAGCTGCATGCGCGCCGAGTCGAGCACGCCGGCCATGCCGACGACCTTGCCGGCCTTGAAGCCGGTCTGCTTCTTCATCTCGTAGACCATCGCGTCGAGCGGGTTCGAGATGACGATCACGAACGCGTCGGGCGCGTTCTCGCGGATGCCCGCGGCGACCGAGCGGATGATCTTGAGGTTGATCGAGAGGAGATCGTCGCGGCTCATGCCGGGCTTGCGCGGCACGCCCGCGGTCACGATCACGACGTCCGAGCCCGCGATGTCCTTGTAGTCGCCGGTGCCCGTGATCGTGCAGTCGAAGCCGTCGAGCGCCCCGGTCTGCATGAGATCGAGCGCCTTGCCGCGCGCGAAGTCCGCCTTCTCCGGGATGTCGAGCAGCACGCAATCACCGAGCTCACGGCGCGCCACGAGCATCGCCAGCTCGCCACCGATGTTGCCCGCGCCGACCACCGCAATCTTGTTTCGCTTCGCCATGTTGCACACCTCGTGAGCGCGCTCTCTCCGGCCCGGCCGGTCGCGCGGCGCGCGGACTGTAGCCGAAGAACGGCCCGGCGCCCGCCCGTCAGTCCGTGCGACCGAGGCGCGCCTCGAGCGCCTCGAGCAGCGCGATCTCGCGACGGTACGCGGCCGTGTGGTTGCGGCCTTGGACCAACCCGTCGGCGCCGAAGAGCAGGTACGCATCCTTCACGCTGCCGACGCGATCGACGGCAGCTCGGAGCACGGCGGCTCGAAGGACGTCGAGGTCTTCGAGCGCGAGCGTGCGCTGATCGCGACGTGCCTCGATCGCGCGCTCGACGAGGCTCTCGGCGGCCGCGCGCAGGGCCTCGACGCTGCCCGTGGACGGCTCGGCGCTGCGCTCGGGCGCCTCGAGGGACAGCGCACGCTGGACGGTGCCGAGGCTCACCTCGAGGCTGCGCGGCGGCTGACCGCGACCGACCTGGCTCGCGAGCTCGAGCGCGTACGCACGCCGCACGACGTTGTCGAGCTGTCGAAGGTTGCCGGGCCAGCGCTGCGCTTCGAGCGCCTCGACGGCTTCCTGCGCGAAGGTGGCGGGCCCCGAGCCCCGTGCGTCCGCATGCCGACGCGACAGCATCGCGCGCGCCCAGCCCGCGATCTCGTCTTTGCGGGCGGAGAGCGGCGGGAGCTGCACGGGGAGCACGTTCACGCGGTAGTAGAGGTCCTCGCGGAACGCGCCCTTCTTCACGAGCTGTCGAAGATCCGCGTTGGTCGCGACGATGAAGCGCACGTCCACCATGCGCTCGCGGCTCGCGCCGAGCGGGGCGAAGCGTCGCGTCTCGAGCACACGCAAGAGCCCGGCCTGCGCGGCGAGGGAGAGCTTGTCGATCTCGTCGAGGAAGAGCGTGCCGCGATCGGCCGAGGCCACGAGGCCCTCGTGATCGCCCTGTGCGCCCGTGAACGCGCCCTTCTTCCAGCCGAAGAGCTCGGCCATCTGCATGGACTCGGGCACAGCGAGCAGGTTCGCGGTCTCGAACGGTCCGGACGCGCGACGCGATCGCTGATGACACCACTCCGCGAGCCGCGACTTGCCGGCGCCCGTCGGCCCGCTGACGAGGATCGTCTCGTCTTGATCGACGAACACGCGGAGCACGTCCACGAGCGAGCGCGTCTGCTCGCCGATCACCGGAAGCAGTGGATCGACGGGCTCGGACGTGCGGACGTGTCGGGGCCGCATCGGCAGGAGCGCGAGCTGCGGTGTCGCGAGATCGGTCACGACCTCCACGTCGCGTCGCCACACGCCATCGGGGAACGGCAGGCCCACGCCCTGCGGCCACGCGAGCTCGATCGAGGCCATGCCGATGATGTCGTCGGCCGCGCGCAGGGGCAGCGCGACGAGGTGCGAGGCCTCGCGCGCGAGCATCTGCTCGACGCTCGCCGCGCCTGCGTGCGCGACGTAGGCAGCGAACAGCTCGACGCTCGTTCCATCGGCGAGCGACACACCCTTCTGGGTCCCGAGATCGACGGCCACGCCTCCGCGCCCGAGCACGCAGGACCAGACCGTCGCGGAGGGTGCGATCGGCGCGACCGGTGCGACGTCTCCTTCGGTCCACTCGCGCGTCACGAGCGCGCGGTAGCCGGCGCCCTCGCTGCGCAGGTGCACGATGCCGCGCAGCACGACCGCGCCGTGCGGCGCGAGCGCGCTCTCGACGATCGTACGCAGCGCGTCGAGCAGCACGCCCGCGGCGACCTCCACGTCGCTCGCGCGCCTCAGTCCCTCGCGGAGGGAACGGATCACATCGGTCACGTCGGTCACTCGGAGATCGCGCTCACTCGAAGGGCCTCACTCGAACGGGTTGAGGATGCCGGGCATCGCGACCGGCTCCTCGGACGACGGCGGCGCCGACGACATCGTCACAGGCTCCGGAGTCCTGGGACGCATCGAGGGCTCGCCGCCGCGAGGTCGCGAGGGACGTGCGCCGAGCGTGGTCAGCGGCCGCTCCGATGTCACCGGAGGCGGGTCGATCGCGACCGGCAGCGTGCTCGGTGGCTCGGCGCGCGCGATCGGTGGCGTCGTCGACGGGGGCGGCTGCGGGGGAGTCACGACGCCCGCGGTGGTCGGCGGCGCCTGCGCGAGGACGGGGGCTTCGATGGGGGCGGCTGGCGTGGCCGGGGCTCGTCGCGTGATCACGAACGCCAGGGTCATCAGCGCGAGCGCCACGAGCGCGAGCGCGACGATCCACGCCGTCCGAGACGAACCACCGAGGCCGATGCGGGCCATCGTGCCAGCCCCCACGCGCGCGTCCTCCGCGCGGATCGCGGGGGCAGTGTCGAGATGGGTCGGAGCAGCGAGCGCCGGCACCACCGAGCCATCGCGAATCGCCGTCGCCGTGGGACGCCCCGTGGGCTTGAGCTGCACGAGCGCGTCGCGCATCGCGCCTGCGTGTGGGTAGCGGCGGGCTGGATCGCTCGACATCGCCTGCGACAGCATCTTCGCGAGGCCCTCGTTGCCGATCGCGCTCGCGTGGAGCGGCGGCAGGATCATCGGGCGCCCGAACGGCAACGTGTCGCTCGTGGGCAGCGCGCCGGTCAGCATCTCGTAGAGCGTCACGCCCACCGCGTACACGTCGGCGCGCGCGTCGACGCCCTCCATGCGCAGCTGCTCCGGGGGCATGTAGGCGGGTGTGCCGATGGCCGTGCCGCGGTGCGTGAGCTTGGGGCCCGCGAGCTCCTCACGGAGCTTCACGATGCCGAAGTCGAGCACCTTGACGAGGTGGGCGCCGCTCGCGAGCGGCACGAGGAAGATGTTGGCCGGCTTCACGTCGCGGTGGGTCATGCCTGCCGCGTGCGCCACGGCCAGACCGTCGAGCACCTGAAGCGTGACGTCGATCGCCTCGGAGGAGGAGAGCGCTCCCTTGCGTCGCAGCCTCGCGAGCAAGGACTCGCCCGCGAGGAGCTCCATCACGAGGTACGCGCCGTGGGTCGCATCGATCCCGAGGTCGAGCACGCCCACGACGTTCGGGTGTCCGAGGCTCGCTGCCGCGCGCGCCTCGCGCTCGAGCCGGGCGAACACGATGCGATCGATGTCCACGCCGCCGCGCGCGACCTTCACCGCCACGCGTCGCGCGATGTGCTCGTCGGTCGCCTCGTAGACGTCGCTCATGCCGCCGCTGCCGATCGGCCGGAGCAAGCGATAGCGGCCCCCGATCAGCGTGCTGGGGGACAAGGTGCTGGTGGGCGCGCGGGGCTCCGCGTCGCGCTCCTGGCTGTGCGTGAGCGGGGCGTCGGGCTCCCCGATGGGCATCACACCGATCGGCGGGGGCGGATCCATGGCGGGCGCGCCGAGCAAGGTGCGGGCCGAGATCAGGGCGTCTGCGAACGCGCGCGCCGAGGCGAAGCGTCGGGAGGGATCGCGGTCCATCGCCCGCTCGAGGTGCGCGACCAGCGGCGACGGCAGATCGGCCCGCAGCGCCACGAGCGACTCGGGGCTCGTGGTGAGGATGCGGGCGCGCAGCGCGACGGGGCTCGGCGCCTCGAAGGCGGGCTTGCCCGCGAGCGCCTCGTAGATCGAGAGCGCCGCCGCGTACACGTCGCACCGCACGTCGCTCCGGCTCGCGCCTTCACGCAGGCACTCGGGCGGCACGTAGGCGGGCGAGCCCACGACGACGCCCGCAGCGGTGAGGCGTGCGGCATCGGCCTCGAGCAAGCCGAGCGTGCCGAAGTCGAGCAGCTTGAGCGAGGTGCGACCGGTCGGGAGCAGCGCGAGCATCACGTTCGCGGGCTTCACGTCGCGGTGCACGATGCCCACCGCGTGGGCGGCCGCCAGCGCCTCGAGCAGCTCGAGCGCGAGATCGACGACGTCGAGCACCGGCAGGGGCCCTTCGCGCGCGATCCTCTCCGCGAGCGTCTCTCCCCGCAGTCGCTCCATCACGACGCACGGCGTGCCATCCGCTAGCTCGGTGACGTCGAGGATCTGCACGATGTTCGGGTGACCGATGGCGCCTGCGGCTCGCGCTTCTCGCTCGAAGCGGGCGCGCGCCTTCGTGTCGGCCTGGAGGTCGAGGGTCTTGATCGCGACCTCGCGCTCGAGCTTCGCGTCGTGGGCCACGTGGACTGTCCCCGCGCTCCCGCGCCCGATGATCTCGCCGAGCGTGTAGCGGCCGTCCGAGAGCGTGTCGTCGCGCTCGGCGGGCTCGGGCAGCGGCTCCGCAGTGGCCGTCATTCGAGCGTTCGAGCCTATCACCGGCGTCCGCGGCGCGGGGGCCGTCCGGTGCGTGCGGCGCACACGCGGTCGCGTGTCGCGGGCACGCGCGCGTGCCCTCCGCAGCAGCCAATCGCGCGGATCGGGGTCGGCACGGAAACGGCTAACCTGCGGCCGCATCCCCACCCTCGGAGGAGCTCGATGCGCTCGAGAACGAACCTTGTGACCCTCGTGCGATCGCGGTGGCTCGGCACGCTGTGCGTCGGCGCGCTCGGGCTGGCGTCGCTCGTGCTCCCGCGCGGGGTCGAGGCGCAGGCCACCCTCCTCCACTCGCTCGATGGGCCCGCCGCGAACGCGAGGCTCGGCAGCAGCGTGTCGATCTCGGGCACGCGTGTCGCCGTCGGTAGCGCCGGCAGCGGTGGCAGCGTCCGCGTCTACGACGTGGAGTCCGATCGCCTCGTCCACCGGGCGACGCTGACGATGCCTGCGGGCGCGACGTCCGCCTTCGGACAGCAGGTCACGATCGACGGCGATCGCCTGTTCGTCTGCGACACGGACTACGACAGCGAGGCTGCGGCGATCTTCGCTTACCGCCTCGCCGCCGACGGAACGTGGACGCTGCGTCAGACGATCCAGCCGACCGAGCGCAGCAACGGACAGTTCTGCGTCGGCGGGATCCAGGTGCGCGGCGATCTCTTGGCGACCTCGGCGTTCTACTTCGATCGCTTCAGCACGCGGATGGGCCGCGTGTTCCTGTTCCGGCGAGGGAGCGACGACGTGTGGCGGCAAGCGCTCAACGTCCCGCCGCCGATGACGAGCGCGGGCTGCAGCGAGTGTCAGTTCTTCGGGATCGGCCTCGCCTTCGACGGTCGTCGGCTCGCCGCGAGCGATCTCTCGCGCAACACGGTCTACGTCTGGGATCTGGTCGTCACGCCGACGGAGGTCACGCTCGGCACGATGCGCGCGTACCCGGGCGCCACATGGCGCTCGGAGCGGTGGGGCTCGGCGCTCGCCCTCGTCGGACCGAACCTCGTCGTGGGCAGCGACGCACGCGTCGACGGCGTCGCCAACGCGGGCGCGGTCGACTTCCTCGTCGACGATGGCACCGCGACCGCCGCCACGCGCATCGCCAGCCACGACGCGCCCACGCCGCACGGCGTGAACGACTTCTACGGACAGCGGCTCGCGCAGCACGGCGAGCACGTGGTGGCCGCGAGCAACAACGGCTTCGTGTACCTGCATCGTCGCGGGCTCGACGGCAGCTGGACGAGCCCGAGCCGCATGGTTCCCCCTGGCGGCTCCACCACCACCTCGTTCGGAGCGAGCGTGGCGCTCCACGGCGAGTACCTCGTGATCGGCGAGTCGGGCTACGACAGCCCGGCCACCAACGCCGGTCGTCTGCACCTCTACCGCGTGCCGGTGAGGCAGTTCGTCGTCGAGGAGATCGAGCTGCCGCGCCCGCCCGGTCCGCCGGTCAGCGCCTTCGGCGTCGACGCGTCCGTCGACCGCGCCGGCTCCGTCGCAGCCGCGGCCGATGATCGTGGCACCAACCTGTACGCGCTCGATCTGCGCACGCGCAGCGCCGAGCTCACGCAGGTGGTGACGCACGTCCATCCCGCGAGCAGCTACCTCGCGCACAGCGTCGACGTCGCGAACGGCACCCTCGCCGTCGCCGATCAAGACGTGGGCGGCGGCCGCGGTGACGTGACCTTCTACGAGCGGGCGGGCGACACGTTCGACTACACGTCGACGAGCGTGCACGGCCTCGCGCGCATGGGAGGCCTCTGGGGCTACGACCTCACACGCGACGGCGACCGCATCGTCGTCGGAGCGCCCTACGCCGGGCTCGACGCGTGGATCACGGTGCTCTCGCGCACGAGCCCAGGCGGCGCCTGGTCCACGGCCGCAACGATCGACGCGCCCGACGACGGACAGCTCTTCGGCTTCGGCGTCGACATCGAGGGCGACACGGTCGTCGCCGGCTGCATCGATCGCGGATGCCCGGGCGGCAACACCGGCGCTGCGTTCGTCTTCCGCCTCGAGGGCGGGACCTTGCGCGAGGAAGCGCGCATCGTCCCACCCGCGGTCTCGAGCGGCGGCGTCGTGCAGTGTGGTGCGCGCCTCGCGCTCGAGGGCGAGCGGCTCGCGATCGGCTGCCGCTACGACTCCGGCCTCTCGCTCACGCGCGCGGGCGCGGTCTTCGTCTACGAGCGCACGGGCACGCGCTGGAGCGAGCAGCCGACGCGCATCCTCCGGCCGACGACGCGCGCGAGCAACGCCGCGTTCGGTGACGGCGTGGAGCTCGAGGGATCGGTCGTGGCGGTGACGCAGCTGATCGGCGCAGGCGTCGCGGCCCCGCTGTCTGCGTACATCGATGGCACCGAGGTGCTCCGCCACACGCTCGCGTCGGGCGAGTCCGCGCAGATCCTTCAGGTCGACGGAAACCTCTACGCGGTCGGCTCGATCTTCGCGCCGGTCGGAGGCATCCCGATGGCCGGCCGCGCCTACGTGCTGCGCGCCGGATACCCCGACGGCGCGCTCTGCGGCGCCGGCGCGGAGTGCCTGCACGGGCGCTGCGAGGGCTTCGTGTGCGTCGGACCGAGCCCGCTCGGCGCGGCGTGCACGACGGATGACACGTGTGGAAGCGGCGAGTGCAGCGACGGTGTCTGCTGCGATCGCGCGTGTGATGGAACCTGTGAGGCGTGTGGTGCCATGGGCGTGTGCGAGCCCATCCCCGGCGGGCTCGATCCGGCGGAGGAGTGCATGGACTCGTTGTGCGGCGTGGTCTCGTGCAACGGGGCCAACGCGTGCGGCGCCACGCCGACGTGCGATGCGGGCAGGGACTTCGACGCAGGAACGGACGCCGCCATGACGACCACGGACGCTGGCCCCGAGCCCGATGCGTTCGTACCGCCGGGTGTCGACGTGGGCGCGCGTGATGCCGCGACGGTGGGCAGCGACGTCTCGTCCCCGCCGGGCGTCGATGCCGCGGCGACGGGGGCCACGGTCCCGCGTGTTCCGCTCTCCTGCACGTGCACCGCGGCAGGCTCCGATCGTGCTCGCGACGATGCGCCAGCGCTCTTGGGTCTCGCCGCGCTCGGTCTCGCGCTCGCGTCGCGTCGTCGTGCTGGCCGTCGTGCGCGCGCCGCGTGCCAGACGATCGGGCTGTCGCTCGCGCTGGTCGTGGCGTCGTTCGGTGCCCACGTCACGCAAGCTCGCGCGCAGAGCACCGCGCCCTCCACCGACGATGCCGAGGCGCAGCGCGAGGCGCGCGCGCGCTTCGAGCTCGGCCACGCGCACTACGATGCGGGTCGCTATGTCGAAGCGGCCGCAGAGTTCGAGCGCGCGTACGCGCTGACCCACCGCGCAGGCCTGCTCTACAACCTGCACCTCTCGTATCAGTTCGCGGGCAACATGCCGGAGGCGACGCGCACGCTGCGGCTCTACCTCGCGAACGCGACCGACATCGAGGCGAGCGTGCGACGCGCGCTCGAGCGGCGGCTCGCGACGGCGGAGGCGACCCTCGCGGCGCAGACGCCGACGCCAGCGCAGCCCGAGCCCACCGAGACCACCCAGCCGCTCGAGCCCGAGCTCGTGGATCCGACGACTCCCGAGCCCGTCGACGTCGTCGTGACCCCGCCCGATCAGGGCGATCCGGTCGACGACACGGCATCGTCAGGTCTGGGCCTCGAGCCCGGCATCGCCGTGATGGCGGTGGGCGCAGCGACGTTGATCGGCGCGGCCGTCACGGGCGGCCTCGCGCTCGGTGCGCAGTCCGAGCGCGACGCAGCCTGCACGCTCGGCGCCTCGATGACCGAGTGCGCCTCCACGTACGATCAGCAGAGCGTGGTGGGCCGCTTCACCACGATGCGCGACACGGCGTGGGCCCTCGGCATCGTCGGTGGAATTGCGCTCGCAGCAGGCGCGGTCCTCCTCGTCGTCGGGGCGACGGACGACGCACCGGCAGTCACACCGCAGGTAGCGTGCGGACCCGACGGCTGCATGGCGGGCCTCAGCGGCCGCTTCTGATCAGACAGACATCGCGAGGAGCTCGTCGGGTCGGGAACGCGAAGAGCGCTGCCACGTCACCGTGGGCAGCGCTCTTCGTCGTGCGGCGCGTGATCCAGCGATCACGTCGATCCGATCACATGTGCTTGATGATCTCGGTGCCGAACTCGCTGCACTTCACCTGCTTGGCGCCGTCCATCATGCGCGCGAAGTCGTAGGTGACGGTCTTGGCGCCGATCGCGCCGTCCATGCCCTTGATCACGAGGTCCGCCGCCTCGTCCCAGCCGAGGTGACGAAGCATCATCTCGCCCGAGAGGATCACGGAGCCGGGGTTGACCTGATCCTTGTCGGCGTACTTCGGCGCGGTGCCGTGCGTCGCCTCGAAGATCGCGTGACCCGTCGCGTAGTTGATGTTGCCGCCGGGCGCGATGCCGATGCCGCCGACCTGCGCCGCGAGCGCGTCCGAGAGGTAGTCGCCGTTGAGGTTGAGCGTCGCGATCACATCGAAGTCGCCGGGGCGCGTGAGCACCTGCTGGAGCGTGATGTCCGCGATCGAGTCCTTGATGCGGAGCTTGCTCTTCCACTTGCCGGCGCCGTGCGTCTCCCAGAGAGCGAGCGCAGCCTCGACCTCGGCGTGCAGCTCCGCCTTCTGCTTGGGCGGGAGCATGTCGTAGCCGGGCTCCACCTGACGCGCGTTCGCCTCGACGCTGAGGTTCGCGTCGGCCTCCTTGTTGCCGAGGATCCAGCCCTCCCGCTCGGTCACGACGTCACCGCGGAACTTCGCGACCGCGAGGTCGTAGCCCCACGTGCGGAAGCCACCCTCGGTGAACTTCATGATGTTGCCCTTGTGGACGAGCGTGACGCTCTTGCGCTTGTAGCGGAGCGCGTGCTCGATGGCGGCCGTCACGAGGCGCTCGGTGCCGTCCTTCGAGACGGGCTTGAGGCCGATGCCGCTCGACTCGGGGAAGCGGATCTTCGAGTACTCCTTGGGGAAGTTCTCCTTCATGAAGGCGAGGACCTTCTTCACGTTCTCCGAGCCCGCCTCCCACTCGATGCCTGCGTAGATGTCCTCGCAGTTCTCGCGGAAGATGGTCATGTCGCACTTCTCGGGCGACTTCACCGGCGAGGGCACGCCCTTGAACCAACGCACCGGGCGCAGGCACACGTAGAGGTCGAGCATCTGGCGGAGCGCGACGTTCAGCGAGCGGATGCCGCCGCCGATCGGCGTCGTGAGCGGGCCCTTGATGCCCACGAGGTACTTCTTGAAGCCCTCGACGGTCTGGTCCGGGAGCCAGTTGTTGTACGTGAGGAACGCCTTCTCACCGGCGTAGACCTCCCACCAGTGGATCTTGCGCTTGCCGCCGTACGCCTTCTCCACGGCCGCATCGAGCACACGCACCGATGACTTCCAGATGTCTCGTCCTGTGCCGTCGCCCTCGATGAACGGGATGATCGGGTCGTTCGGCACCTGGAGCTTGCCGTCGGCGGACATCGTGATCGCGGTGCCCGAGGCGGGCGGCGGAAAGAGCGGGGTCGTCATCGTCGTGTTCTCCTGCGCGGCCACCAGTGCGCGTGCGACGCGCCTGGACCGCGATGGCCGGCCGCAGCGGACGTGCCGCGGGGGCGGAACTTGTACCAGCGACGACGGGCCGCGCGCTAGCGCTCGTCGAGCAGCCCGATCGCGCGTGCGACGGCCTCGAAGCGGTGTGCCCACTGATGTTCGCGCACGACACGCTCACGTGCCGCTGCGGGCATGCCTTCGTGCTCGTTCGGGTGGCGGAGCAGGCGTCGCGCGATCTCCACGAGCTCGTCGATGCCGCGGTAGCAGAGGATCTCGCGGCCGAGGTGAAAGCACTCCGCGAGGTCGGCGTTGTACGTCGTGAGGTAGATGCCACGGCCCGTCGCGGGAACCTCGAAGTCCCGGCCCTTCAGGTTCGTGAGCCAGCGCGAATAGAACATGTCGCCGAACCCGACGTTGATGCGACAGCGGCTGAAGAACGTTCGCATCGCTTCGTCGTCGAGCTCGCCGTCCGACCACCCGAAGCCGCGCACCTCGATCGGGATCCCGGCGGCGCGCAGCGCGTTCACGAGCTCGGGCCGGTGACCCATGCGGCTCCCGACGAATCCGATCGGGATGTCCTGCGGCACGTCGAGCGGTCGGAACCAGTCGGTGTTCGCGCCCTCGGGAAGGTAGATGGCCTGTCCACCCTCGGCCCAGTACCAAGGCAACACCACGCGCGCCGAGGTCCAGCCGAGATCGAAGGCCGTCACGAACGGACGCAGGGCGGAGCTGGCATCGCCGCGCTCGATCTCGTCCCACCAGTTCTTGTCGTCGAGCGAGACGTTCACCGTGGGCAGACGGAGCTCGGTCTGGATGCGACGAAGAAACACGGGTGAGAGATCCCACGGCAACCCGTAGGCGAAGAACAGATCGATCGGCCCTTCGCGCAGTGCCGCTTGCAGCGCCTCCCACGTGAGCGCCTCCACCTCGCGCCGCTTGGAAACGTGATCGGGACCGGCCGTCCGCACGTCGGCGAGCCGGATGCCGTGCGTGGTGTAGTCGAAGCGGACGACGGGCCCGAGGTGCTCCGCAGCTCGCGCGATCTGCCCTTGATGGGGCCAGTTCGAGGGCACGAACGCGAACGTGCGGATCTCGCCCACGCGGTGGGCCGTCGGCGCGACGCCGCGCGCGCGCATCCGGGCGCGCGCTCGCGCGAGGTGCATCGCCGGATC
>JAFLCL010000180.1 GCA_017303575.1 Deltaproteobacteria bacterium
CGATGCCGACGGAGCTTCCGTCGACACTACCGCCTCCGTCGGTGCCCGCGCCGCCGCTTCCTTCACGCGGCAAGGTGGCCGCGCCGCCCATGCCGCCTGCGGCCGTCGTCGTGCAAGCGCCTGCCGTCGTGACGGGACGCAGCGTCTCGGTCGGCGAGCGCACGAGCCGCGTGCCGCCCAAGCCCGCGCCGGCTCCTCCTGCGCGGAGCCAGGCGCCGGAGCTCTCGGTCCCCTCGTTCCCTGGGCTCACCGACGATCTGCCTCCTCCGCCGTTGCCCGAGCCCCTCGACGACTGGGCCGCGAGCGCGGCGGTGCCGGCCGCTGCGCCTGCGCAGCCTGCGTGGCCGCAGCAACAAGCACAGCCTCAGAGCGCGTGGCCGCAGCAGCAGGCACAGCCGCAGCAGCAGGCACAGCCCCAGGGCGCATGGCCGCAACAACAAGCGCAGCCTCAGAGCGCGTGGCCCCAAGCGCAGCCGCAAGCACAAGGCGCGTGGCCGCAGCAGCAACAGAGCGCGTGGCCGCAACAAGCGCAGCCGCAAAGCGCGTGGCCGCAGCAACAACAGAGCGCGTGGCCGCAACAAGCACAGCCGCAAGGGGCGTGGCCGCAGCAACAACAGAGCGCGTGGCCGCAGCAGCAGGGCGTGGCGCCCGTCGCGATGGAGATCGTCGGATCGGGCGCACCTGCGCCGCTGCTCCTCGACGTGACCCCGCACTCGCTCGGCGTCGAGACGGTGAGCGGCTACTGCGAGGCCGTGATCAAGCGCAACGCTGCCATCCCCGTGGAGCAGTCGCGCGTGTTCACCACGGCGAACGACGGCCAGATCGAGGTGCGCGTGCGCATCGTGCAGGGTGAGTCGCGTCGTCTCGAGGAGAACCAGCAGCTCGGCGAGATCCTGCTCTCGGGGATCCGCGCAGAGCGTCGCGGCCACGTGAAGGTGAGCGTGACGTTCGTGATGGACGCCAACGGCACGCTGGGCGTGAAGGCCAAGGACCTCGACTCCGGGCGGGAGCAGACGATCCGCGTCCAGCTCGTGGGCGCCGTGCCTGACGCCGAGATCCAGCGCATGCAGGAGCGGCAGCAACAGATCTTCGGTTCCTAGCGAGCTCTCTCGTGAGCCTCTGAGCGATGTCCGACGACCGCCTCGACCAACTGGACTATTACGAGCTCTTGCGCATCGAGCCGAGCGCGAGCGGTGACGACGTCCGTCGTGCGTTCCACGACTTCGCGATGCGCTACCACCCCGATCGCTACGCGGGCGCGCCGCCCGACAAGGCCGAGCGGGCCTCGCAGATCTATCGTCGTGGGGCCGAGGCCTACCGCGTGCTGTCGAACCTCGAGCAGCGCAAGCGCTACGACCAGCTGATGGCGGCGGGCACGCTCCGCTACGTGGATCCCACGGCCACCGAGGAGCGAGCGGCGAAGAAGCCGGAGGGCGCGCTCGAGGTGAAGTCGCTGCGCGCACGACCCTTCCTGCAGAAGGGGATCGATGCCGAGAAGCGTGGTGATCTCCAGCAGGCGAAGCTCAACTTCGGCATGGCCCTCCAGCACGAAGCGGACAACGCCGCGCTCAAGCAGCGCTACGACGACGTCGTCGCGAAGCTCAAGAAGTGAACGGAAGTCGTCGTCCGACGCGTCGGGCTGCTAGGGTCGCGACACCATGACGCGACGCGCCACCGTCGAGCGCAACACCCACGAGACACGCATCCGCGTCGAGCTCGATCTCGATGGCCACGGCGTCCATGCGGTCCGCACGCCGCTCCCGTTCCTCACGCACATGGTCGAGCAGCTCGCGCGTCACGGGCTCTTCGATCTCGTGGTGGTCGCCGAGGGCGACGTCGAGATCGATGGCCACCACACGACCGAGGATCTCGGCATCGTGATCGGCCGTGCGTTCGCCGAGGCGCTGGGTGACAAGGCCGGCATCCGACGCTACGGCCACGCGACGCTGCCGATGGACGAGGCGCTCGTCACCTGCGCGATCGATCTCTCGGGGCGCACGTTCTTCGTGTGGAACGTGCCGCTGCCCAAGGCGAAGATCGGCGAGTTCGACACCGAGCTCGCGGAGGTCTTCTTCGAGGGGTTTGCGCGCGGGGCGCAGTGCAACCTCCACGTGAGCCTGCATGCGGGACAGAACCTCCACCACATCGTGGAGATCAGCTTCAAGTCGCTCGCGCGCGCGCTGCGCATGGCGACGGAGCTCGATCCGCGCGCGGCGGGCGCGATCCCCTCGACGAAGGGCACGCTGGTCGGATGAACGAGGTCGTCGTCGTCGATCTCGGCATGGGCAACCTGCGCAGCGTCGCCCGCGCGCTCGAGCGCGCCGGCGGACGCGTGACGGTGTCGAGCGATCCGGACGTCGTCGGCGCCGCGCCGCGTCTCGTCGTCCCGGGCCAAGGTCACTTCGCCGACTGTGCGCGCGCGATGGACGGGGCGATGGGGGAGACATGCCGCGCGCACATCGCCTCGGGCCGCCCCTACCTCGGCCTCTGCCTCGGCATGCAGATCCTCTTCGACGAGAGTGAAGAGGCACCCGGCGCGCGTGGCCTCGGGGTGTTCGCCGGTCGCGTCGTTCGCTTCGCGGACGACACGATCCTCGCGGACGGAACACGCCGGAAGATCCCGCACATGGGCTGGAACGCCGTCGAGGGCGCGCGCTTCGAGGACGACTGGTTCTACTTCGTGCACTCCTTCCACTGCGTGCCCAACGACCCTTCGATCGTGATCGGTGTCTCGGAGTACGGCGAGCGTGTCTGCGCAGCGGTCGCGCGCGACAACGTGATGGCCTGTCAGTTCCACCCCGAGAAGTCGTCGGCCGCGGGCGCACGGGTGCTCGAGCGCTTCCTCGCGGGGGCGTCATGACGTTCGTGCTCGTGCCTGCGATCGACCTGCTCGATGGCCGCGTCGTGCGTCTGCATCAGGGCGACTACGCGAAGGTCACTGTGTACGCGGAGGACGCGCTCGCCGAGGCACGTCGCTTCCGCGATGCCGGCGCGACGCGCCTTCACGTCGTGGACCTGGAGGGCGCGCGTACGCGCGTCGACGTGCGCGACGGCGATCACGCGCAGCACGCGCTGGTCGAGCGGATCGTGCGCGAGACCTCGCTCGCCGTGCAGGTCGGCGGCGGCATCCGCCGAGAAGACGTGGCCCGACGCTGGCTCGATGCGGGCGCGGCACGCGTGGTGATCGGGACCGCGGTCGTACGCGAGCCCGCGTGGGTGCGCGCGCTCGCCAGCGAGGTGGGCGCGTCGATCGTCGCAGCGCTCGATGCACGCGACGGTGAGGTCCGCATCGCAGGCTGGCTCGAGGGCAGCGGTCGCCGCGTCGAGGACGTCGCCCGCGAATGCGACGCATGGGGCGTGGGCGCCATCCTCTTCACCGACATCGGACGCGACGGAACGGGGAAGGGGCCCGCGACGGAGGCGACGGCCGAGCTCCAGCGTGCGGTGGGCTGCACGGTGATCGCGTCGGGTGGCATCGGCGCGATCGATCACGTCGAAGCGCTCGCGCGCGCGGGCGTACGCGAGGCGGTGTGTGGTCGTGCGCTCTACGAGGGTGCCTTCGACTACGCGAGCGCCGTCGCGCGTCTTCGCGAGATCACGAGGGAGCGACCGTGACGCTCGCGCGTCGCATCGTGCCCTGCCTCGACGTGAAGGACGGTCGCGTCGTGAAGGGCGTGCGCTTCGTCGATCTGCGCGACGCGGGCGATCCCGTGGAGAGCGCGCTCCGCTACGACCGCGAAGGCGCGGACGAGGTGACGTTCCTCGACATCTCGGCCTCGCACGAAGGGCGCGGGACGCTGCTCGACATCGTGACGCGCACGGCCGATGCGCTGACGGTTCCGCTCACGGTGGGCGGTGGCGTGCGCTCGGTCGCGGATGCGCGCGCGCTGTTGCTCGCGGGCGCGGACAAGGTCGCCGTGAACAGCGCAGCGCTGGCCGAGCCGGGCCTGATCGACGCGATCGCTGGCGCCTTCGGCAACCAGGCGTTGGTCGTCGCGATCGACGCGAGGCGTCTCGACGATCGTTTCGAGGTCCACACGCACGGGGGACGACGGGCTGCCGGCCGCGACGCGATCGCATGGGCGATCGAGGCTGCGCGGCGCGGTGCAGGCGAGATCCTGCTGACCAGCATGGACCGCGACGGAACGCGGGACGGCTACGATCTCGGCCTCACGCGCGCGGTCTCGGACGCGGTGCCGGTGCCGGTGATCGCCTCGGGCGGGGTCGGCACGCTGGCGCATTTCGCGGAAGGCGTGCTCGAAGGCCGCGCCGACGCGGTGCTCGCGGCTTCGGTATTTCACGACGGAGTCTTCTCGGTGCGTGCGGTCAAGGAGTACCT
This sequence comes from Deltaproteobacteria bacterium, assembly GCA_017303575.1. GTDB lineage: Bacteria > Myxococcota_A > Polyangia > Polyangiales > Sandaracinaceae > JAFLCL01. Next base: position 4,340 of record JAFLCL010000180.1, read on the forward strand.
TCGCGACCGCGGCATTCCCGTCCGGCTCGTATCGAGCGAGCCCGTGAGTCGACACAGCGAGCGTGCACGGCATGAGTGAGTTGGGCGCGACGATCGAGGATCTCGTCAGGACGATGAAGGCACGCAAGCTGCGCGTGCCTGCGGAGATCGGCACCTTCGTCGCGCTCGAGTGCGCGGAGCGTCTGCTCGAGGGTCCCGCGCTCGTGACGATGAAGGACGTGCGCCTCTCGGACGAGGGCATCGTGTCGATCTACGTCACGCCGCGATCGGCGTCGGCGGAGGCGTCGGCGCAGAGCCTCGTCTCGATGCTCGCGGGGCTCCTCGTCGCGGCGGGCACCGCGGTGCCCACGCCGCTCATCGGCATCGTCGAGTCGGGCGGGCCGAGCGGTCCGGACGCGCTCACGCACCTCCGCGACATGCTCGAGGCCGCGCTCGTGCCGCTCAACCGACAGGCCGCGCGCCGCGTGCTGTCGCGCATGATCCGCGAGGCACGTCGTCCGTCGACCGAGCGTCCGCCGCCGCTTCCGTCGGGCGGACCGAGCGGTGGTGTCGACGATGATCTCGACTCGCTGCTCGGGGATGCTCCTTCGCTCCCGAGCCACGATGGGCGCAACACCGCGCCCTATCCGCAGTCGTTCGATCCGGGTCCGATCGAGCGCTCGGTTCCCGCGACGGAGATCCCCCGCGCCGAGGTCTCGCGGCGTGAAGCGACCGACGAGCAGACCGCGCCGCTTCCGACGCACGACGCCAAGGCCCCTGCGTTTCCGAACGATCCGGTGCCTGCGCCTGTCGAGCCGCTGCGGCCGCCAGCGGCGCCGATCGCGCAGCCCATCGTTGCGCCCGCGCCCGCCGCACCGCCGCCGCAGCCTCCACAACGCGCGCCCACGCCGACTCCGACACCCGCACCGGAGCCTGCGCGCCCCGCGCCGAGACGTGCCGTCGACGAAGAGGCGCGACGTCCTCGCCCGATCGAGCTCGCGGACGATCCGCCCACCGGTGCGCGCGGTGGTGGCGTGTGGCTCGTGCTCGCCAGCCTGATCGCGCTCGTCGCGGTAGGCGCGCTCTACTTCGCGACGCAGCGCCCCGAGCTCGTCGATCAGATGCTCGGTCGTCCCTCCGCCGACGAGATCCCGGACGCGGCCGTCGCGCCGCTCCCCGAGCCCGAAGCAGGCACCCTGGACGTCGAGAGCACGCCCGACGAAGCGCAGGCGTTCCTCTTCGTGGGCCGCGGACCGACGGTGATCGAGGATCTCCCGGTGGGCGTGGCCCACGAGTTCCTCGTCATCGCGGATGGTCACCGTCCGCAGCGCGTCATCGTCCCCGCGGACGCACGCTACGAGGACACGCCGGACGGCCCGCGCTACGAGCTCGCGGCCCAGGTCGGCGCCGCGCTGTCGGCCGACGAGGACCCGCTCGCGGTGGATCTCGGCCCCTCGCTGATGCCGAGCACACCGGGCACGCCGGGTGATCTCGGATCCGTACGCGTGATCACGAACCCTCCGGGCGCGAAGGTCTTCATGCTGATCGGCTTCACGCCGCAGGTGCACGTCGAGAACCTCGCGACCTCGACTGCGACGGAGCTGATGCTCTGGCACGAAGGGCATCGCCTCGAGCGCATCGTCGTCGGACCGAGCGATTGGCAAGGCGAGGGCAGCCACCAAGAAGCACACATCCGCGCGACGCTCACCGAGCTGCGTCGTCGCTGATCCGGCTCGGGGTCAGAGACCCACCACGTGTGCGCCGAGCGTCGAGACGCGCACGATGATGAGGCCGTGTCCCTCGGTCGACACCGCCTGGAGAGCCCTCGCGCCCGCCTCGTCGACGTCGAAGTGCACCACGAGGTCACTCGCCTCGAGCGGCGAGGGCATCGTGCGGTTGAACATCTCGCGCGCGCTCTCCACCACCACGCGCTCGGGATCGACGATGTCACGCAGCACCATGCCCTCGGGGAGGTGCGCCGCGCGTCGCCCCGCCATGAGCTGTTGGAGCACGATCTCGCGACGCCTGGGGACGAGGGAGTCGGGCACACGGCTTCGCGCGCGGAGCGAGTGAACGCTGCAAGGCTCTTCGGCGAGCACGCGCCGCAGGCTCTCGATGTCCCCGCTCACCAGCCCCTCGAGAAGCGCGAACAGCGCACCGCGCGCCGCTTCCTCCCCCCCCGACATCACGTGCGGGCCATCGTCCGACACCGCGACGCGCCCGAGGGACGCGCGCGATCCGATCGTTCGCTCGGGGCGCGCCACCGAGGCGCTCGCCGCGCCACCGCACGCGCAGACGACCATCGACAGCGCACATGCGCCGCCAGCGAGGAGGCACCGACGCGTCACGGCGTGTGGAGCAGCGTCGCGAGGTCGCGCTCGACGAGCAGCACGGAGCCTCGCGGGATGAGCTTGTAGTCGGGCGGCGCGGACTCGGAGGCCAGGGCCATCACGTACCGAAAGCCCGGGCCCGAGGGGCCACGCGCTGCTGTCGCGAGGTTGCGCTCGACGTAGTGCATCGGCGCGCCGCGCGCCGCGATCGCGGTGGTGCGACCGTTCGAGACGACGAGATCGAGCTCGGCCTCGGGCGCACCGATCTCGGACACCAGGCGATCGATGAGCGACACGGTGGAGCGGATCACGCTGGTGAGGACCTTGTCGTCGACGTCGGGCGCGTCGAGCACGCCGCGATCGTGGAGGAACGAGAGGAACGTGTGGAACACCAGCTCGCTGTCGGTCGTGCCGCGCACGTTGCGACGCAGGAAGTCGGGAAGGCCCTCGGCGAGCTGCTCCCGGATCGCGTCGAAGCCGTGGACGGTGCCGTGGTGAGCGAAGAGCCACTGCCGCATGCGGAACGGGTGCGTGTTCTCGGCGCGGTAGTCGCCGACGGTCGCCTGCCGCAGGTGGATGACCGCGCAGTCGGTCTTCACGTTGCCGACGATGTCCTCCCACGAGACTCGGTCCTCCCCACGGTGCGGGCGCTTCTTATGGAGCACCTCACCGCTCTGGTAGAAGCCGATGCCCCATGCGTCCGCGCTCTCCGACGGCGCCTCGCCCACGGCCGCGCGCTCTTCCTGGAGCGCTTCGGCGAGGCGGTCGGTTCGATTCGCGACGTAAGCAACGAGGCGCGCCATGGAGGTCTCCCGGGCCGGGACGCTCGCGTGTGCGGCGCTCGGCTGCGTGAAGGACAACGCGCGAGCCGGCTCGCGCATTCTGATTGGGTCAGGCCGCCTACCGGCGCGTTCGCGACGAGCTCCCTCGGAGCCTCGAGCGCCGTCGAGGGACGACCCGACGGACCACTCGACAGTGTTCGGGACGCTCGGATTCCGTCAAGGCTCGTCCCCGTGCGCCGCGCCTGCTCGCTCGCGCGGGGCCTCGTCGTGAACGTCAGCGTCACCGCGTGCATCGTGCGACTCGTCTGTCAGACCGAGGTCGCGGAGCAGCGCCGTCGTGCGGTCGGCCATGCGACGCTCCTCCCACCCCAGCCATGCGCGCACAGCGATCACGAGCACGACGGCCGTTCCGAGGATCGCGATCGGGATGGTGAGATCGACGTCCAGCACGCGGGTGAGCGCAGCATGACACGTCGCGTGCGCACGACGGCCACGCGTGAGCCCATCGCCTGGCCCGCGCTCGTGATGATCGTCGCGTGCTCGCTCGTCGCGAGCCGCGCGGAGGCTGCGCGCGCAGTGCGCTACGAGGTCGAAGCGCAGATCGACGTGGCCTCGGGACGCGTGGACGAGCACGTTCACGTGACCGTGGAGGTGGGCGCGGGCGAGGGTGAGATCAGGCTCTGGCTCTACGCCGACCGACTCGCTGTCCCTCCCGCGCTCATGGAAGAGCGCAGCGCACGCTGGATCTACCCGGGCGAGATCGATCGCGGCGGCGTGACGCTCGAGCGCGTGCTCGTCGACGGCGCGATCGCGGAGACGAGGACGATCTCGCTCGGTGCGACCTCGAGCGTTCGCTCTCGCGACGCAGGAGGCAGCGACCTCGTCGTGCCCATCGACGCGGGCCCCGCGCGCACGGTGGAGCTCGTGCTCACGGCGACGCTCGACGTGCCCGATCGCTTCGGTCGCCTCGGCCACGCGTCGTCTCGCGTCTCGCTCGCCGCGCCGTGGTACCCGCTCGTGCTCGACGGTGAGGCCTGGCAGACGACCGCGATCCACGCGGTGCACGTGCGCGCCGTGAACGGGCTCGTGAGCCTCGAGGACGGCGTGGTGGGAAGCGAGCGACGGATCGAGCGGAGCGGCTCGTACGTGCCCGCGCTCGCGTCGGCCCAGCTGCGCGCGCGGGAGGGCGTGATCGATCGGGCGCATCGCCTGGTCGTCGTCGAGCACGGCGATGCCTACGTGCCGCCGCCCCATGATGCCGAAGGCGTGGAGGGTCTGGAGGACGTCGCGGGCGTCGACCGGTTCCGGCTCTTGCTCGAGGCAGCACGCGATGCGGCGCGGACCGCAGCGTGGCTCGAGGTGCCGATGCCGGAGACGTTCGTGGTGTTCGTGGTGCCGAGCCGCACCGAGCTCGCGGCCTCGGCGCCGTCGATCGCGATCGTGTCGGACCGCATCTTCCAGATCTTTCCGCTCGAGGAGCTCCGCGAGACACACCGTCGCGCGGCGCGGCGCGCGATCTTCCAGGTGCTCGCGCAGCCGCTGGCGATCGCGGACTCGCCCTCGGATCGCGCGTTTGCGGAGGATCTCCGCGCCGTCGCGCTGCAGGATCTCGACGACATCCGTCGACACGGCGAGGCGCAGCGCGTCGATCAGATGCTCCAGCCGTTCTCGTTCCATCCCGCGGTGGATCAGCTGCTCTACGCGCCGCAGGTCGCGTTCGAAGACGTCTACTTCGGCTCGATCGACGAGCCCGATCCGTTCCGCGACGACCCGATGCGTGCGCGCCTGCCGATCGTGCGCGGCCGACGTCTCTTGGTCTCGATCACCGACACACTGGGTGAGGACGCGACACGACGCTTCGTCGCGATGCTCGTGCGCGGGCGTCGCTCGGTGCGCGCCGCGCTCGAGCGCGCGCTGCCGGGGTCCACCGCGCACCTGCCCACGTGGATCGCGTACCCGACGTTCGAGGTGAACTACCGCCTGGGCGAGATCACGAGCGAGCCGTTCACCACGCCCGCCGGCGCACGTCGCTGGCGTCACACCGTCGTCGTGCACCGCGACGGTGACGTCCGCGTCGAGCCCGTCGAGGTCGAGGTCGAGGATGATCGCGGCGCGCGTGTGATGGGCCGCTGGAACGGGGAGGGTGCAGAGGGGGTGGTGGTGATCGAGACCGACGGCGAGCGTCGTACGGTCACTGTCGATCCGCGTCAGCGCCTGCCGCAGAGCGCGCGCGTGGCGGACGGTCACCCGCGCGCTGACGACGCGACGTCGCAGCCGTGGCGCCTGCCGCTGCTCAACAACTTCTCCATCGACGTGCTCGCGTCCGAGGCCAACGTCACGGGCCTCGCGGACATCACACTGCGCCAGCGCTACGACCTCGAGCACGCGTTGGTGCTGCGCCTGTCGCGCACCGTCGCGCGCACCACGGGACGCATCCGCTACCTCCAAGGGCTCGGCCCCAAGGTGCACAACAACCGCCGCAGCATGCAGCTCGGCGGCGGTCTCGCGTTCAGCCGTGTCGAGCCCGGCTTCGCGACGAGCGTGCTCGGCGGCTGGGCGCTGGAGCTCGAGGTGCTGGGCACGCTGAGCACGCAGCGCTTCGTCGCCGATCCTCGCGACGGAGTGACGGCCATCGTGCAGCTCACGGGCGGAGGCACGCTGCGCGACGACGGCTCGATCGGCCTGACCGCGCGAGGCTCCGCGCGCGTCTCGGGCATCGTTCCGGCGGGCCTGCTCAACGCGTTCTTCTTCCTCGCCGCAGGCGGCTTCACGATCGGCGGCGCGCTCGACGCGGACCGACAGATCCTCGGCGGACGTTACGGCCTGCGTGGGTTCGCGAACGACGAGCTGGTAGGCAACGGCGTCGCGTTCGGCGTGATCGAGCACCGCTACACGCTCGTCGGTGACCTCGCGATCAACATCCTCCACGGCGTGTGGGCGCGCGAGGTGCAGATGGTCACGTGGGTCGGCGCGGGCGGCGTGTTCGACACGACGCGCGGTGAGACCGCGCGCTTCGCCGGCGAGGCGGGCATGGGCCTGCGCTTCCACTACGAGTACGGAGGCGTGCAGCCCGGCGTGCTCGCGCTCGACTTCGGCGTTCCGGTCACCCGCCTCGCGGAGAACGGGCCCGGCAGTCCCGTCGCGTTCTACCTGAGCTTCGATCAGTACTTTTGAGGCCGATCGAAGGCTTGACGCGCTCGGGGCGGGGAGATATCTGCTCATCGCGATAGAAAGATGAGCGCGAGCCTCGCCCACACGATCGAGACGCTCTCGGTGCTCGGAGACGAGAACCGCCTGCGGCTCTGCATGTTGCTCTCCGACCGGGAGCTCAACGTGGGCGACCTCGTCCGCGTGACGGGCATCGCGCAGTCGGGCGTCTCGACGCACCTCGGACGCCTCCGCGACGCGGGCCTCGTGCGTGATCGCAAGGAAGGGCGCGAGTGCTTCTACACGCTCGCGACGGACGCGCTGCCGAGCACCGTCAGCCAGGTGCTCACCGAGGTGCGCGCCTCCGAGGACCCCACGCTGCTGGGCGATCGCGAGCGACTGCGCGCGCTCGACGTGGAGCGCGGCGTCGGTCGCGACGCGTACTCGCCGGGTCGCACGTGGCAGTCACTGGCGACCGGCATCGCCGCGCTCCTCGATCTCGGCGACGTGCTCGACGTGGGCTCGGCGGATGGCTCCGCCGCGAGCCTGGTCGCGCCGTACTGTCGGTCGCTCACCTGCGTCGACACCAACGCGCGCGCCGTGGAGGCAGCGCGCGTGCGCTTCGCCGAGCACCCGCACGTGACGACGCTGCTGGCCGACGCTGAGGCGCTTCCGTTCGGCGACGCGTCGTTCGACAGCGTCCTCGTCTTCCACACGCTCACCTACACCGAGCGGCCCGACGTCGCGCTCGGCGAGTGTGCGCGTGTGGTGCGCTCCGGCGGTCGCGTCGTCGTCTTGTGCCTCGATCAACATCGACACCAGAGCCTCACGGCGCGCCACGGCGAGCGGCATCCGGGCCTGGCGCCCCGTCGTGTGCGCGCGCTCCTCGAAGGCGCGGGGCTCACGGTGCGACGCTGTGAGGTCGCCAGCCGCGAGCAGAAGAAGCCTCACCTCCAGGTCGTCCTCGCCCTCGGCGAGAAGCTCGAGCCCGCGCCGAAGACCCCCGCAGCGAAGATCGCTGCCAAGAAGAAGTCCCGACCATGACCGAACAGCATCCTCTCCGAAAGCTCATGAGCGAGCGCATCGCGATCATCGATGGCGCCATGGGCACCACGATCCGCACCTACGGCATGAAGGAAGCGGACATCCGTGGGACGCGCTTCGCCGACAGCAAGAAGGATCTCCTCAACAACGGCGATCTCTTCTCGCTCACGCAGCCCGACATGATCTCGGACATCCACCGCCGCTTCCTCGAGGCGGGCGCGGACATCATCGAGACCAACACGTTCGGCGCGACGAGCATCACGCAGAGCGAGTTCTTCGTGGACGACCCGCGCGAGCACGGTGGCCGCAAGGACCCCGCGTTCTACGAGTGCATCCTCGAGGACCGCTTCCTCAACGACCTCGCGTGGGAGATCAACGTCGAGAGCGCCAAGCAGTGTCGCGTGATGGCGGATCGCGTCGCGAACCAAGACGGCAAGCGTCGCTTCGTGGCAGGCGCGATCGGGCCGCTCACCGTCTCGCTCTCCAACTCGCCCGACGCCGACGACGCAGGCTTTCGCGTGGTGACCTTCGATCAGGTCAAGCGCGCGTATGCCCACGAGGTGCGCGCGCTGATCGCGGGCGGTGTCGACACGCTGCTCGTCGAGACCATCTTCGACTCGCTCAACGCCAAGGCCGCGCTCGTCGCGATCCAAGAGGTGTTCGCGGCCGATGGCGTGAGCCTGCCGATCCAGATCTCGGCCGCGGTCGGTCGCGGCGGCGAGACGATGATCTCCGCGCAGACCATCGAGGCGTACTGGAACGCCGTCGCGCACGTGAAGCCGCTCTCCATCGGCCTCAACTGCTCGCTGGGCCCGGACCTCATGTACCCGTTCCTCGGCGAGCTCGCGCAGAAGTCGAGCACCGCCATCTCCGCGTACCCCAACGCGGGCCTACCGAACCCACTCTCGCCCACGGGCTTCGATCTCCAGCCCGCCGACATGGGCCGCTTCCTCCGCGAGTTCGCGGGCGCGAGCATGATCAACATCGCGGGCGGCTGCTGTGGCAACACGCCCGAGCACATCGCCGCGATCGCGAAGGCGCTCGAAGGTGTCGAGCCGCGCGCCATCCCCAGCGAGCCGAGCGCGAAGGCGTCGTCGGTCCCCGAGATCACGACGACCGAGCGACCGCTGCGCCTCTCGGGCTCGCAGCCGTTCACCCAGCAGCGCGGCGTCTACATGATGATCGGCGAGCGCACCAACGTCGCCGGCTCGCCCAAGTTCGCGAAGCTGATCAAGGAGGGCAAGTACGAGGAGGCCGTCAGCATCGCGCGTCAGCAGGTCGAGAACGGCGCCAACGTGATCGACGTCTGCATGGACGAAGGCATGATCGACGGCGTCGTCGCGATGCGCCGCTTCCTCTCGCTGCTCGCGAGCGAGCCCGAGGTCGCGAAGGTGCCGTTCATGATCGACTCCTCCAAGTGGGAGGTGATCGCCGCCGGCCTCGAGTGCTTGCAGGGCAAGGGGATCGTGAACTCGATCTCGCTCAAGGAGGGCGAAGAGCTCTTCAAGGAGCGCGCGCGCCACGTGCTCCGCTACGGCGCCGCCGTCGTCGTCATGGCGTTCGACGAGCAGGGCCAAGCCGCGACGTACGAGGACAAGATCCGCATCTGCCGTCGCGCGTACGACATCCTCGTGAACGACGTCGGCCTCGCGCCCGAGGACATCATCTTCGATCCCAACGTCCTCACCGTCGCGACGGGCATGGAGGAGCACGACAACTACGCTGTCGACTTCATCGAGGCGACGCGCTGGATCAAGCAGAACCTCCCGCACGCCAAGGTCTCGGGCGGTGTCTCGAACATCTCGTTCAGCTTCCGCGGCAACAACAAGGTGCGCGAGGCCATGCACTCGGCGTTCTTGTTCCACGCGATCGCGGCGGGCATGGACATGGGCATCGTCAACGCCGGCATGCTCGAGGTGTACGAGGAGATCGAGCCCGAGCTGAAGACGCACGTGGAGGACGTGCTGCTCAACCGACGCCCCGACGCGACAGAGCGGCTCGTCGCGCTGGGCGAGCAAATCAAGCTCGCGAGCGCCGATGCAGGCAGCGTCGAGAAGAAGACCGAGGAGTGGCGTCAGGGCACGGTGGAGGAGCGCCTCGCGCACGCGCTGGTGAAGGGCATCGACGCCTACATCGACGCCGACACCGAGGAGGCGCGCGCCAAGCTGGGGCGACCGCTGTCGGTGATCGAAGGCCCGCTGATGGACGGCATGAGCGTGGTCGGTGATCTCTTCGGAGCCGGCAAGATGTTCCTCCCGCAGGTCGTGAAGTCCGCGCGCGTGATGAAGAAGGCCGTCGCCTACCTCACGCCGTTCATGGAGGAAGAGAAGGCTGCGATGGCGGCCGCCGGCCAGGCCGTGAAGACGCAGGGCAAGGTCGTGCTCGCGACGGTGAAGGGCGACGTGCACGACATCGGCAAGAACATCGTGGGCGTGGTCCTCGCGTGCAACAACTACGAGGTCTTCGACATGGGCGTCATGGTCTCGTGCGAGAAGATCCTCGAGCGGGCCAGGGCCGAGAAGGCCGACATCATCGGCTTGAGCGGGCTCATCACGCCCTCGCTCGACGAGATGGTGCACGTCGCGCGTGAGATGGAGCGCCAGGGCTTCAAGCTGCCGCTCCTCATCGGCGGCGCCACCACGAGCCGCGCGCACACCGCGGTGAAGATCGCGCCGTTCTACAGCGAGCCGGTGGTGCACGTGCTCGACGCGAGCCGCGCGGTGCCGGTGACCACGAGCCTCTTGAGCGACACGCAGCGCGCGAGCTTCGTCGCCGAGCACCGCGCGGAGTACGAACGACTGCGCGAGATCCACGCTGCGCCGCGGCACAAGCTCGTGTCGATCGAGGAGGCGCGCTCACGACGCACGCCGATAACCTGGCGCGAAGACGACATCGCGGTGCCCACCTCGCCGCTCTCGAGCTCGGGGCGCGTGCACGTGCTCGATGCCTTCCCGCTCGAGGTGCTGCGCGAGTACATCGACTGGACGCCGTTCTTCCACACGTGGGAGCTCAAGGGCGTCTACCCGCGCATCCTCGATCACGACAAGTACGGCGAGCAGGCGCGCACGCTCTACGGCGAGGCGCAGGTGCTGCTCGATCGCATCGTGAAGGAGAAGCTGATCACCGCGCGCGGCGTGTACGGCATCTTCCCCGCGAGCGCCGTGGGCGACGACGTCGAGCTCTACCGCGACGGCACCCGCGGCGAGGTGCTCGAGACCTTCCGCTTCCTGCGTCAACAGAAGGACGACAGCACCACGCCGTGTCGATCGCTGGCGGACTTCGTGGCACCGAAGGAGACCGGCCTTCGTGATCATCTGGGCGCGTTCGCCGTGACCACGGGCCTCGGGCTCAAGGAGCTCTGCGATGCGTTCCGCGCGAAGCACGACGACTACAACGCGATCATGGCAGAGGCGCTGGCGGATCGACTCGCCGAGGCGTTCGCCGAGTGCCTGCACCAGCGCGTGCGCAAGGAGTGGGGCTACGGCGAGCACGAGAACCTCAGCCCCGAGGATCTCATCCACGAGAAGTACCGCGGCATCCGTCCTGCGGCGGGCTATCCCGCGTGCCCCGATCACACGGAGAAGGGCACGCTCTGGCGCCTGCTCGACGTGGAGAACAACACCGGCATGAAGATCACCGAGTCGTTCGCGATGTGGCCTGGCGCGAGCGTCAGCGGCCTCTACTTCGCGCACCCCGAGGCTCGCTACTTCACGCTCGGCAAGATCGATCGCGATCAGGTGATGGACTACCGCGCGCGTAAGGGCATGACGGTCGGTCAGGTCGAGCGATGGCTCGGCCCGAACCTCAACTACGATCCTTCGAACTGATCGCTCAGCTCATGAGAGCGCGAGAAAGAATCCCCGCGCTTCGAGTCGGGCCGCGGCGGAGGGGGGTCCGATGCTCAAACATCCTCGGCCTTCGGCCTGCGGAACTCGCCCTGGACCCCCCTCCACCGCGTCCCTTGAGGTCGTGAATCCGATTGTTTCTCGGTCCCTGAGTTTCCTCGGATCACGTGCTCGATGCGGCCGCTCGCCGCGCTCGTCGACTGAGGACGGCGGCGAGCATGGTGACGAGCACGCCGAGCGGCGCGGCGGGCTCACGGGATCCCACGCGGCAGCCGCAGCCGCTGCTCGGCGTCGTGGTGGTGCCGCCGTCGGGGCGCGGGCCGGTGTCGGGGAGCGGGCCTGCGTCGGTGCCCGGCGGGATCGCGGCGTCGCTCGTCGGTGGGGTGACCACGGCGGCGTCGATCGGCACGCCCGCGTCGGGGCTGTCCTCGGCGAATTCGTACGCGCCGACCGAGGGCGGCACGTTGCGCAGGCGGCCGTCGAGATCGATCGCGTAGCCCATCGACGTGAGATCAGTGCCTGCGCCGCGCGCTGGGCTACCCGACGTGAGGTGGTAGTCGCCACTGCCGACGATGCCCGCGGCCGTGGCATCTGCGACCTCGACGTTCGTCGTGCTCGTCATCGTGCGCGGGAGCTGGAGGTTCCCCATCGCGTTGCCGAACACGAGGTTGTTGGTCGCGTTGCCGATCTGGCCGTCTCCGAAGCCGCGCACGCCTGCGCTCATCGCGCCCGTGATCGTGTTGTGCACGAGATCCCATCGACCCGCGGAGGCCGTGCGGAGGTTGAGGTAGATGCCGTCCGCCTCGACGTCGGCGATCAGCGTGTCCGCGATCGTCACGTCGCTCGCGTCGAGCACGATGATGCCCATCGCCGCGGTGTCGCGGATGTCGAGGCGACGCAGCGTGCAGATCGAACCGCCCAGCTGAACGCCCTGCATCTGGAACTCGACACGCTCGAGGCCGGTGTGCCGCACGATGCTGTCGGTGAACGTGCAGTCGCTCGCGAAGCCGATCTGGATGCCGTCCCAGCCCGTGTTCTCGATCAGTAGGTGATCGACCGTCACGCCCTCGAGGCGATGCGCGGGGATGACCACGTCCGCTCCATCGCAGCTGCGCGTGTAGCCCGCGCTCTGCGTGCTGCCGATGTAGAAGCCCTCGCCCCCTGTGTCGTGGACCCAGAGGTGATGAAGGCGCGTGTCGCGCATCACGAAGTCGTCCCAGAACGGACGGTCGTCGCAGCTGGGATCGGTCTTGGCCATCACGCCCGCGAAGCCGGTGTCGAACACCTCCATGTGATCGACCTCGATGTTGGTCGCGCGACCGAGGATCCACACGCCGATGCCGGGGTAGGGCTCGCGATCGGGCGCGCTCACACGGAAGCCGTACTCGTGCTCGGGGTCCCCCGTGCCGGTCACGCGGACGAAGTCACTCTCGCCTTCGATCACGAGCGCGTAGGCGCGATCCGGGTTCGAGATCTCGACCACACCCCCGCAGTTGAGGATCGTGATCGGATCGGCCGCCGTGCCGTGGAATTCGTTGAGGCGGAGGAACGGGCGCGCGCCCGAGCTCACGCACACGCGATCTCCAGGCATCACGCCGAGATCGTCGCCGTTGGCGACGGTCACGCTGGTGTCGAGCGTGTGATCACAGTCGCACTGCGCATGTGCGGAGGTGGTGGCCCACAGCACGGCGAGGATCGTGAGGAGCGCGGCAAATCCATGGGCGGCTCGTCGGTCCATGCGACGAGGATAGGGGCGTGCGCGCGCGAGCGGGCGCACAAAGTTCGTGTCGTCGAACGCGGGCGCCTCGGTGCGCAACGCACACTCTCCATGACCGCCCGATCCCCGCTCGCGTGCTCGCTCGTGCTCCTCGCCTGCTGCACCGAGGGGATCGTCGAGCCAGACGCTTCCTCCGAGCTCGATGCGCCGAGCGGCGATCACGACGCAGTCGTGCGCACGGAGGACGACGCGTGGGTCGCGGCGCGCGACGCATTCGTGACGCCCGCGGATGCGTACGCCCCTGACGCGACGCTGGATGGAGGACCGTGGCCGACGGGCGCGTGCGAGCCCGCGGCGGGAAGCGAGCGGTTCGACGACACGTCGATCCACTGCGCGGGGACCACGGAGCTCGCCGTCATGCGCGGCATCGACGCGCCACATCTGGCGGTGCATGCGGCGGTGCAGATCCTCGCGCGCTCCACCACCGACTGCATCGCGGTCGACGTCGCGCAATTGCTCGCGCCCGACGGCTCGGTGCTCGCCGATCTCGGCGCGGGCGTGGGCCGGATGGGCAACGTCATCTACGGCGAGCCGATCCTGCGCGCCGACCTGCCCGCGCCGCTCGCGACGATTTGCGAGGACGACGACGACGAGCGCTTCGATCGCTACCTCGTGCGCCTCGAGGGGCGCGTGAACGGCGGCACGTTCTCGGTGACGTGCGGCGAGATGGACGCGCCCTCGACGTTCTGGCCGCCCGAGACCGCGGTCACCTGCCACGAGGGCCTCGATCGATCGCCGGCGTCGTTCTCCGCGGTTCGCATGGGCGGCGCGCTCGAGGGCCGCGTGGGCATCCCGCACGGCCCTTCGGGCGAGGTGCTCTCGGCCGAAGGCGAGACCTCGATCCTCACGCTGCCGTACACGCTTGGCTTCGCGGGACGCATGCCCGCGGAGCGCTGGCCCGGACCGACGCTCGAGCGATCGACGGTGAGCGAGTCGTCGATGCCCTTCTGGCACACGCAGGTCGTCACTTTGACCGTGGGCACCACGACCGAGCTCGGTCGCTGCGCACCGGGCGATCGCAGCCTGCGCCTGATCCGCTTCGGCGGGCTCACCGTGCGCGGGCCCTACGTCACCGAGGCCTGGTTCCCCTGCTCCGGTTGAGCCTCACGCCTGCGAGGTGCGCGACGCGAGGATCGCGTGGGTCCAGCTGGGCACGATCTCCTCACGGAAGCGCGCGTGTGCCTCGGCGACGCCTGCATACGCGGGCTCCCGCAGCGCGCGCTTGATCGCGGCGTACGCAGCGCGCGGGAGGCGCGCACGCTGCTCGAGGATCGCTTCGGCGCGCGCGCGCACGCCGTCGCGCGGCGC
>JAFLCL010000181.1 GCA_017303575.1 Deltaproteobacteria bacterium
CGCTCGCCACCGCGACGCGGCGGCGGCCCATCGCGCAGCGGCGGAGACGCTCCGGGCCGCGGAGGCCGCCGAGTGCGCCGGGCTCTCCGATGCGGACCGCGACCAGAGCCCCTTCTCGCACCGCGAGGACATCGCATCGGTCACACAGCTCACCGAGGGCGCACGCACCGTCGGCGCGCGCATCGTGCTGCGTGCCGTGCCGGGCCTCACGGCCGAGTGGCTCCAGCGCGTCCTCGAGTGTCACCTCGCCCGCAACGCATCGCTCGGTCACGACGTGCCCGAGATGTCTTACTGCCCACTGGTGCCCCACGGCGTCACGGTCCACGTCGAGTCGGTCGCGGATGGCTTCGCGATCGACATGCGCGCCGAGGGGGAAGAAGCGATCGCGGAGGTAGCGCGTCGCGCCAGGCTGCTGGCGCCCTGACCGTGGCGGCCGTCGCCTCGGCTCGAATCAGGGCGTGATCGTGAGGGTGATCGTGTCGGTCCCGGTGTTCCCGCCGGAGTCGGTCACCGTGAGCGTCACGACGTTGGTGCCCGCGGTGAGCATCCGGTTGAACGACAGCCCGGTGCCGATCATCCCGTCGAGGTTGCTCGTGCAGACGAGTGCGCTCGCGGGAAGACTCCCGTCCTCGAAGTCGCGGCCCACCCCCACGAACGGGATCGAGCTCACGGCCGACCGTCTCTCCCCATCGCCGGGGTGATTGATGACCGCCACGGGTGACCGCGAGGTCACCCTGACCGTGGCGGTCCCGACGTTCCCATTCGAGTCGGTGGCCGTGCAGGTGACCGCGTGCAGGCAGTTTCGAGGAACGCGTCCGGGTCCGACATCACCGAGAACGCATCGACGTTCGTGTCTTCGCGCGGGGCACGAAACGCATCCGGCCCGTCGAGCGTCGGCGGCTCGCAGGTGCAACCCGCGACGGGCGACGACACGCACGCACTTGTGAGGAACATCGTCAACCAGCGACGCGCAGATCCTGAGAAGTCATCGAGCGTCTCCGGGTCGGCGGTGGGCCCAGGAAACAGGGGGATCGGCGATGACGTTCCCCGTAAACAAGGGCCACGAGACGCCACCGATCGACAGCTCGTGGCACCAGCGGCGGCACCAGGCATCCGCTCTGATGAGCGACGGGAACCCGGGTGCCGTCAGCGACGGTGGTGGACCCGACCGCGTCGAGCGCACCTTCGCGTGCGCGACGGTCGGGTGCCGTGCGCGCGTCCCCCGCGACCAACTCCGGCACGGCCCGGGCGGGGTGTACTGCGCGAGGTGCCATCGCGTGGTCGATGCCGTCTACCACGGCGGCGAGGTGCTCGTGTCCGCGCTGCGCGACCTCCGTGAGCTGGAGGAGTGCATGACCATCTCCGAGCCGTTCCCCCACGGTCTGCCATGCATGGCCTGTTCGCGCGGCCGTGCGGCAGAGCCTGGAACCCTCTGGTGCTCGCCCACCTGTCGGCGCCACCTGCGGACCTTCGCCTATCGCGGGTTCAGGCTGGTGTGCCTCGGAGGCATCGTCCTCCCCGAGCGGGTCTGGCGGTGCCTGCGCGGGCTGCGCGAGTCCACGTACCGGACGCGCCGGATCCAGCACGGTGTGATGGAGGCGCTCGTCGCGCCCCTCGACGCCGGACGCAGTCGATCCGCACGCGCGAGCGTGGCGGCTCGTCGAGGCATCCCACCAGCAGACGACGGCCTCGAACTCCGAGACCTGATCCGATCGATGGCTCCGAAGATCCGAACGTTTCCCTGACCCGAACGGGCTCTTTAGGCACACCAGCACCGTCTCGCCGAAGTACTAGTTCGGCGGGTCGGCGCGGCCTCGGGGGCCAGAGCTGGAGGTCGCGCCATGCCCCGGCGACGACACACGAGTTGTACTCCGTCTGCTCTCGATGATCGACCCTCGCCGCGCAGCTCTCGGTCCGGCGAACCGCGACTTGACCTCGAAGGAGGAAGATCGACGGCGCGGCCACCGCGCCCTCGTCAACCCGCCGTCCCGAGCTGTACCAGAAGCGAGTACCGGGACGACGTGGCCGTGGAGATCGGCCGCCTCATGCGCGGCCTCTCGAAGAAGGATCTCGATTGCGCCTCCCGCTTCTTCTACCGCTGGCAGCAGTGTCAGAGGTACGTGGTGGTCGATCGGTGCGGGGACTGCGGGCGCGACCAGCCTGGCACCGGGAGCACCTTCTACAGTGGCGCGATCTTCTGCGCGGGCCGTACCTGCGACGTGTGCTCGAAGCGGCGGGCTGACGCCCGCGCCAAGTTCTTCGACCGGGTCTTCCCCAAGGTGAACGTCGTGCCCGAGTACCAGTGGGCGTTGATCACCATCACGTTCCCGAGGTCGCCTGGTCAGCGCCGGCCCGCCGACCTCCCGGCGGTGAAGGCGAAGGTCAGGTCGTTGATCGAGTTCAGCCGCAAGCTCTGGCGGAACCGGCTCAAGGCTCCCGGAGCCGGGCTTTTCCGGATGATCGAGACCTCGTACCGCGGGATGCTCCACGTCCACGGCGTCTACTTCGGTCCGCCGGTCACGAGCACCGAGCTGGCCTCGTGGTGCAAGGACATCGACCAGACCAGCGGGTTCGTGGACGTGGAGGTGCTCACGACCTCCGGTGTCGAGCAGACGAAGGCGGCCGTGGTGCGCGCAGCCCGCTACTCGGAGAAGGGAGGGCACAAGCCCCCGAGGCGGCCGAGGACGCCGGTCGGCACCCGGGTGCAGCTCCAACTCGGCGCGGTGGAGGAGTCCGAGGAGTACCTCGCCGACGAGACCGTCCGACCGATGCCGATCGATCCGATGGTCGCTGCGCGCTTCGAGCTGGCGAGCCGGTACGTCCATCTTGCCGAGCCCTACGGCGCGTTCCGCGGGCTCGGCGCGGTCGAGGACGACGACGACGGCGTCGTGGAGGGGGGCGCGTCCGACAGCCCCGTGCCGGCCTCAGGTGACGCAGTGAGCCTCGATGCTGGTGGCGGGGAGCCGGCCTCGCCATCGTCGCGGTGCTGCGTCCACTGCGGCTCCACGGCCCCGCTCGTGCGAGGGCTCCGACGAACCGACTCCTACCTCCGCGAGTGCCACCGCCTGGGCTCGCATGGGTTGGTGCGCAGCGGAGCGCGGGTCGGTCGTGACCCGCCGATGCTGACGGCACCCGGGGCCACTTGAGGTGGAGGCTGTAAGTTTCGACCGCGCGAGGTCGCTGACGTTGACGCAACCCACCGTCGAGAGCGTGCCGCTGGTCGTGTCGATCACGCCGATCGTCCACGAGGCGAGGCGTCAGGGGCCGGGGCGCGCGTCGGGCTACGTGGAGGCCCACGCGGGGCATGGTGCCCTCTGGATCGCCTTCGAGGCCGTGCTCGATGCCGAGGAGGGCGACGGGGTCATCCGCATCGACGCACGCCTCCGTTCCGGCGTGCTGGTGTCGGCCCTCGTCGAGGCGTTCGCTGAGCGGGTCGCCGGCCGGGCGGACCGCCTGCGCTGGAAGGTCGGTTGCCCGGGGTGCGGTCACGCCGTGCGCCACCTCTACGTCGCATCGCACGTGGAGCCTGCCTGGGGCTGTAGGCGATGTCTTCACCTCGCCTACGAGAGCACCCGCCTGAGGGCGCCGGAACGGGCACTCCTCATGGTCCGTCGGCGTCGAGCGCAACTCGGTCAGCCCGGCCCCACGTTCGCGCCGCTCACGCGCCCGCACCGGATGCGCACGGAGACCTTCGAGCGCCACGGGGAGTTCGTCCTCCGGCACCTCGATCGGTACCTTGCGGCGGCCCCTGAGCGGGCCGCGCGCATCGCGCGCCTCGCGGCGAAGGTGGCCAAGCTGCATCGGGCGATGCCCCTCCCCATCGATGAGGCCGTCCGGAAGTCCGACGGTATCGGGGAGGTGCTGCGCCCCGTGACTCCTGGCCACCAACCCCATGGGGGAGTCATCGGCTCCGCTGGTGGCGAACAGCACTCGGCTTCCTGCCGCGCTTCGGCGGTTCGATCGTCGCCCCGGTGAGCTTCGCCCGGGCGCGCTCGGTGGCCGCGGCGTCCACGTCCACGAGGAGCGCAGGCGTCACGCCGAGGTGGCGCGAGAGGATGAACAACGTCTCGACCGAGGGGTTGCGCTCGCCGCGCTCGATCTCGCCGAGGTAGCGGAACGAGATGCCCTTGGCAGCGAGCTGCGCCTGCGTGAGGCCGGCGGCCCATCGAGCGCGCCGGACGTTCTTCCCGAGGCGCTTGAGGAACGAGCCGAAGTCCACCCTCGCAGATCACGCCCGTCCGCGCTACTAATGGAGCCCACACTTGTGGTAACTAATGAAGCGGGTTCGGTCGCCAAGGCGCAGCGGACCGCCTCTAGAGCACCGAATCATTCGAATGCCTGATGATCATGCGGCTTCCGCGAGCTGGAGCTGCTCGAGGTTGAGATTCGCGGCGTGACGCCGGCTGTCGAAGACGTTGCCGCGGATGCCGAGATAACGAGCTCGGGTGCCCTGCTTGCGGGCGTGATGCGCGAGACGATGCTCGATGCCGACGCGAGCACGAAGACCTTCTCGTCCCGCGGGAGTCGCAATTGCAGAGCGAAGGTTCTTCTGAAGCAGCTCGTCTGCCGCGATCGTCACGCTGCGTCCGCGGCCCCGCGCGGCCGCCGTGCACTTGGCGCGCATCGGGCACGCGTCGCAGGTCGCAGCAGGGAAGCTCGTGGTCGTGCCCAGCTCGATCCGCTCCGTGTGCCCCGCGGGGCACGTGATCGTGCGATGCCCGAGATGGAGCTTGAAGTCGCTCTTGCCGAACAGGTGTCCTGTCTGCCCGCGCCACGGCTTCGAGACGATCGGCACACCTGCGTCGCAGAGCTCGCGCACAGCCGTGCTCGCGACGTATCCGCGATCGACGTGCAGCGAGCCGATGGTGTTTCGGTCGCGATGGCGCGCGAGGTCGTCGAGGATCGCAGGCAGGGCCTCGGCCTCGGGCTTGTTCGCCGGCGTCACGGCGCAGGCGACGATGAGGTTCGTGTCGAGGTCAGCGCCGAGGTGGGTTTTGTAGCCCTTGATCGTCTGACTCTTGCTCTTGCGGCCGTGGCGCATCTCGGGGTCCTCGACCGAGATCCGCCGATCGCTCGCGACGCCGTCGCGGATGCGTGGGCCGCCACCACCGGGGTCGGGCTCGAGGTCTTGCTCTCGGAGCTGCGCGAGCGTCGCGAGTTGCTCGCAGAGGGGCGGCCTCTCGGCGGCGTCGCCCAGCTCTTGTCGGACCCACGATTCGAGTCGATCGATCTGCTCGACGAGCTTCTTGATCGCGCCGGCCTTCTGCGCGGAATCGTTCCAGTCGACGTCGAGACCACGTTTCGTGCTGCTCGCGACGAGCGCAGGTGCGTCGACCTTCGCTGCGACGTCACTGGGTTCCAGTCCGGCGATCGCGGCTGCGCAACTGAGGAGCTGCCGCGCCGCGTGGCCGAGCAGGTTGAACGTGTCCTCGACCTTTCCAGCGCCAGTGAGCGGGCGAGAGTCGACGGCGAGGCGGACGCTCTTGGGCAGCTTCTTGTAGTCGAATCCAGGCGTCTTCTTCGCGAGCTCGACGGTTCGCTCGAGCAGGCGACGATCCATGTCGTGCGCGATCATGCGCTGACGGAATCGCTGCAGCGTGCCTTGAGAGAACGGCGGTTCTTCTTCATCGGGACCGAGCGTGCCGAGCACCATGCGCCAGCGCGCGTCGACGACCGTGTTCTCGATCGCTTCGGCGTCCGAGGTGGCGGTGTAGGCCTGCATCAAGATCGCCATCGCGAGCTGGGCCGGCGGCACAGCTTCCTTCCCCTCGTCGGTGTCGCGGTACATCGACGCGAGCTCGTCCTGGAACGCGGCATCGAACAGGTCGAGCCGATGCTCACGAAGGAAGCGGAACAGCTTCTTGGTCCGCTCGAGTCGCTTCAGAAGGAACGCCTCGCGCTTCGTGATCTCGCTCGGTGGAGTCCATCGCGGCACCGTCATCGTCGCCTCCGAACGCGACCGATGCGCGGCCGCGAGGCACGAGACGATCACGACCACGCCCGTCATGTCGATCGTCGGCTTCCAAGTGACCGAAATGATCCGTCTTTCAAACGGATCGGCGCTCTAGCCATGCCCGATCGCAAGCGGCTCATCCTCATCGTCGGCCTCGCCCTCGGGACCCTTTCGTGCGGGTCATGCTGCTTCATGTGGATGTGCGCCAGGGCCATCGGAACCACCGCGCCGCCGCCTTCCAGCCCGCGTGCCACCTCTCCTCCGATCGTGACGGGGGATCGGTCGGCCCCCGACGCAGCACGCCCCACGGCCCCTCCCGAGCCTCTCGCGGAACCGCCGGGTGATGATCCGTCGCCGCCGGAGCCCGTGCGGCTCTCGCTCTGGGATGACCCTGCCGTGACGAGGATCGACTCGAGCTGCCCCGACGGTCTGTGGGCCATCATCCCCAGCTACACGCCAGGCCGGGACGAGTTCGAGCGGCGCGCCGCTGAGGCAGAGCGGGACGAACTCGCGGGACGCTTCGAAGGCCGACGCTTCCGCGTCACGCGCGGGGTGGAGTTGGGCGAGTACGACTTCGCCCGGCAGCGCTACCCGGCAACGATCGACGCCCTGTCGTCGTGTCGCGGCTCCGGCATGGCGATCACGATCGCGCTGAGCCGTGCCCGCGTGGCTGAGCACCGCGAGCGAGAAGGCACCGTCGTCGGCATCTACCGCGAGTGGGCCGCCGAGCCTGTCGCCACCCACATCGAGGTGCCGGAGGAGCGGGCTGCCGAGCTGGTACGAGCACCGGAGGGGATGCTGGGCGCCCTACGTGGCCCGCCCGCTCTGCGCGCCGAGATCATCTTCGAGACCGCCTCTGCCCGCGTCGATCGGCGGATGCATCGGGACGCGATCGGTGAGACGGACATCGGGGCCGGCGCGCTGATCCAGGGGCGCGTCGTCGCGATCCGGATCACCAACACCAGGACCGACGAGATCCTCCTGGACACCACCGCGGAGGGCGCGCCGTGACGACGACAGCCGGGCCCAGCGAGATCATGAAGTCGGCGCACTGCGCGACGTGCGGACACCGACGAGCGGTCGTCGGCTGGGACAAGTCGGGCTGCGGGTGCTTCCTCTTGCTCGCTGCCGTCCCCACGTTCGGCGTCAGCTTGGTGCTGCTGCTCCTCCTGCCGCTCCTACCCGTCGGCTGGCGCTGCACTACATGCGGGTCGCGAAAGGGGCTCACGGCGATCGAGTAGCCCGGGTGGCCCCGGGGCCAGGTGCGGCCGCCCCCTCCGCCACGCCGCTCGGGTGTGCGCGTGTAGCTCGCTCCATCGCCGCCGAGATCCGCCTGCGCAGGAAGGCGAAGCTTGCTTGGGGAGCTGCCGACCTCGGCACCGAGGCCATCAGCCGCATGAAGCGCGGATCGACCCTCGTTCGAGCTGGGCGAACTGCCGTAGGGCCCAACTTGACTCCGTACCATGGTACAGGGTTCAGGCTCTGTAGAGGTCTTGATGGAGAGCCTTCTCATCGGTGAAGTCGCGGCGCGGGCTGGCGTGCTCGTCGAGACTGTCCGCTTCTATGAGCGGAAGCGGCTCATCCCGCTCGTGCCGCGTGGCCGCTCGAAGTACCGCCGCTACCCGGCCGGCGTCGTCCAGCGCATCCGTTTCATCCGCCGGAGCAAGCAGCTCGGGTTCACCCTGGAAGAGATCCGGGATCTGCTCGCTCTGCGGGATCGCACGGGTGGATGTGCGACGGTTCGTGACCGCGCCGAGCGGAAGATCGTGGAGTTGGACGAGCGCATCGCAGCGCTCAACCGCATGCGCGCGGCACTCGGTGAGCTTGCCGTGACGTGCGCGGACGAACCGAACGACGCGCGATGCCCCATCCTGCACGCGCTGGACGACGGCGAGGATGGGTGCGTCCGTTGACCGGAAGGAGTGGAAGGATGGAGTTGACCAACAGAGACGCTACCAAGCGCGCGACGATCGCGGGCGCGTGGGAAGGCCACGGCACTGGGCTCTCGCTCGCAACGAGCGCCGGGTCGATCCTCACGGCGTTCATCGCGTCGGCCTGCTGCGTTGGCCCCCTGATCTTCGCGCTGCTCGGGATCGGCGGTGCGGGCCTCCTCGTGGCCTTCGAACCGTACCGTCCGTACTTCATGGCGCTGACCTTCGTGCTCCTCGGCGCGGGGTACTACTTCACGTATGGGCGCCCTCGGACGACGGCGATCGTCGGAGGGGCCGCCGGAAGCGACCAGGCCTCCTGCGACTGCGCGGCTCCGAGGACCAACCGCACGGGGCGGGTGATGCTGTGGGTGGCGACCGCGGCCGTCCTGGTGTTCCTCGCGTTGCCGTACGTGTTGCCCCTGATCCTCGAATGAGCCCAAAGGGAACGAGACGATGAGCGATCTGATGAACGTCCGCGAGGTTCTGCTCACGATCGAGGGCATGACCTGCGAGCACTGCGCGCGGTCGATCGATGCGCGGCTCGGTGCCGTGCCGGGGGTGCGAGAGAGCCACACCGACCAAGGCGCCGGGCGCGCCAAGGTCGTCGCCACCCACGAGGCCGACTCGAACACGCTTGCCGCTGCTGTGGAGGGGGCCGGCTTCCGCGTCGTCGGTCGTGAGGAGCGCATCGCGTCCGGCGGGGCGCCGTCGGTCCGCCGGGGTGACCGCCTCGATCTGTTGGTCCTCGGTGGTGGCTCGGCCGGTTTTGCCGCCGCGCTCAGGGCCGCTGACCTGGGCGCGAGCGTCGCGATCGTCGAGCGTGGCGCCCTCGGCGGCACGTGCGTGAACGTCGGGTGCGTCCCGTCGAAGACACTGATCCGCGCAGCGGAGGCCAAGCACCAGGCCGAGCATTCGGCGTTCGACGGTCTGCGCACCCGGGTCGAGTCGTTCGATTTCGCTACCGTCGTGGCACAGAAGGCGGAGCTTGTGACCGCGCTACAGCGCGCGAAGTACTGGGACGTGCTCGCGGCCTATCCCACGGTCCGGCTGATCCGCGGCACGGCACGCTTCCGAGCGGACGGCACCGTCGAGGTGGACGGTCAGCCGGTAGCCGCGCCCAAGGTGATCATCGCGACGGGAGCTTCTCCGTGGGCCGCGCCGATCCCGGGGCTCGATCGCGTCTCGTACCTGACGAGCACCACGCTGATGGAGCTCACGTCGCTGCCCGCGAGCCTGATCGCGATCGGTGGCGGCGCGATCGGCGTCGAGCTTGCGCAGGCATTTGCCCGCTTCGGGACGAAGGTGACGATCCTCGAAGCACTTCCCCGGTTGGTCACTGCGGAGGACGAGGACCTCAGCGCAGCGCTGGAGGCTTCGCTCGCGGCGGAGGGCATCGAGGTGCGCACCGGCGCCGCGATCCGTGAAGTGGGCGGCGCCCCGGGTCGCTACCGCGTCTTGATCGAGGACTCGGAGGGCACGCAGGCTTTCGAGGCGGAGCAGCTCCTCGTTGCGACCGGGCGCCGCGCCAACACCACCAGCCTCCGGCTGGCCGAGGCCGGAATCTCGCTCGGCAAGAAGGGCGAGGTGTTGGTCGATGAGCAGCTCCGAACGAGCCGCCCGGAGGTTTTCGCCGCGGGGGACGTGATCGGCGATCCCGCCTTCGTGTACGTCGCGGCGTACGCCGGAGGCCTCGCGGCGGAGAACGCGCTGCGCGAAAGTGGCCGCAGGTTCGACCTCAACCTGGTGCCGCGCGTCACGTTCACCGATCCCGCGCTGGCTTCGGTCGGGCTCACCGAGAGCGCTGCCCGCGCGGCCGGTCACGAGATCATCGTGTCGAAGCTGCCGATGACCCACGTCCCGCGGGCGATCGCAGCCCGCGACACGCGCGGCCTGGTCAAGCTCGTGGCTGACGCCAAGACGAGGCGCTTCCTCGGCGCGCACATCCTCGCGCCGGAGGCGGGGGACATCGTGCAAGAGGCCGTGATGGCGATGCGGTTCGGCGTCGGCATCGAGGAACTCGGAGCGATGATGCATCCGTACCTCACCAGCGCCGAGGCCATCAAGCTCGCCGCCCAGACGTTCGAGAAGGACGTTGCGAAACTTTCCTGCTGCGCGTGATCTCCCAGGAGGTGGTCGAATGAAGAGGTGGATCGTCGGAGCGGCGTCGGGGACTCTCCTCGCGGTCGCGGGACTCGGCGCGGCGTCGGTCGCGGCGTCCGACCCGGTGCAGGCCCAGGCCGAGTCGCGCGTCACTTTGCACGTCGAGGGGATGCACTGCGCGACGTGTCCGATCGCCGTGCGCGTCGCGGTGAGTCGGCTACCCGGCGTACGCGAGGTCACCGTCAGCCTCGAACAAGCTCGGGCGGTCGTCGCCTACGATCCAGCGCAGGTCACCCCGGCCCGAATCGTCCAAGCCATTGAGGAGGCTGGCTACCACGCACGGGTGGAGAACTGACCTGCTCGGTGGAGAGCACCACGTTCTGGGCGAGCTGCCCCTCGGACGCCGCCTTCGGGCTCGCTCTCGATCGAGGGCGCGCAGCCGCGTGCGGGGGAGCAACTCGGCATCCGGTTCTCGTAGGCGCGCGCGTTCAGGAACCTCTTCGATTCTGAACGCTCACGCCGCGTCCGCGGGCACCGACAAAGCGGGCCGATCCGGAGGCGCCTCGGGGGACGTTTTGTGAACCTCGCGGAGGGCCTTGTGGACCACGCCCACGGAGACGCCGAGCTTGCCTGCGATGGCCTTGTAGGACTCTCCAGCCTCGCGAAGATCGCGGGCGTGGTCCAGGTCGAACCGGGCCGGCGGACGGCCTAGGCGGACTCCACGGCGGCGCGCGGCGGCAACACCAGCGACGCACCGCTCGCGGATGAGGCCGCGCTCGAACTCGGCGAGGACGGCGAGGATGTTGGCCACAAGCCGGCCGGCGGCGGTCGAGCTGTCGATCGGCTCGGTGACCGACGCGAAGGCGACGGACATCTCGCCCAGCTCGGTCACGGTGCGCACGAAGTCCGACAAGCTGCGGAACAACCGATCCGACTTCCAGCAGAGGAGCAGGTCGAACTTGCCGCGGCGGGCATCGGCCATGGCCTGGGTGAGGCCGGGACGCTTCGTCGAGGCGCCCGACATGGTGTCCTCGTAGGTCGCGACGACCGTCCACCCGCGCTGGGCCGCGTAGGCAGCGGTCTCGTCACGCTGGAGGTCGAGGCTTTGGTCGCGCGTGCTGACCCGAAGGTAGCGAGCGACGCGGAGAGGTGGTGGCGCCATGACAATTTGATGATATCATGTAATCATCAATGTTCAAGGCAGCGGCCAAGCCCAAGTCACCTCGCAACGCCGCTCCGAAGCGCGGTCGCCCGCGCAAGCACGCACGCGGAAGCCTGACGCCCCTGCTGGTCCGGCTACCCAAGCCCCTTCACGCCCAGCTCCGCCGAGTCGCGGCTGCCGAGGGCAGGAGCATCAACGACATCGTCATCGACCTGATCTCGCGCTGGTCCGATCGCAGGCGCGCTCGACAACCTTGACGAACTCATCTCATCCCGCAGGATGCGACGGTCAAGTTTTGTCAACAAAATCGGCACCTTAGGCTTGATGCGGAGGAGGGCTGCGCTAATCTGACGCGCATGAGTGACTCGCATCGCAGCTCTCCGCTCGGCGCTTGGATGGCGGCACGACGCCGCACGCCGATCTCGATCGCGTTCGAGGCTGGCGTGTCCTTGGCGACCGTGGATCGCGCGCGGCGAGGCCGCCGCGTGTCGTACGACGTGGCACGCCGACTCGTCGCCGCGTCCGGCGGGGAGCTGAGCCTGGAGGCTCTCCTCGCGGGCGTCAGTAGCCCCGGGCTCCCAGCGTCGGGAGCGTGAGATGGCGTGGTGGTTCACCGGCTACGACTCGGCAGCCGACCCCGCCGTCCGCGCGCTGGCCGACCTCACGGCGGCGCTGACGGCACCCAGGAATATGACGCCCTTCGAGGAGGCCGTCGCCCGCTTCGACCGCGGGCTCCCGCTCCTGGAGGAGCACATCGAGATCCTCTTCGGGATCTCCGCGCGGACGATCAGCCGCCACCTCAGGCCGTCCGGTAGGACGACGACGAGGGGCAAGAAGTGGTTCTCCCCTGAGCAGGTGCAGCGATGGCGCGACAGCGAAAAGCCTCCCCACGGTTCCATGTCCACCTCCCCGTCGGGACGCACCCGACGGTCCGCAAGGTCAGCATCATCGACCGATCCGGCGACCAGGACCGAGGCTGGTGGATCGACTTCCAGCCGGCGGGCGGCGAGAGAGTCCGCCGACCGCTCGGTCGCGGCGCTCGTGGCGAAGCTGAGGCCGCGGCCGTCGCCTTTGTGACCCGGTGGGCTCGGGAGCAGATCGCGGTTGGTACGGACAGCCTGGAGGTCATCGCCGCGAAGATGGTGCTCAGGAAGCGCGGGAGCGACGGCCGCGCGGCGCGCTACGTCGATGCCATCGAAGGCCACCTCAAGAACCACATCTACACGCGGCTGGACTACCGGAGGCCGATCGGGACCTTCGAGCGCGCGGAGCTGATGGCGTTCCGGGCTGACCTCGACACAATGGTGCAGGCCGAGTTCATCGAGAGGGCCACCGCGAACCGGGTGCTCACCACGCTCCGCCAGACCTTCAAGTTCGCCGAGAAGGAGTTCGCGATCGCCGTCCCGCGGCTTCCCGAGAACTTCCCGGAGCTGCCCAACGACGAGGTTTGGACGTTGCTCAGGCCCGAGGTGATCTCGTCCATCCTCGGGGCTCTCCCCGATGAGGTGCGCCCCCTCTTCGGGCTCGTCGCCAACGCCGGCCTCCGCGTGGGCGCCGCTCTGGCGACCGAGCGATCGTGGCTCGACCTCAAGCGGAAGCTGATCAGGTACCCGGCGCGCGTCATGAAGGGCCGGCGGAACCACGAGATCGAGCTGAACGCCGAGGCGCTCACGGCCGTCGAGACCGCGCTCGCGATCGCGCCGAAGCACTCGGAGCAGATCTTCGGGGTCACCTACTGGCAGGCGTACGACCGATGGCAGGAGGCGATCGCGAAGGTCGGCGTGGAGGCGCGCATCCATGACCTCAGGCACTCGTTCGTGTCGAACCTGCTCGACGCTGGGACGCCCATCCACGTCGTCCAGCGGCTCGCTGGGCACACCGACATCAAGACGACCCAGAGGTACGCGCACGCGACCGACGCGGCCCGGCGCCAGGCCGTGGACGCAGTCCAGATCGTGGTGCCGAAGGGCACGGTGGTGCCGCTGGCCGCCGGGAGCCGTGGCACCAACCGTGGCACCAAAAAGAAGACCCCCGAGGCGAAAACCTCGGGGGATCTAGTGGGTCATCTCGGACTTGAACCGAGAGCCAACGGATTAAGAGACCGTTGCCATGGGCATCTCCAATCCTCTTCGGCGCAGGCCGAGCGAGCTCGAGCACCATCGCGGCGCGTACGGGCACGAGAGCGCCGACGCAACGAGACTGCGCGCGGCGTGACTGACGAGGTCACCTTCCATGCCGCGCGGTGACGACCCTCACGCAGTGTTCGATCGCACCCAGCCCGTCGTCCGGGCTCGGGGGTCAGAACCCGCAGAGTTGGAGCGTCGGGTCGAGCGCGCGACGACGGCACCCCACGGTGGCGCCGCCCGAGGGGCACGCGTGGCAGTCCGCGTCGGTATCGCAGACGTGCCCGACATGGAGCGGGCAGTCATCGCTCTCGTCCGTGCACACGAAGCGCTCGATCTCTCCGCGGATCGCGACGCAGCGACGGCCGGCTGCGCAGTCCAGATCGCCACGGCACGCCAGCGTCATGCAGGGCCAAGGTGGGGGCGTCCCGTGGATGGGGCCCGGCTCCATCGCACGCGGCACGCACGTACGCGGGCTGGGCGCGCCCATGGAGCAGTCCACGACGCACGCCTCGTCGGCGGCGCAGCGCATCTCGCCGCAGTCCACGCCGAGCGAGATGACCCCCTCGGTCGCTCCGTCGGGGACGGTCGTGTCAGGGCCGCCGTCGGGCCCACCGGGGGTGGCGTCGAGGCGGTCGTGCGAGATCCCACAGGCGCAAGCGCCGACGAGCAGCGCGAGCCCGCCGGCGACCGCCGCCTGTATTCGATACGTCCGCACAGGATCCGCTTTAGCCGTCAGCGCCGAGGCGTCCAACGGGACAGGCCGGCCGTCTGATGCGAGATGCTACAAGCCAGCCGTGTGACGGACGCGGTCACACCGGCGCATCGTGGCTCGCCACGCTGTGAGGAATGTGGCAACTGCGCCCTCCCCACGCGGAGGCATCATGCGCTCGTCCACGGTCGCTCTCGTCGTCTCCACGCTCGCCGCGGTCGGCTGCGACGCCCCAGTGATGGACCCTCCCGATGGGGGTAGCGATGCCGGAACGGGTTTGGCGCTCCTTGGCCGCGGCTCGCACACGAGCTCCTCGGTGGAGGTGCTGGAAGTCGTGGCCGACAGCGACGGGCTTCGCTTGCCCAGCGACGTCGCGTTCCACCCGAGCGAGGACCACCAGCTCTGGATCACGAATCAGGGCGACGACTCGGTGGTCATCGTGTCGCGCGTGGGCTCGCCCGACCGCACCGTCGTTCGTCGCCGCAGCCTCGGCTCGGATCACTTTCTCGCGTCGCCCTCGGGTCTCGCGATGGGCGGATCCGGGACGTTCGCGACGTCTCAGGCCACCGACGAGGTCACCCAGCCGACGACCCCCGCGGACTTCATGGGGCCCTCGCTATGGCCTGCCGACGTGACGCGGTTCGACGCAGGACACGGCTCGCACCTGGACATGCTCCACAACAGCCCCAACGCGGTCGGCATCGCTTGGGACCACGACAACGCGTTCTGGGTGTTCGACGGCTACCACGAATCGATCACCTACTACGACTTCGGCGCGGACCACGGCCCCGGAGGCGAGGATCACAGCGGCGCCGTCATCACCCGCTACGTCGAGGGCGAGCTGCTTCATGCCACCGGGGCGAACGCGCACATCGAGCTCGATCGCGCGACCGGTCTGCTCTACATCGCGGACACCGCCAACGCCCGCGTCGCGGTGCTCGACACGCGGTCCGGGGCGCCGGGGCGCAGGATCGGCCCCGACTACGATGGCGCGACGATGACCGCGATGGAGTCCGCGACGCTCACGACGCTCGTCACTGGCCACGGGCTCGACCAGCCTTCCGGTCTCGCGCTCCGAGATGGAGTGATCTATGTGACCGATCGAGTGCGTCGGATGGTGCACGCGTTCGACCTCACCGGCGCCCAGCTCGACTACCTGGATCTCTCGGACCGTGCTGCCGAGCTCGGAGGCATCGAGGCCGACGTCGAAGGGCGGCTCTACGTGACGACGCGATCGCCGGCGAGCGTCCTCCGCATCGCGCCGCTGCCCTGAAGTGGCGAGTGTAGTCCGGATGAACGGGTCCTCCGGGCGGTGATGTGAACGTCTCGGTGGCCGTCGAGCACACGTCGAGGGTCTCTCGGAGCGGGTCAAGCGAGGTCCACGACGGCTCGCTCCGGGCGACGCTGTGCCGTGGCATGCGCTCCTCGCACAGCGGCGTCAGGGCCCGAAGTCGAGGTTCTGTTGCGGTGGGCCGCTCGCGGGGCGGATGGGCTTGAGCTGATGGGGCAGGCCCTTGGCTCGGAGCAGGCGGGTGAGGCCCTTCGGGACGAACGTACGGCAGACCGCGGAGCAGCCACCGGCCTTGCGCGCCGGCCACGAGCCCGCGATGAGCGACGCTCGCACCCCTCCCGCGTTGCCACCGGGCGCTCACCGACCCCTCGTGTTCGCGAACCTGCAAGTACCGGCCGCAGGGCGCCGTGGTCAGAGCGCGGGCGCGCCGTCGTAGCCGGCCACGCGCAGCGCCTCGACCAGCTCGGTCGGCGCGACGCTCCCGTCGTGCTCGACGCGCACCTCCCCCTCGCGCAGCCTGACCTCGACGGCGCGGACGCCCTCGAGCTCACGGAGCGCGTGCTCGACATGCCGAGCGCAGCCCCTGCAGGTCATGCCCGTGACGTTCAACAGAGTCTCTCGCTGACTGCTCATGACGTTCTCCTCGAAAGCGGCGGCGCGGAGCGCGCCGTCCATGCCCTTCAGACGCAGCGCGCGGGCGTCGATTACGTCAGATCTCGAACCAGTCGGCGCGCAGCTGCGCGGCATCCGCGCGGTGCGCGACGGTGCCCGCCGGAGATGCTCGTACCAGCCGTTGGGATCCGCGGCGTCCGCGTCCTCGCGCACCTTGAGGATCGTGAACATCCCGCCCATGTCGACCTACTCCGACGGGCCAGCCGCGCCGCGAATCACGCGTTGGCCGAAGGCGACGACCAGCGGCTCGGTCGCCGGGTGCGACTTGCTGTTGATTGTGAGGAGGTTGAAGCAGCCGCTCGCGCCGAGGACAGGGCGAAGGAGGTGGCGACCGACACGACAACCCCGGGAGGAGCTCAGTGCGCATGGCCGCCTCCGTGCGCGTGGCCGGCGTGCGCCGCGGGGGCGCTCTCTGCGTCGAGGCCAGCCCATCCCTCGGTCGACTCGCCGGGCAGCGGCGGGTCCTCCCTGAGCGCGCGGCCGAGGACCGCCGCGGCCGCTGCGGGCGCCTCGGCCGAGGCGGGGGACGTGCGCGGCAGGTGGCTGGGAACCGACCGCGAGCAGGCGCCGACGGGCGCCGCGAGCAGCATCGTGAGGAGGAGGACTCGAGGGGGCATGGCTGGGGCTCCGGCACGCTCACGCACGAGGTGGCTCGGCATTACGCATCGCGACGCCGTAATCGACAGCGAGCCGGCGCGTCCTCGTTCCAGCCGCCGTCGCCCGGACAAGCGAGGGCCGCAGGAGGCAGCCATGGGATCCAGCAGTGCAGCGACGAACGACACAGGCCGAGCGAGCGACGCGAGCACGCTCTCGATCGAAGAGGACGTGATCCCCGCGAACGGCGAGCAGGTGGCGGTGCAGCTCGACGTCGTGGGCATGACGTGCGCGGCCTGCGTCCGCCGCGTCGAGACCGCGCTGGCGCGCGTGGCCGGGGTCGTCGACGCCAGCGTCAACCTGCCGCTGGGGCGCGCCACCGTCACGATCGATCCGGACGTCGCGTCAGGGCCGGCGCTGGTCGCGGCGATCGAGGGGGCGGGCTACTCGGTTCCGAGCACACCCGCCGGACCGACGTTCGATGGAGCGGGGATCGCGAGCCACGCCGAGCACCGGGAACGGATCGACGAGGAGGACCGCCGCGCCCTGGTACGCGACCTGGCGATCGCAGCGTCCGCGACCATCCCGCTGCTCGTGCTGGGCATGGCGCACGGCGCGATCCCGGGAGCGGACGGAGCCACCGGGCGAGCAGTGCAGCTCGTGCTCGCGAGCATCGTCGTGCTCGGCCCGGGCATGCGCTTCTTCCGGCTCGCCGGACGCGCGCTCGCGCACCGGACGAGTGACATGAACACGCTCGTCGCGCTCGGGACGGGCGCGGCGTTCGCGTACTCGGCGGTGGCCGTGCTGTTCCCGAGCCTGTTCCCCCACACCGAGCACGGGGTGATGCCCCACGTGTACTTCGAGGCGGCAGGCGCGATCGTCACCTTCGTTCTCCTGGGGAAGGTGCTCGAGACGCGCGCGCGGAAGCATCTCGCCGACGCGGTACGCGGGCTCGTCGCGCTCCAGCCGAAGACCGCGAGGAGGATCGCAGGCGAGCGCGAGGAGGACGTCGCGATCGACGCGCTGCGAAGTGACGACCACGTGCTGGTGCGCCCTGGCGAGCGGATCCCGACCGACGGCGAGGTCCTCTCGGGGAGCTCGGCGGTCGACGAGTCGATGCTCACCGGCGAGAGCATGCCGGTCGACAAGGTCGTCGGCGCGAAGGTCTTCGGTGGCACGCTCAACCAGAGCGGCGCGCTGACGTTCCGCGTCGGGCGCATCGGGAGGGACACGGCGCTCGCGCGGATCGTCGAGGCGGTCGAGCAGGCGCAGGGGAGCAAGGCACCGATCGCACGGCTCGCCGACGTCGTGAGCAGCGTCTTCGTGCCCATCGTGCTCGCGATCGCGGTCCTGACCCTCGCCGCGTGGGCGACGCTCGATCCGACGCCGGACGGAATCGCCATGGCGATCGAGCGGTTCGTCGCGGTGCTGGTGATCGCGTGCCCGTGCGCGCTCGGCCTCGCGACGCCGGCGGCGGTCGCGGTGGGGACCGGTCGAGGCGCCGAGCTAGGCGTGCTCGTCAAGGGTGGCGCCACGCTGGAGGCAGCCAGCCGGATCGACACCGTGCTGCTCGACAAGACAGGCACTCTGACCGAAGGGAAGCCGGAGCTGACCGACGTCGTCGCGCTCGACGGCAACGAGGCGGCGATGCTGACGCTCGTGGCGTCGGTGGAGACCCACAGCGAGCACCCGATCGCCCGCGCGATCGTCGAGGGCGCACGCGCGCGGGGCGCGCCGACGGTGCAGGCCGATCGCTTCTCGAGCATGGCGGGGTACGGCATCGAGGCGACCGTCTCGGAGCAGCGGGTGCGGATCGGCACGCGCGCCTGGCTCGCGGAGGCCGGCGTGGACACCTCGCCGCTCGAGGAGCGCGCCGACGCGCTCGCGTCTCGAGGGCGCACGCCGTCGTTCGTCGCGGTCGAGCGTCGGCTGGTCGGGATGGTCGCCGTCG
>JAFLCL010000182.1 GCA_017303575.1 Deltaproteobacteria bacterium
GGAGGCGGCGCGTGCCCAGCGGACGCGGGCGGCTTGGGCTTCGCGACGCGCGCGGCCTGGAAGAACGTCGCGAGCTCGGCGATGTCGCCCAGCCGCTTCCAGCCTTCGCCCGTGCGCGCGAGCTTGTCGTCCTCCGAGACCTTCCCCTCCGCGATCAGGCGCTGGAGGTCCTTCAGTGAGCCGAACGACTGCGTCTCACCCGAGGCGGTCCGTAGCTGCCAGATCTTCGTGCTCTCGTCCGCGCGCGAGGGCTCGCCGCTGCGACGGAAGACCTTGAAGAGGTGCCCACAGTTCGTGCACTTGACGGTCGTGCCGCGGTCCGAGACCAGGGTCTCGTCGAACTCGTACTCCGTACCGCAACGCTCACACGTGACGTCCATCGCCGCGCAGCTTACAGCAAAGGCTCGCCGTTCGTGATGTCTGTCAGGGGGTGTTTCGCTCCAACCTGTCGACCGCCTCGAGGGCCTCCGACATGGAAGGCTCGAGGGCCAGGACCTCGCGGTACGCCTCGAGCGCGCCGAAGGGTCGGCCGGCGTGATCGAGCACCCGGGCGTGGAGCAGATGGGTGAGGTGGAGGTCCGGGGCGAGGCTCGTCGCGCGCACCAGATCGCCGAGCGCCGCGTCGGTCGTCGCGCGGCTGGAGGGGTCGGTGCAGTACCGGGCCCAGCCCTGGTACGCCACGAACTCGCCCTCGTCGGGGCACAGCTCCACAGCGCGCTCGAAGGCGGCGAGCGCCTCGCGGTGATCGCCCTTGGCCAGCGACCGGTTGCCGCGACGGAAGCAGCGCTCGGCCTCGAACATGCGGTCGACGTGGGCGTCGAGGTTGCGCGCCTCGGCGGCGCTTCCCCGCGCGCTTCCCTGAGCGTCGAGCGCGGGGCGACCACGCGTGACGGCGACCGCTGACTCGTCGCTCCGCGACTCGACGAGGTCCGAGAGCGACACCGAAGGCATCGCCGACAGCTCGGACACGCTGGGCTGTGCCGTGCTCGTCGGCGCGCCGTCCGCTTCACCCTCGAAGTGCGTCGCAGGCGCCGGCCGTTGCGCGAGCCGTGGCGCGCTCTGCTCGCGGACGCGCTCGTTGGTCACGTCGTCCCACGAGGCATCGTCGGCGTTCGGCGCGAGCGGCGGCAGATCGAGCGCGTGCTCGAGTGAGAGTGGCGGCAGCTGCACGCGTCGGTGCTGCGGCACGGCCGACAGCTCGACGGCGCCCAGGCACTCGAGCGCGTAGAGGAGCTGCGCGATCGCGCCCGGTCGCGAGCCGGCGCGGAGCACGTCGCGGAGTCGCGTCGCGCCGTCGAGGCGCTCGAGGACATCGCGCAGATCCTTGGCCACGCGAACCCGCGCGAAGCGCGAGAGGCGCACCGGATCGGGCACGACGAAGCTGTCGAGGCGAGGCGTCATGATGTCGAGCAGGAGCGTCGCAGGCATCGCGGCGCACACGCCCTCGTAGACCATGTCGGGCAGCGCCATCTCGAGCGCGACGCCATCGCGCGGCGCCTCCATGCCCGCCGCGAAGCGGAACTCACCGCGCCGCCAGCCGAAGAGATCGAACAGCTTCTGTCGTACTTGCTCGGAGAGCAGCTCGCCCAGATCGATCGGCGAGAGCGCGCCCATCTCGACGAGGATCTGTCCCTGCAGGCCGCCACGCTCGCGCATGCGACGGATCGACTCCTCGAGCGTGGCCACGCCGATGCGCTTCTTGCGCAGCAAGAGCTGCCCCAGGCACTCGTCGACGACGTTCGAGCGCACGTGCACGGGCACGCCGCCGCGGAAGAAGACCACCTTGGTGGTGATCTCACCATCGACGCTCTCTCGCGCGCCGCGGCCCGCGGCTGGCGCGGTGCACACCAGACCACCACTGGCGCGCTCGTCGGCGATGCGGCGGAGGAGCGCAGGGAAGGGCGTCGTGCTGAAGGTCCCCGACCACTCGCTGCGCAGGGTCTCGCGTGCTCGCTCTCGCACGAAGCGCCCTTCGTCCACCGTCTGCGGATCGGGGGCGAGGCGACGGTGCGTCGCGAGCTCCGCGTCCTCCGAGGACGAGGTCGTGCTCGCCCTCGGCGTGTCGGACGGGCGTGGCGGCTCGAACGCGCTGGGCGGCTCGAGAGTCGGGCCCTCGCGCGGCACCGTGATCTGTCGCGTCGAGATCTCCGCGCGCCTCGAGCCCGCCGATCCCTCGGCGCTGGGCGCCGGCTCGCTCGCGGGGTGAGGCCGCTCTTCGATCGCCTCGTGCGCCATCGCCAACCCACGCGCGGCGGGCGACGCCGACGAGGCGGGCGGACCGCTCTGCAGACTGGCGTGCGGACCGCGGTGCGCACTGTTGGACGAGCTGCTGGGCGGGCTGCTGGGCGGACGCGCCCCGGGGATCGCCACGCTCGAAGACGAAGGCGAGGTCGGCGCTCGGAAGCTCGAGGTCGGAACGGGCGCGGCGAAGCGTGTGCTCGTCGAGGGCGTCTTGTTCACGCCCGGTCGGCTGGTGATGCGCCCGCCCGAGATGCCGAGGATGGCGCGCGCCACGCTCGCGTCGATGGGCCGCTGCGACACCGTCGCGGCAGTGCCCACGCTCTCACCAGCTTCGGTCGTCGTCACGTCGTCGAACGTGGCGATCGGGCGATCCATCGCGGGCGGCGCCTTCGCGATCCCGATGGCGCGCGCGAGCTCGGCGTCCGCGCCGCGCGTGGTGGGCTCGTCGCCGAAGCTCGCCTCCACCGTCTCCACACGCACTGCGCCCGCGATCACCGTCGCCGCATCGAGCCACTCTTGGTGCGGCGGCCGCGGCGGAGGGAGCGGCTGCTGCGGCGCGGGCCCGGGGACGCTGCCGCGACGCGCCTCCTTCAGATGGTCTGCGTACGAGTCGTCGCCGAGCGCGAGGGTCCCTTCGTCGTCCCAGTCGTGCTCGAGATCGGCGAGCGCGCGCTCGATCGCTGCTTCGTCGACGGGCCCGACGAGCGCGCTCTGCGCATCCACGCGCAGCGCGAGCATCTGGAGCGGCGCCGTGATCGGCTCCTCTCGCGCCAGGAGCACGACGCGCACGTCCCGTCCGCCCGGCGCCCACCGAATCGCCTCGACCGTCGCGACGCCATCGCGGCCCGGCAGGACGTACTCGACCAGCAGCGCGTCGGCGGGCTTCTGTACGAACGCGTCGATCGCGCGCTCGCCGTTGTCGAAGCGGATCACCTCGTGGCCGTGCGCCGCGGCGAGCCGCTCGAGCCACGCGGCGCGCTGCTCGTCGGGGTCCACCACGAAGACTCGAAGGGTGCTCATCGGCCAATGGCGCCCGGACGCTCGGAACCGGTCGCGCCCGCATGCTCGCGTGGATCCGGTCCCTCTGTCGACCTCGCGGACAGACCCCGCGTTGACGCTCTCCGGGGCCCGCAGTAGAACCGCCGACCTTTTCGCCCCCCCTCCTGTCGGCCCCTATGTACCTCGCCCTCCTCGATCTCTTGTTCTGGCTGCAGGCGTCGGGCACCGCGCCCTCGAGCGCCGTGGCGTCGGGCGATGCGTCCGCGGCCGCGCCCGCAGGCGAGCCCGGCATGAGCTGCGCGATGCAGGGCGGCTTCATGGCCGTCTTCTTCGTCATCATGTACTTCCTGATGATCCGGCCCGAGAACAAGCGGCGCGAGGAGCAGGAGAACCTGCTCAAGTCGCTGCGACCGGGACAGAAGGTGCGGACCTCCTCGGGCATCCTCGGCGAGATCGTCACCATCGACGCGAACGAGGCGGTGCTCGCGATCGGTCAGAAGGAGAAGATCCGCATCAACGTCCTGCGCTCGCACATCGCCGGGCTCGAGGTCGCGCCCGCCCCGGTGAAGCCCGAGGGCGACAAGGCGAAGGCCGCGGACGAGAAGAAGGCCGACGACAAGGCCGACAAAAACGACAAGAAGGCGGAAGAAAAGCCCGCCGAGAAGAGCTGAACGGCCCGCTCGCGTCGAGAGCTCGGGCATCCACCGCACCGCTACTGGAATCGTGCTCCGGCCGCCCCGGAGAGAAGAGTCAATCGCGCGACCCGCGCGCTCGGAGAACGCTGCATGGACAGGGGTTGGTACTTCCGCTTCGCCCTCGTGCTGGGATTGGTCGTGTACGCGTGGCTCGTCTTCTGGCCGAGCCTCGAGGGCACGAGCGCCTCGCCGCCCGAGTGGGTGACGAACACGTTCCAGCGGCGCATCGCGCTCGGTCTCGACATCCAGGGCGGCCTCCGCCTCATGTACGAGGTCGAGGTCGATCAAGCCGTCGAGGATCGCCGTGACCTCCGCGCCCAGCAGATGCTCGAGCGTCTCTGCGAGCGCTTCGAGATCTGCAGCGAGGACGAGCACACCACGGACCAGATCGAGGAGACCCGCGAGCGCGTCAGCATGACGAGCATCGAGCGCGATGGCTTCCGCGTGACGTTCACGGACGCCAGCGACCTCGCGTCGCTCGACCGCGACCTCGTGAACCTCTTCGGAGACATCGTCGAGACCCGCCGCACCGCAGACTCGATCTCGTTCACGATGGACAACGACGCGATGCAGCGCCTCCGCGAGCAAGCGGTCGAGCAGGCACGCGAGACCGTGTCGGAGCGCATCGACGGCCTCGGCCTCCGCGAGGCGGGCGTCATGGCCCGCGAGGAGAACGTCGTCGTGGAGCTCCCGGGCGCGACCGAGGAGCAGTTCGACCAGATCCGTTCGGTCATCAGCCGCACCGCGCGCCTCGAGTTCAAGGTCGTCGACGACGAGGCCACCTTCCTCGCCGATCTCACCGACATCCCGGACGGCATCTCCCGCGGACAGGAGACGGTCTCGGCGGGTGAAGAGCATCCGTCGGTCCAGTCCACCTACCTCACCGCGAGCGGTGAGGACGCGCGCACGCGCCTTCAGGACTACATCGAGTCGCTCGTGGCCGCGGGCACGATCCCCGAGGGTCGTGAGGTGCTCGTGGGCGAGGCCGACCTCGGCTACGACGAAGAGGAGCTCGAGGAAGAGCTCGAAGACGGCGAGGAGCCCGAGGCGGTCCAAGAGGTCTGGCGCACGTACACCGTTCACTCGCGCGCGGACGTGACGGGCGACGCGATCGCCGACGCGATGGTCACCAACGACCCGCAGGACGGAAACCCGTACGTCGCGATCACGTTCGACAGCTCCGGCGCTGATGCGTTCGAGCGCCTCACCGGCGCGAACGTCCGCCGCCGCATGGCCATCGTGCTCGACGACCGCGTCGAGACGGCGCCCGTGATCCAGAGCCGCATCGGCGGCGGCCGAGCCTCGATCACCCTCGGCCGCAGCGGCGCCTACCAGACGATGCTCAACGAGGCCTCGGACCTCGTCGTCGTCCTCCGCGCCGGCGCGCTTCCGGCGCCCATCCGACCGGCGAACGAGCAGCTCATCGGTCCCTCGCTCGGCGCGGACGCCGTCGAAGAGGGCGTGCTCGGAGGCGCCATCGGCGTGCTCCTCGTGCTCCTCTTCATGGGCCTCTACTACCAGGTCGGCGGTCTCATCGCGGACTTCGCGGTGCTCCTCAACCTGCTGTTCCTCCTCGCCATCCTCGCGGCCTTCGAGGCGACGCTCACGCTCCCCGGCATCGCCGGCATCACCCTCACGATCGGCATGGCCGTCGATGCGAACGTCCTCATCAACGAGCGCATCCGCGACGAGATGAGGTTGGGCAAGGCGCCCAGCACGGCGGTGGCCCTCGGCTACGATCGCGCGTTCACGTCGATCTTCGACAGCCAGCTCACGACGTTCATCGCAGGCGTCGTCCTCTTCCAGTACGGCACCGGTCCCATCCGCGGCTTTGCCGTGACGCTGATGATCGGCATCGTCACCTCGCTCTTCACGAGCGTCTTCTGCACCAAGGTCGTCTTCGAGTGGCTCGTGCGCGGACTCCGCGTGCGGAAGCTGCCGGTGGGTTGAGGAGAGCCACGTGGAATTCATCAAGCCCGGACGCGTCTTCGACTTCATGCGCTACCGCAACGTCGCGGTGGTGTTCTCGACCATCGTGGTCGCCCTGAGCATCGGCTCGGTCTTCTTCCCCGGACCTCGCCTCGGGATCGACTTCGCCGGCGGCACGGAGGTCCAGCTCCAGTTCCAAGGCGACGTACCGGTCGCCGAGCTGCGCTCGACGCTGGAGGAGCTCGGCTACGAGAGCCCCGACGTCATCGCCATCACGGGCCACGACAACCAGTACCTCGTTCGCGTGAACGAGGTGACCACGCTCCCGCCCGACATCGCGGCGACCATCGAGGAGCGTCTCGACGCTGCGCTCGAGGCCGAGGTCACGTCGGTTCGCGTGTCGGGCGGCGGAGACAAGGTCTCCATCCGGCTCGAGGCCCCTGCCGAGCTCGACGCGATCCGCGCGGCGCTCGTCGAGGCGGGCGTGGACGTGCGCGGCGACGTCCGCGCGTTCGGCCCCGCGAGCGACCACCGCTTCGAAGCGGACCTCGTCGGCGTCGCCGACCGGATGGTCGCGCAGCTCGAGGAGCGCCTCGGCGAGCGCGGTCCCGAGCCCGCGCTCCGCATCGAGTGGGTCGGACCCCGCGCGGGTGCGCAGCTCCGCAACGGAGCCATCAAGGCGCTCATCTACGCGATGGGCTTCATCATGATGTACGTCGCGTTCCGCTTCGACCTGCGGTTCGCGCCCGGCGGCATCCTGGCCCTCATCCACGACGCGGCCGTCACCGTCGGCGTCTTCGTGCTGGTGGG
Organism: Deltaproteobacteria bacterium; assembly: GCA_017303575.1. Classification (GTDB taxonomy): domain Bacteria; phylum Myxococcota_A; class Polyangia; order Polyangiales; family Sandaracinaceae; genus JAFLCL01. The sequence goes on from JAFLCL010000182.1 coordinate 6,675, forward strand.
CAAGGAGTTCAACCTCACCACCGTCGCGTCGCTGCTCACCATCATCGGCTACTCGATCAACGACACGATCGTCATCTACGACCGCATCCGCGAGAACATGGCGCGGCACCGCGACAAGTCGCTGAGCGAGATCATCAACATCTCCACCTCGGAGATGCTCTCGCGCACGATCATCACGTCGGGCGTCACGCTGCTCGCCATCGTTCCCTTCTTCTTCTGGGGCACGCAGGTCATCGCCGACATCGCGTTCGCGCTCTTCGTCGGCTTCATCGCCGGCGTGTACTCGACCATCTACATCGCCGCGCCGGTCACCGAGTTCATGGACGCCCGCATCTTCGCGCCTGCGCGAGCGGCCCGTCAGGCCGAGCTCGAGAAGCAGCGCGCCCTCCGTGCGAAGGCCAAGGGCGGGTCGGCCTCGGCCGCTCCGCGCTGAGGGTCGCCGACCGCATGCCGTGCACCGAACGCCGAGCGGGCTCGTCCTCGCTCGGCGTCGCCGTTGGGACGCCCCGCTGAACCGAGCTTCGACGTCATGATCGAGCAGACCCTCGAGCGCTGGCTCGCCGTCCTCGGCCGACTCGCGTACCACCGCGCGGGCTGGATCGTCGCCGTGGGGCTCTTGTCCCTTCTGCCGGCGGGCTGGCTCGCGCTCGGTGTCGAGGTCCGCTCGTCGTTCCTCGATCTCCTGCCGCCCGACGATCCGGCGGTCATCCAGCTGCGCGAGGTGCTCGATCACGCTCGCTCGACGTCGGACGTGGTGGTCGCTGTGTCCACGGTCGATCCTGCCGTGGCCGACGCGTTCGCGGACGCGCTCGCGACCGAGCTCGACGCCGACCCCGAGGTCACGGGCATCGGTGGGCGTACGCACCGCGAGTGGTTCCGCGATCACCAGGTCCTGTTCGTCCCCGAGGCCGATCTCGAGGATCTGGTGACGCGCGCCGAGGCCGTGATCGATCACGAGGTGATGCAGCGCTCGGGCTTCGATCTGGGGCTCGACGACGAGGCGGTCGAGACGCCCGAGATGCTCCTGCGCGACCTCGACGCGCGCACCGAAGAGCGGCTCGGCTCCTCCGAGTGGCTGCGCACCGAGGACGGCGACTACCTCATCGTGTGGGCCTACTTCTCGGGCAATTCGGGCGACATCGCGTTCGGCGAACGTGCGTGGGGGCGTGTGCGGGGTGCTGTCGATCGCCTGCGCGACGGCGTGCGCTTCCCGCGTGACCTCGAGGTCCACTACGCCGGCGGCATCCCGGGCCGCGTGGCGGACGAGCAGTCCCTGGTGGCGGATCTGCGCATCGGCGGCACTGTCGGCTTCGTCGGCGTGGTCCTCCTCATCGTGCTCTCGCTGCGCACGCCGCGCGCGCTCGTGCTGCTGTCGGTGCCGCTCTTCGTGGGGCTCGTGTGGACGTTCGCGTTCGCGCGGGTGGCGATCGGGCACCTCAACATCATCAGCGGCTTTCTCTTCTCGATCCTCTCGGGCCTCGGCATCGAGTACGGCATCCACCTCATCCACCGCTACCGCGAGCTGCGGGGCGAGGGGCTACCGCTGGACGTCGCGATCGAGCGGCTCGTCGCGACCACGGGCCGCGCGCTGCTGGCGGGCTCCATGACGAACACCGGTGTCTTCGCGGTGATCGCGTTCGCGCGCTTCCGCGGCTTCAGCGAGTTCGGCACGATCGCCGCCGTCGGTCTGTTGCTCACGCTGGTCGCGACCTTGCTCGGCCTGCCTGCGCTCATCGTGCTGCTCGAGCGCGTGAGGCCGCTCGCGCCCGTGAAGGAGACAGAGAGCGAGGCCGCGTCGCGCGCGCCGCTTCGCGTGCCGGCTGCGCTTCGTTGGTCGGTCGTGCTCGGCGTGCCCGTCCTCGCGGCCGCGTCCATCGGTGTGCTCGCGAACGGCGGCGTGCTCTTCGACGGCAACTGGCGCGCCCTCGCGAGCGACACCGAGGTCTCGCGCTTCATGGACTACCTGCGCTACCAGACGGCCGACTACACGCAGGGCCTCCTGTGGGTGCCGGACGACGCGTCGCTGCCGCGCGTGGAAGAGGCGGTCGAGGCTGTGCGGCAGGAGCGGCTCGCCGCGGGGCAGTCGTTCGATCTCGTCGACGTGATGACCCTCGCGGACGTGTATCCCTCGCCCGAGACGCAAGCGCGCCGCGCTGCGCTCGCGCGTCGCCTGCGCGCGCAGCTCGATCGGATCCGACCGGGCACCGTCGACGAAGAGACCGAGCGTCGCCTCGCGGAGGGTCGGGCCACGCTCGATCACGCGCAGCCGTTCACCGTCGAGGACATGCCGTACTCGATCGTCGGGCAGCTTCGCACGCGCGATGGACACGGGAGCATCGTGCACCTGCGTGCGCCGCAGACCGACGACCCGAGCACCGACTACCTCATCTCCTGGTCCGATCAGGCCGAGTCGATCGAGCGCCAGATCGAAGCGCGCGACGTACACGCGCCCATGCTCAGCGAGAACTGGGTGGCCGGAGAGATCTTCGCGCGCATCCGCGAGGACGCGCCGTTCGTGGCCTTCGCGACGTTCTTCGCCGTCCTCGTCGTGCTCTGGCTCGACGTCCGAAGGCTGCTCACCGCGCTCGGGATCTTCACCTCGGTCCTGCTCGGCATGTGCTGTCTCGCGGGCCTCTGCTGGGCCGCGGATCTCCGCTTCAATTTCATGAACATCGCGATCCTGCCGGTGTGCATGAGCATCTCGCTCGACAACGCGATCCACGTCTTTCATCGCTGGCGGCAGGGCGGTCCGGGATCGATCGGGGACGTGCTCCGCCACACCACCAAGGCCAACGCCCTCGCCTCGGCGACCAACCTCCTCGGCTTCGCGGCGCTCGCGCTCGCGCACCACGGCGGCCTTCGATCGGTCGCTTACCTCGCGACGCTCGGTGTGCTCGCGACCTACGTGTCGACGACGATCTGGTTTCCGTTCGTGCTCGACACGATCGACCAGTGGCGCCCACGCAAGCCCGAGCCCTCACCGAACACCTGACCCGCGCGTCTCATCAGCGCACGGTGTCTCATCAGCCGGGGCCTGCGAGCATTTGCTTCCGCAGTGAGGCGGCCTCTCGTGCGTGCTCCTCCTGCTCAGCACCGTCCGTCACGGCGCACAGGCGCTCATGGGCCTCCAGGATGTGAATGACCATCCCCGTCCCGCGTGCGTTCTCGAGCGCGCGGGTGAACTCGGAGCGCGCCCGCCGTCGCCGCCCTCGCGCGAGCTCGAAGGCCCCGCGCTTGAGCTGGGCGCCAGACTCCGCGAGAGGAAAGACCTTGGCGAGCAGGGCGAGCGACCCGACGGCGCTCCAGGCGGCACGCTCGAGGGCGGGCGCCTCGGGCAGTCCGAGACTGACCGCTCGCACCCAGAGCTCCCGGTAGGCCTCGGCAAACGCGAGTGTGCCGACGAGCACGCCCACGGTCGCCGGACGCTGGCCGGAGAGGAGGCCGGCCACCTCCTCCGCCGCCACCCGCGCCTCATCGAAGCGCCCCAGCTGAACGTAGAGCAAGACGATCTCGCCCTGGACGTCGACGCGGCTCACACGATCCCCCGGCGCCAGCGGGATTCGGAGGAAAGCGCTCAGCGCCCCCTCGTGGTCGCCGCGTCTGGCCAGCATGATCGCGGTCAGAATGAGGGGTGCAACGATGCTCTGGGGGTCCCCTCGACGCTTGGCGGATCGGTGCCCCTCTTCGGCCACGGTCGTCGCCAAGGACCAATGGCCTTGGTAGTAGAGGACGGACGAGTACACGTTCGAAGCGTCTTCGAACCGCCTCCCGTCTCCGAGCCGCTCGTAGTCCTCGAAGGCGAGCTTCAACTGGGCTGCCGCCTCATCGAGGCGCCCCGCCCCGCTCAGATAGAGCCCGCAGAGGAAGCGCGCAAACGCGAGACTGTCCGCGTCACCAATCGCCTCTCCCAGCGCAATCGCCTTGGCGCCGTACGCACGCGCCAGGCCGTGCAAGGGGATGACACCCAGCACGAGCCCCATTCCCGCATACCCGCGGACCAGAACGCTCGAGGGGCCGAAGCGCTCCGCCAGATCCACGCATGTGATGGTGGCGTACATCATGGTCAGTGCGTCTGCCGCCCAGAGCGACACGCTGATCACGATGCCATGCGCCTGGGCCGCCTCGCGCAGCCTCTGATCCCCGCTGTCCGAGCCGACGATCAGCATGGGTGGGGCTTGGTGGCGCACGAGCACCTTGGCCAGGGCCTTCAGTGTCCCAGTCACTCGCCGGAGTGGCGTCTCCGGCACGGGGTGCCCCAGGAGGGCCGACACGTGACGGGCCCCGACCAGGGATTCCTCGAAACGGCCAATCTTGTACAGTGCCTCGCACCTCAGTAGCTCCCAGTGCGCGCGCCGGGGCATGGGCACGTCCTCAGTCGAACCGATGTGCAGCGCCTGCGCGAAGAAGTCGGCGGCCTCCGAGTTGGCGTGAGACTGCAGCGCCTGCTCTCCCGCCTTCTCCAGCGCGTCCATCGCCTTTGCCGGGACCTCCGCGCGCACCCAGTGGTGGGCCAGTAACCCCCGATACGGCGTCAGATCGCCCGCGAAGTTCCGCTCGTACCACTCCGCGATCACCTGGTGGAGCTGCCGGCGCTGCGCGAAGAGGAGAAGGTTGTACGCAGTCTCCTGGGTGACGACGTGCTTGAAGAGATATGCGTCTGCATCCCCGACGCCCGGGTCGAGCAACGTGAGATCGAGCTGCGCCAGTGTCTCGAGCTGGCGCGGCAGGAGGGCCCGCTCCCCCTCGATGGGATGCACGTCCCGTAGCAGGAAGTGGGTGAAGGCACGGCCGATCACGCTCGCCGCCTTGAGGGTGAGCTGCTGGGCCTGCGTCAGTCGGTCGATGCGACTGCCGATGATCCCTTCTAGCGTGGATGGCAGTCCGAGGGCGAAGAGATCCCCTGCGTGGGGCGCGAGCCGGGCCTCGTCGCCTTCGATGACGAGGAGCCCAGTGTCGCGTAGGACGCAGGCAATCTCTTCGCTGAAGAACGGGTGTCCCTCGGCCTTCTCGGTGAGAAACTGCTCGATGGGCGGGGAGAGCCGGCGAACGCCGAGGCGGTGGCAGACGAGCTCGGACGCTCCGTTTGGCGACAAGGGCCCGAGGACCAGGTGTCCTGTCCCCGCTGCGCGCACGAGCACCTCGAACGCGGGGTTCGCACCTTGCCCCGGAGATCGAGTGGTCACCAGCGGCCGGGTGTTCACCAGCAGCAAGAGGGGCAGGCCGTCGACCACGAGCAGGCGCAAGAGCTCCCACGAGCTCGAGTCGAGCCTGTGCAGGTCGTCGATGATGAGAAGCGTCGGCCGCGCGACTGAAGCCTTCAGCAGCAGCCCGAGCACCAGGTTCTGGGTACTCTGGGATCGTCCCTCCGATTGCATGCTGGCCGTGAGATCGGAATCCGCGAAGTCGGTCCCGAGGAATGGATTCAGCAACGCTGCGAGCGGTGTCCACGCCGGCTCTTCTCGTAGTTGCGCGAGGACCACCTCACGCCGGCGCGGCAGATCATCGTTATCCACGAGCCCGAACAGGCCGACCACGACCGCGCGCCATGCAAAATACGGAGTGGCATGCTCGATCCCGTCGGTGGCGCCGTGGAGGATTTGGACGCCCTGCGCCTGCGCGTCGCGCTCGAACGCCAGCGTGAGGCACGACTTGCCGATGCCGGCCTCCCCTTCCAACACGACCACGGACCCGCGTCGCTGCGTGAGCCCCAAGAGGGCCCCGTTCAGGATCTCTTGCTCTGCCCGCCGGCCGAAGACCGGCGTCGCCGGGCGCACCTCCGCGCGGACGACCGTGGTGAGCGCGCGATAGGGAATCACTGGCTGATGCTTGCCTTTGATCTGTTTTGCCGGGAGGGCCTCGAAGGCGAGCCGCGACGCAGCAGCGTGGGCGGTCGCCTGATCGGTCATGAGCGACCCGTCCCCGAGCCCCATGAGCCGCGCGGCGAGGTTGACGGTGGCGCCCATCACCGCGTAGTCGCGCCGCGCCGCGCCTCCCCGGAAGCCACAGAACGCGCGCCCGGTGGAGACGCCGGCGGATGCCTTCATACCCAGGGAGCGCAGCCCGGCCAGGATCTGGCGACCAGCCAAAACGGCTCTGACCGGATCGTCTTCGTGCGTCCGCGTGGGCACGCCCCACACCGCCAACAGCACAGTGCCTTTGTCGTCCACGAGGAACTGATTGACGCTCCCGTCGAGCTGGTGGACGGCCGCCTGCAGCACGCGAGTCGCGGCCTGCAGCCGGTCCAGCGCGTCCGGCCCGCAATCGTCGAGCCCCTCGAGCGACACGAAGAGGACGCTGATGCGTCGGAGCTCCGGCAGCCAGTCGGTGTGACCGGAATCGAGGCGGGCAGTCAGCGCGCGCGAGACGAACGCGGCCGCGCGTCGTGTCGCTTCCGGGGAGAGCTGGGGAGAGACCAGAGGTTCGAGTGGGAGAGGGTCGCGAACGGCCACGACACGGGCCTCTTGGCGCTCGCAGGAAGCCTCGAGCCAGTGCCACGCGGCCGCTGTGGCCACCACCTGTCCGAGCGCGGCGCTCGACTGGGCTGCGCCCGCCTCCACGATGGGCCTGCCGAGAACCACGTACTCCCAACGGCCCTCTCCGCCGCCGACGATGGCTTCGGTGACGCTGCCGGCGGAAACACCAATCCGGAGCTGGAGCGCTGAACCCTCGGTCACGACGTGGTCGTGCAGCTGGGCCTGCAGGTCGAGCGCGCAGAGGGCCGCGCGGCGGGTGGCCGTTTCGAGCGAGTCGTCGCCCGACCACAGCACGATGGGCGCATCCCCCGCGAATCGCACGATCTCGCCCCCGTGGAGCGCCACGATGCTGACGAGCCGCCCCAGGTAGGCCTCGAGCACCCGCGAGAGCTCCTCGGCGCCGCGATGTCCCTGAGCGGCCAGCTTCTCGCCCAGCTTCGTAAAACCCGCGATGTCCCCAAAGAGGACCGCCACCCGACGGACCCGCATCTCCGGCTCGAGAGGCTGGGAACGCGTCTCCTCCATCCAGTGCGCGAGCCCCGCGGGGAGGAAACTGACGATGTCCCGCGCGTCGGCTGGAGGAGTCGCTTTCGCCACCCGTGCGACGCTATCACGGAGTCCGAGAGTGCTCGGGGGGCACGCGAGAGAGGAGCGCCTCGTCGTTCGCCTTCGAGAGATGCTTGTCTATGCCGTCTCGCCCCCGCGATCTCGTGCTTCAGCGGACGATGATGGCGGTGAGATGCTCAGCCAGCCAGAAGGGGAGTGGGGCGGGCTTTCTTCACCGTGCCCTTCACTCGGCCGCGCGGGCGCGCACCATGTCGAGGAGGGGCGCGGGGCCCTCGCGACGCGCGAGCCCGACGCTGATCGTCCCGGCTCGATGCAGCGAGTCCGCGATCTCGCGACCGACGGTGGTGTCGTCGCCCCAGATCACGACGCTCGCGCCGACACGGATGGAGCGAAGGGTCCAGCCGAGCACGTGCTCGTCGACGGAGGCCGGGCTGGTGGCGTCGATGACCACGAGCATCGCGCCGCTCACGCGCATGGCCTCCGCCAGCGTGCTCGCGTTGGACACTGGCACTGCGATGACGCGGTCGGAGCCGAGCGACACCGTGAGGCGGTCGGCGAGCTCGCGTCCCTGGGCGAGCACGACCACAGGAACGGGTCCACGCGCGACGAGCATCTCCTGCGTCGCGCCCCCTCGATCGAGCAGCGGAATCTTCGCGGTGGGCTCGTCATCGCGGCTCGGGCGCGGCACGCGAAGGAACAGTCGCTCGATACGGCTCTGGATCTCGTCGGCCTCGTCTTCGAGCAGACAGCGCCGCGCAGCCGCGTCGAGCACGGTGCCTGCGAACACGCGCACGTCGGCGAGCGTCATGGGTGGCATCGGTCCCCACGTCTCGAGAGAGTCGAAGAGCAGCCGCGTGGCGAGCGTCGGTGACACGACGCCTTCGAGCGCCTCGCGAACCATGACGAGCTCGGGCGTCCGCCCGTCCGCCACCTGGGCGATGCGCGAATGAACTCCGGAGATCGACGGCTTCTCGGGCGGCCCGTTCTCGGGGCGGCGCGCGACGGCTCCATGCGTGGACATGAGGGAGACGCTGAGCAGCGACCGTGCCGTCTCGCCGAGCGCGAAATCGTTCGTGATTCGGCTCGTTGGCGTGTGGGATCTCTGACGGTCGTGAGCGGCGGGCGTCAATCCACCTGGGCGGGGCACGCTCCCGCCCGAGATCAGGCCACGACGGTGTCCGACGCGGGATCGGACGAAGGCTCGCCGAGCACCTGACGCGCGGCCTCGATGGCCTGGTGCGTGCCGGCCACGAGCAGCACGTCGCCGTCCTCGAGGATGTCCTTGCCGTTCGGCAGCGCCGTCGACTTGCCATGCCGTTGGATGGCGATGACCGTCGCGCCCGTCCGCGCCCGAAGATCGATCTGGGCGAGCGTGCGCCCTCGGCCCGCGGAGCCTGCGGAGATGGCGACGCGCTCGGTGGCACCGAGCTCCGGGATCGGCGAGCGCGGCACGGGCGCAGCGCCTTCGGGCGCCTTGGTCGCTTCGATGCCGTGAGACGACTCGGCAGCCTGGCTCGTGAGCGCGACGGCGATGCGCTGCGCGGCGGACTTCACCTCCGCCTCGACGTCGCGTGCGGATCGGAGCGCGGTGACGCCGAGCGCGATCAGCACGACGATGACGAGCACGACGCCGCGTCCATCGGCGATCGAGGCGCCTATCACCGTCGCGGAAGGGAAGCCCACGAGCGCGGTGAGGCCGAAGAGGAGAAATGCACGAAGCGCGCGCAGGCGCGGGCTCGCGGGACCGCTCGCGTCCTCGGAGCCGGCGAGCACGGCGGTGGCGAGCGCGTTCGTCGTGCGCACCGCCACGACGAACACCGGCAGCGCGAGCGCGAAGAAGCAGGTCGCGAACCAGAGCGTGCGCGCGAGCGAGCCCTCGACGCCGAGCGCACCGGAGAGCCAGGGCACGACGATCTCCGCGAGCCTCGCAGAGCCGAGCGCGAGGCCGAAGATCAGCACCGCGTCGAGCGCGAGGGCGCGCACACCGGAGCGGATCGTCGCGGCGCGCGTGGAGCCGCCCGTGCCGTTGCCGCCGGTGCGGAGCGCGAGGACCCACTGCTCGTGGAGCGCGAGCGTGCGCCGGATCGATCCGGGCATCGCACGATCGGCCCAGCTCACGGCGCGCGCGGCGTGCCGGATGGCGAGCGGCGTCGTGAACGCAGTGAGCACCGCGACGCTCACGAGCAGCACGTGGAGCTCGCTGCGTACGCCGCCGGCGGCGATGCCCACGCCCGCGAGGATGAACGAGAACTCACCGATCTGACCGAGCGCGAGGCCAGCCGTCACCGAGCGTCGAAGACCCAGGCCGGAGACCAGGCCCGTGAGGGTCACCACGACGAGCTGCCCCACGATCACGAGGACAGTGACGCCGAGCGCGAGCGGGAGCGTGTGGAGGGCCTGCAGCGGATCGACGGTCATGCCGATCGACACGAAGAAGATCGCGGCGAAGACGTCGCGCATCGACGCAGCGAGGCTCTCGACGCGGTGTCCGAGGCCCGACTCGGCGACCAGCACGCCGCTCACGAACGCACCCAGCGCGACGCTGTAGCCGAGCTCGGCCGCGAGCGCGGCGAGCACGAAGCAGACGCCGATGGAGACGACGACCAGGACCTCGTCGCTCGCGAGCTTGGCGACCCGCCGCATCAGCGAGGGCACGAGGAGGAGGCCCACGACGATCATCGCGACGAGCACCCCGGCCAGGCGCAGGAGATCCGCGGTCAGCGCGTCGGCCTCCACGCTGCCTCCCGCGGCCACGCCCGTCATCGTGGCGAGGAGCACGATGGCGAGCACGTCCTGCACGACGAGCACGCCCAGGACGTGCTCGCGAACCTCACCGTCGACGTGGGTACCGAACGCGCGGGTGACCACCATCGTGCTGGAGATGCCGAGGCTCGCGCCGAGGAAGAGGCCCTCCGTCGTGCTCCACCCGAGGGCGATCGCGAGCGTGTAGCCGCACCACGTGAGGAAGCCGACCTGCACGGCGCCCGTGAGCCCGGCGGTGGGGAGCACGCGCGCGAGCTTGGCGAGCCGGAGCTCCAGGCCGACCGCGAACATGACGAGCACGACGCCCAGCTCCGCGAGGCTCTCCACTCGATGGAGATCGGCAAAGAGTGGGATGGGAATGTACGGGCCGACGACCAGCCCCGCGACGAGGTAGCCGAGGACGGTGCTCTGTCCGAGGGCGCGAGCGATCGGACTCGTGAGCGCGGCGACGCCGAGGACGAGCGCGAGGTCGATGACGAGTGACGCGGAGCCGTGCATGAGCACCACCGCCCTGCGTCGAATCCCCGGCGCGCGCAAGTGTGAATGGACGCCGCAGCTGTGCGGCGCTCACTGGAGCGGGCGCACGGAGACGTCGCAGTCGCGGAGGCGTCGCAAGACGCCACGCCGCTCGTAGACGGGCCAGAGGTCGAACAGCACGAACTCGATGGGCCTCCAGAGCGCGATCCAGCTCACGATCACGAGGCCCTCCTCGACCAGTCGAAGACCCTGGCTCGAGGACAGCGCCGCGGCGGCGAGCTCGGACGCGACGCGCAGACAGAGCATCAGCGCGGTGCCGAGCACCAAGGCCCTCCGCGCGGCCCGCAAGGCCGCGCGGAGCTTGCGGTGTGCGCTCCGAAGCTCGTGCTCGAAGCGCTCTCGGAACGCATGCTCGATCCCGGCAGCATCGAGCGAGCTTCCCGCGTCGATCACGACCAGTCGCAGGTCCGCTCGCCCGATGTCGGAGGCGCACTCGACCACGTAGGTGACGATCTCTTCGTGGAGGCCTCGCTGGAAGAACGGGGTCGAAGCGTGGGGGGCGAAGATCTGAGCGGCGCGCTCGACGTGGAGATCGATGCAGACGCGCCCGTCTTCGGTTCGATACCGAGACCGTCGCCCCCGGGCCCCGAGCCCGTCGGCGGGCGGCGCCATGTCATCGCTCGGCCTGCAGGTGCGCCTCGATGAACCACAGCCACTTGTCGGTTCCGCGCGAGATCTCGGTGAAGAGGTCGGTGGAGTCCGCGTCGTTCAGCTCGCTGCACATCCCGATCGCCTGGCGCGCGAGCTTGGCGAAGCTCGCCAACGACGTCGACAGCGCCTCGACGTGAGCTCGCCCGCTCCCACCCTTCGCGGCGTACTCCGCCAGGTCCGAGCGCTTCGCGACGGAACGAACGGTCCCTTCGGCGACGCCCCCGAGCTGCACCGCTCGCTCTGCGATGTCGTCCACGTAGTGCTCCACGTCGCCGTGCACCTTGTCGAAGAGCTCGTGGAGCGCGATGAAGTCGGGGCCCTTCACGTTCCAGTGCGCTTGCTTGCACTGCGACTGCAGATCGATCGCGTCCGCGAGGCGTGCGTTGCAGAGCTCGACGAGCTGGATCCGGATGGGCTCCGGCAGATCATTCTTCGTCTTGTACATGGCGTCCTTTGGGTGAGGAGACATCGGCCCCGCATCCGCACAGAGCGTGCCCGAGCGAGCCCACGCACCGTCGGGCCCGAACGCGTGGTGAGCGGGATGCTCCGAGCGCGAAGGCTGGCGCGCGTGGCGTGGCGAGCGCGCCGACGTCGGGACGAACTGCCCCGCCCGCTCGCCCTCGACGGTGTGCGCTTCGCCGCGAATGCCCGCGGCGCGCGGTGGCGAGGCGCGGTCCGCGCCTTGCTGAGTTTGCCTGGGTCGAGGGACCTCTGGCCCCTCGAGCTCCCCCGGGTTCTCCCGTGCTCGCTCACTTCGTGAGC
>JAFLCL010000183.1 GCA_017303575.1 Deltaproteobacteria bacterium
CCGAGGCGTGCAGCAACGGCGTCGACGACGACTGCGACGGTGTCGTCGACGAAGGCTGCACGACCGAGTGCACGCTCGACGCGGACTGCGCCGCTGGACAGCTGTGCGCGATGGGCGCGTGCGTGACCTCCGAGCTCGAGTGCGCGACCGATGCCGACTGCGGCGCGGGCAGCGCGTGCGTCGGCGGACGCTGCGAAGGCCGTGGCCCCCTCTGCAGCGCGGACGACGACTGCGCCGCGGGTCAGGCGTGCGTGTCCGGTGTGTGCTCCGGCGATCCGATGTGTAGCGCCGAGGTGTGCGGCAACGCCGTCGACGACGACTGCGACGGTCTCGTCGACGACGGCTGCGAGGACGCGTGCGCGACCGATGCAGACTGCGCGGCGGGTCAGGTCTGCGTGTCGGGCCTGTGCACGGCGGCATGACCCCGACGCAGCTCCTCTGATCACGCGTGATCTGTCAGCCTGAGAGGCCTCCGATGCACCGACCCACGAACGACCGCTCCGTCTCTCGCGCCCTTCGGCGCATGCTCACGGCGCTCGTCGTCTCGTGGAGCCTCTCGGCGTGTCTGGCGACGCCGATCCCGGATCCGCCTTCTCTCGACGTGACGCGCATGAGCCTGGTGCAGGCGAGCGCGAGCGAGGTGCGGCTCTCCGGCAGCGCGGGCGCGGTGCGACCCGGCGGTCGCGCCCTGCGCGTCACGAATCCCTCGGCGCCGATGTCGAGCGCGAGCGTCGCGATCTACACGGCGGCGGATGGCTCGTTCGGCGCGACGCTGCCCGGCGCCACCATCGACACGCTCTTCCTCGAGGGCTTGAGCGACACGGCCGACACGTTCGAGATCGCCGTGCGCCTCGAGGGTGGCACCGTGGTGGGCGCACCCGGAGGCAGCGACCGTGATGTCGACGGCTCCCCCGACGTGATCGACTGTGCTCCCGACGATCGCACGCAGAGCGGCCAGCGCTGCGGCACGGCGTGCGCGACGGACGGCGACTGCGCGGCAGGTCAGATCTGCTCGGGCGGTCTGTGCACGGTCTCGATGTGCGACGTGGCCGAGATCTGCGGCAACGGCGTCGACGACGACTGCGACGGTCTGAACGACGACGGCTGTTGATCCTCGCGCGATCAATCGGCGACGAGCGGCGACTCCTGATCGAGCACCCAGGTGCCGAGGTACGGGTAGAGCGCCCACTGACCTTGGTACGCTTGGTACGCGATGTACGCGGGGTAGAGCACCGAGAGCGCCCAGCCCACGAGGAAGAGCGGGATGAAGGGCACGAGCAGGATCACGCCCACGCCGCACGTGACGAAGTAGAGGACGAAGAAGACGATCGTCGCGACGATCTGGATCGAGCTGAGCAGCGCCTGGAACCACGCGGCCTGGTTCACGTGGAAGAGCACGAAGGGGTTGCGGCTCGAGTTGATCACGAGCACGAGCGTCGGCGCGGCCACGGGGAAGAGGACGCCTGCGGTGATCAATCCCACGAAGGCGCCGAGCAGGTGTGCGGCCGCGGCGTGCGTGCGGTCCTCGGAATTCTGGAGCGTCTGGCTCGCGATCGCGGAGTCCATCGCCGTGCGGAACGGTGCGGGGGCCATGGCGCCTACGATAGCAGCGGCTGCGTTGGTTCAGCGCGCGACGACGGCCCGGCTGTCGGCGAGCACGAGCGCGAGCAGCGCGAGCGCGAGCGTGTCGGGCAGCTCGCTCTCTCGCGCGACGGACAGCCAGCGATCACGGACGGCGCTCTCACGCGCGGCATCGATGCGGGGGAGGGCGAAGGCGGCCTTGGCCTCGCGCATGCGCGACACGACGTCGCGTCGACGCGCCAGCGTCTCGAGCAGCACGCGATCGATCGTGTCGATCTCGTCGCGCAACGAAGCGAGCTGCTCATCGGCGGTCGGTGCGGACATGGCCGAGGGCTACCACGCCCTCGACGCGAGTCGCTGGTATCCTCGCGCGATGCTCGAGCGGGTGGTTCGCGAGGCCTATCGACGTGAGCAGCTGCCTCCGTTGCTGCTCTGGACCCTCGCCGCCGACGGCATGCACGCGTGGTACGCGATGCTGCGCAAGGGGCTCACGCCGGTGCTCGGATCGCGCGAGCGAGCGGAGGACGAGATCGCGAAGGCCGCGGCGATCGGGTACCGCAAGCGATGGGATCGACTCGTGGAGCGACATCCGCGCCTCGCGGGGGACGAGGCACGAGCGGCGCAGGTGCTCGGTGCGCTCACGATGGTGGCGCGTGATCCGAAGCGTCGCGCGTGGCCCTTCCGCGGGCTCCCGGGTGCGCCGCCCACGCGTCGGCGCGATCACCTCGCGCTCGAGTGGCGCCTCTTGCGGGACGTGCCGGTGATCGATCGCTGGCACGAGGTGACGACGCACCTCGGGGAGATCCTGATCGCGCTCACGCAGACGCTGCCCGCAGCCCTGCCCGTGGGCGCGAACGCTGCGCTCGGTCAGATCTGCTTCGAGGGCGGTCGCGCGAGCGCCGAGCGCGCCAAGGCGATGTTCTCGCTGCCCGATCGCCCCGAGAGCGCGATCGAGGTGCTGCGCATGAGCGAGTACGTGTTCCGCGTGAACCCGCACCACTGGCACGAGGCCGATGCCGCGGCGAACACCGGCATGATCGAGGGCACGGCCTGCCCGTGGTTCACCTCACCGGGCTGGTCGATGATGCACTGCGGGATCTTCGGACAGTTCCAGGCCGGCATCTCCTCGGTGTTCGGCCTTCGCTACCAGCTCACCAAGACGATCCCCAAGCACGGCGGCACCACCTGCCGCATCGATCTGCGCCCCCTCAAGCGCAAGGACGGGACGGTCGCCGGGATGGCGTCGGACTGAGCCGCGCCGTAGACCCGCCGCCCCCATGAAGTCTCTCCGCACGCGCCCCGAAGTCCTCGCGCCCGCTGGTGATCGTGCGGCGCTCGAGGCCGCGATGCGCGCGGGCGCCGACGCCGTGTACTTCGGCCTCGCGCAGTTCAACGCGCGCGCACGGGCCGCGAACTTCGACGAAGCGAGCCTCGCGGAGATCCTCGCCTCGCTCCATGCCCGCGGCGTGAAGGGCTACGTCACGCTCAACACGCTCGTGTTCGATCACGAGCTCGGCGCGATGGAGTCCGCGATCCGCGCCTGCGCGCGTGCAGGCGTGGACGCTGTGATCGTGCAGGACCTCGGCGTGCTCGCGATGGCGCGCGCGATCGCGCCCGAGCTGCGCTTGCACGCCTCGACGCAGATGACGTGCACCGACGCGGAGAGCGTGCTCTTCGCCAAGGACCGCGGCGTCTCGCGGGTGGTGCTCGCGCGCGAGCTGGGTCTGACCGAGATCGCGGCCATCCAGCGCGCGTGCGAGCGCGAAGGCGGCATGGAGCTCGAGGTGTTCGTGCACGGCGCGCTCTGCATCGCGTACTCGGGGCAGTGCCTCACGAGCGAGGCGATCGGCGGCCGCAGCGCCAACCGCGGCGCGTGCGCGCAGGCCTGTCGCTTGCCGTACACGCTCGTCGTCGATGGGAAGAGGCGCCCGCTCGACGATCGTGCGTACCTGCTCTCGCCCGAGGATCTCGAGGCGAGCGCGCTGGTGCCCGAGCTCGCCGACGTCGGCGTCAGCTCGCTCAAGATCGAAGGCCGCCTCAAGGGCCCGGCGTACGTCGCGAGCACCACGCGCCTCTACCGCGCCGCGATCGACGGCATGGACGACGACGCCCTGGGCGCGCTGCGAGCCGAGGCCCTCCAGACCTACTCGCGCGGCTCGGGCCCCGGCTTCCTCGCGGGCATCGATCACCAGCGCCTGGTCGAGGCGCGCGGCTGCGATCACCGCGGCCTCGTGGTGGGTCGCGTCGCTGCGATCGAGCACGACGCACGCCGCGCGATGATCGTGATCGAGGGCACCGAGACGCGCCTCGCGCGCGGCGATGGTCTGCTCGTCGAGGGCGCGCTGGGCGGCGAGGGCGAGCTCGGTGGTCGCGTGTGGAACGTCGAGACGCGCGCGCGTGGCGAGCGGGGTGCGCGCGACGTCGAGCATGCCGGCGAGGGCAGCGTGGTGCGCGTGTGGCTCGGCCCCGATCGCACGCCCGACGCGTCGCTCGTGGGACGTCGCGTGTTCAAGAACGACGACCCGCTGCTCGAGAAGGCGGTGATCACGCGGCTCGATCGCGACCCGCACCGCGAGCCGATCGCGATCACGATCTCCGGCGAGATCGGTGGGTCGTTCACGCTGCGCGCGCAGAGTCGGCGAGGCCTGGTGGCCGAGGTGGTGGGCGACGCGCTCGTCGATCGCGCGAAGAAGCTGCCCACGCCGGATGCGACGATCCGCGAGTCGATGGAGCGCCTCGGCGAGACGACGTTCCTGCTCGACTCGCTGACGATCGATCTGCCCGAGGATCGCTTCCTCCCGGTCTCGTCGCTCCACCGCGCGCGACGCGCGCTGACGGACGCGCTCACGAAGGCCGCGTCGCGATCGATCGCCACCTCGTCGATCACCGCGAGCGAGCTCGTGGATCGGGCGCGGCCTCCCGAGCGCGACGCACCCTCGGGCGGCCTCTTCGTGCTCTGTCGCAACGTCGCGCAGGCGCGCGCCGCGATCGCCGCAGGCGCCGATGGTGTCTACCTCGACTTCCTCGAGGTCACGGGCACCGGTCAGGCCGTGCGCGCGCTGCGGAGCGAGGGCGCGAGGTTCGTGGGCGTCGCCCCTCCGCGCATTCGCAAGCCCGGAGAAGAGAAGATCCAGGGCTACCTCGACTCGCTCGCGCCCGATGCCGTGCTCGTGCGGGGCCTCGGGCACCTGCGTGAGGTCGGACGTGCGCGCGCCGGACGATCCTCTGGATCCCCCTGTTTCGTGGGCGATTTCTCGCTGAACGTGACGAACCGAATCAGCGCGCGAGAGATCCTCGAGGCGGGGCTCGACGCGTTCGTGCCCTCGTTCGATCTCGACGCGACGCAGCTGCTCGCGCTGCTCGACTCACCCTTCGGCCCGTGGGCCGAGCTCGTGGTGCACCACCCGATGCCGCTCTTCCACATGGAGCACTGCGTGATCGCGGCGCTGCTGTCGGAGGGTCGCGATCACAAGACCTGTGGTCGACCGTGCGAGAAGCACGTGGTCGGTCTCCAGGATCGCGCGGGCATGGAGCATCCCGTCGAGGCCGACGTGGGCTGTCGCAACACCGTGTTCCATGCGCATGCGCAGTCCGCGGCGTCGCAGGTGCCACGCGCGATGGGCGTCGGTGTGCGCCGCTTCCGCGTGGAGCTCGTGCGCGAGACCGAGGTCGAGGTCGAGCGCATCGTGCGCAGCTACAGCGCGCTCCTTCGCGGGGAGAGCACGCCGAGCGAGCTGCTCCGCGCGGTGCGCGCCGAGGGCCACTACGGCGTCGTGCGCGGCTCGCTGAGGGTGCTCTCGACATGAACGCGGGAGGGCGCATCGCGCTCGTGTGCCTCGCCCTCGCCGGCTGCGGGCGCATCCACTACGACCCGCTCTCTCTCGCGCGCGATGCAGGTCGCGATGCCTTCGTGCCGGAGGGCGTGGATGCCGATCTCGATGCGATCGTGATCGTGGATCCGGATGCGGCGCTCGACGCATCGAGCGCCGACGGTGGCGGCAGCGGGCTCTGCGCCGACGAGCGGGTGGTCACCACGACCGCCGCCTCCGGACCGGGCTCGTGGCGCGAGGCGATCGAGGCGCCGTGCCCGGCCGGCGAAGTCTGCATCACGTTCGACCTCCCACCGGAGATGCGCGGCGCGGAGGGCTTCGTCGTCGGCACGGGCGGGGATGTGCGCCTGGCGTGCCCGCAGATGTCGGTGCTCGGATCGACGCAGGGGATGCGACGTGGCGTGGCCAACACGGGCTTCCACTCGCATCCGGTGGGTGCGTCCGCGATCGATCTGCGAGTGGACGAGGTCGAGATCGAGATCGACGATCGACTGATCCTCGACGAGAGCCAGCCCACCGTCGAAGGGGTCGCGGTGTATGCGCTGGTGGTCGCGCCGGAGGGGAGCAGTGCGACGTTGATCGACGTGATCGTCGGCGCCTCGCCGCGCTTCACGACGCGCGCGCGCCGCGACACACAGCCGGTGCTCGTGCTCGGCGGTGCCGGCGCCGACGTGCGCACCGTGTACGTGGGTGTGGGCGACGACCTGGGCTCGGACGGAGCCGTCGCGTTCCCCAGCGGCAGCGGCTCGACAGTGTTCGATCTCGACGTGCACGCCACGATGCCCAGCGCGGCCTCGTCGATCGTGCAGATTCGAGGGCCCTCGGGCCTCGCGATCCAGCACTCGAGCGCCGTGGGTCTCTCGGGCTTCGGGTCGGCGTTCCGCGCCGAGCTGGTGTCGGGCTTCTCGATCCGCGAGAGCACCGGCGGCGCCGCCGGTGCCTCGTGTCAGATCGAGGTCGTGGACGCGACGGGGCCGACGCTGAGCGGCAACGTCGGCAACGTCTGCATCCGATGAACGCGCCTGCGCGCGCTCGGCGTGGTCAGCCCAGGCGCAGCACCTTGTACGCGTGCGTCCACTTGCCGCCGCGCAGACCCGGTGCGCACCACAGCTGACACAGCGGCTCGATCGCGCGCGCGCCCGCGGCCTTGCCGATGTCCTCGGTGTCCCAGCCGAAGTCCGTGAGGATCTCCTTGGCCTTGGCCTTCGCGTCGTCGTGATCGCCGGCGATGAACATCGTGGGCGGTCCGCCGGGGAACTGCGGGTCGACCATGAAGGCGTTGCCCACGCAGCTCCACGCCTTGACGAAGCGCGCCTCCGGCCGTGCCTTCTGGAGGCGCTCCATCAGCGACTCGTTGGGGCCGGTGAAGTACGTGAGGATCCCATCGACCGGCGGCGCGTCGGCGATCGGGTTCGTCGCGTCGAGCACGAGCTTGCCGTTCATTCCGTCGCCCGCGAGCTTCACCGCCTGCTCCGCGACGGTGCCCTTCACCGCGAGCACGAGCACCTCGCCGTGGCGCGCCGTCTCCTCGAACGTCGCGGCCGCGATGCCCGTCTCCTTCGAGAACGCCTCGAGCTTGCTGGGCTCGCGCGAGCCGATGCGCACGTCCCAGCCTTTCTTCGCGAAGCCCTTCGCCAGCTGCTGCGCGACCTGACCCGAACCGATGACTCCGACCTTGCCATTCGACATGAGCACCTCCGCGCGGGCGAGACTACACAGCAGCGGGGTGCATGACGCCTCACCGATCGTGCGGGTCGGGCTTCAGGGCTTGGCGTCTCGGATCGGCGCGCACTCGTAGAGCGCGTGACAGAGCGCGAGCGCGCGCGGCGATCGCACGCGGAAGTCCATGCGGTTCATGACGTAGCCGATCGTCAGCTCGTGCACGGGATCACACCAGCCGAGCGCGCCGCCCATGCCTGCATGACCGAACGACTCGGGCGTGGGGCTGAAGACGTGCCGCTCTTCCTTGAGGAAGCCGTTGGTCCAGCCCAGCGGCTTCTGCAGCACGAGGTCGCGCTCGGACCATCCATCGCGACCGTACGCCCCGCGGACGGTGCTCTCTTTCAAGTACCGGCGGCCTGCGTGCTCGCCGCGCGACGCGAAGGGCAGGTACGCGCTCGCGATGCCGCGCGCGGTCGCCGTCGCGCTCGCCCACGGGAGATCGGCGCGCCGCACCGCGGTGCTGTTGTAGGCGGTGATGCCGCCCGGGAGATCGACGTGGGGGTTGAGGAACGCGCGACGACCGATCGAGTCCTTCGCGATCGAGGCGCGCGCGACCTTGGCCTCCGTGCTCTGCGGAAAGAGGAGCGAGCTCACCACGGTCTTGGCGACACGCACGCCGTGGCTGGGTGAGTAGAGCGTGGCGACGTCGGGGTCGAGCGCGGCGGGTGTACCGAGGGTGGCGTCGGAGCCCAGCGGATCGAAGAGCTCGCGCTGGAGGAACGCGCCCATGGGCTCCTTCGCGACGCGCTCGAAGAGCTCCTTGGCGTACATGCCGAACGTGATCGCGTGGTAGCCCTGTCCCTCGCCGATCGTCCACGCGGGGCGCTGTGCCTCGAGCGCGTCACGGACCTCGTCGCGCCGCCTCGGATCGATCGTCGCGCTGAGGTCGAGCTTGTGATCGAGGAACGCGAGGCCGCCCCGATGACCGAGCAGCGTGCGCACCGACATCGCGTCCTTGCCCGCGCGCGCGAAGCCCGGCCAGTACGTCGCGACGGGCCCGTCCCACTCGAGCTGCCCGCGATCGGCCAGCAGGTGGAGCGCGATCGCGGCGAGCCCCTTGGTGACCGAGAACACGCAGAGGCGCGTGTCGCGGCTCCAGGCTCGCTTCGTCGCGACGTCGGCGGTGCCTCCCCAGAGATCCACGACCAGCTCGCCGCGGTGGAAGATCGCGAGGCCGGCGCCGATCTCCTGCTTGTGCGCGATCTGATCGGCGAAGACGCGCGCGAGCGGGGCGAAGCCGTCGGCATACGAGCCGTGCGCGGGGGCGGGTGCGGCGTGAGGCATGCGCGCAGCGTATCGGATGGGCGAGCGAACGGCGGATCGACGCGCGCCTTCAGCTCGTCGCGCCTTCGTCCGATGTCCCGAGGCCATGCAGATCTCCTCGCTCGTCCCGCGTCGCGACGTGCTGTCACCGAAGAACCTCGCGTGCTGGATGGGCCTCTGCTTCGCTGCGGGCGCAGTGAACGCGACGACACTGCTCGCCTCGCAGCAGTTCGTCACCCACCTCACGGGCGTGGTCACGCGGTTCGGCATCCACGTCGCGAGCCTCACGCTGATGACCGACTACTTCGCTGTGTTCGCGTGCTTCGTGCTCGGCGCGATGACGGCCGTGATCCTGCTCGATGGTCGTCGGCTGCGTGGACTTCCTTCGCTGCCGTGGCTTCCGCTCGCGACCGTCTCCTTGCTCCTCGTGCTCGCGGCCACGCTCGGTCACTTCGAGGTGTTCGGACCGTTCGGCGTGTACGACGAGAGCCCCGGCGAGTTCGCGCTCTTCATGCTGCTCGCGTTCGCGATGGGGCTCCAGAACGCGTCGGTCGGCAACGCGACAGGCTCGCTCGTGCGCACGACGCACCTCACGGGGCCCGCGACGGATCTCGGCGTGGCGTTGGCGTTCCTCCTGATCCGCGATCTGCCCGCCGAGCACCTCGAAGCGGCGAAACGAACGGCCAAGCTCCGCTCGGCGAAGATCGTCGCGTTCGCGCTCGGCTGTGGTGCGGCGGCGCTGTTCGTGCCGTCGCTCGGCTACCTGGGGTTCCTCGTGCCCGCAGCGATCTGCGCGATCGTCGCCGTGTCGCTCTTCGGCCAGCTCCGCGTGCCGGTCTCGCCGCGCATGCTCGCGCCGGATTGATCACGGTGCGGCGTGACGTGCGCGGGCAGCGTATAGATGCGCGCCGCTCATGGGCTCCGACGCCGAAACCGAGACGCCCTCGTGGCTGTCGCGCTCGCTCGCGGCGCTCGGTCGCTTCGTCCACGCGCGCGCGGCGCTCGTGCTCGTGGCGCTGCTCGTGTCGCTCGTGCCCACGGGCTGGCTCGCGTCGCGTCTCGAGATGCGCGCGTCGTTCCTCGCGCTCCTTCCTCCGGACGAGGAGCCCGTGCGTCAGCTCGAGGAGGTGATCCAGCACACGCGCTCGGCGAGCGACGTGGCGATCGTCATCTCGGCGACCGATCGCGCGATGGCCGAGCGCTACGCCGAGGCGTTCGTGCACGAGCTCGAGGCGCAAGCGGGTGGGGGCGCCTCCGACGGCCCGACGATCTCGGGCATCGGCGGCCACATCGACATGGACTGGCTGCGCGAGCATCGCCTCCTCTTCGTGCCCGAGGACGAGCTGGAGCGGCTGGTCTCGCGCGCGGAGGAGGCGATCGATCGCGAGCTCCTCGCGAACACCGGCCTCTACATCGATCTCGAGGAGCCGAGCGACGCGGCGGGAGACACCGACTCGCTGCTCGCCGAGGTCGACGAGAGCGACGAGCGCATCCCGCACGACGAGTGGATCGTCACGACGGACGGCCGCTACCTCTGCATCTGGGCGTTCTTCTCCGGCAACAACGGCGATCTGGACTTCGGCCGTCGTGCCCTCGAGCGCGTGCAGGCCATCGATCGCGCGCTGCGTGACGGCACGCGCTTTCCGCGCGAGCTCGAGGTGCGCCTCGCGGGCGGCATCCCTACGCGCGTCGACGACGAGCGCGCGATCCGCGCCGATCTGCAGGTCGCGGGCGTGGTGGGGTTCGTCGCGGTGGTGCTCCTCATCGTCGCGTCGCTGCGTGCCCCGCGCGCGCTCGTCATCCTCGCGGTGCCGCTCTTCATCGGCCTCGTGTGGACGTTCGCGTTCGCGCGCCTCGCCGTGGGCCACCTCAACATCATCAGCGGCTTCCTCTTCTCGATCCTCTCGGGGCTCGGCATCGAGTACGGCATCCACCTCATGCATCGCTTCCGCGAGCTGCGGGACGAGGGCGTGCCGCTCGAGCGCGCGATCGAGGAGCTGGTGGAGAAGACGGGGCGCGCGCTGATCTCGGGCTCGATGACGAACGCGAGCGTGTTCGGCGTGATCGCGTTCGCGCAGTTCTCCGGCTTCTCGGAGTTCGGCCTGATCGCTGCCGTGGGCCTCATCCTCACGCTGATCGCGACGATGCTCGGCCTGCCCGCGCTGCTCGTGCTCTTCGAGCGCTGGCGGCCGATCGGCAAGAGCGCCGATCAGGCGAGCCACGCGCGACCGATCGTGGTGCCCGACGCGCTGCGCTGGGGGATCGTGATCGGCGTGCCGGTGCTGTCGATCCTCTCGATCGTCGCGCTCGTGTCGGGACGGGTCCGCTTCGATGGCAACTGGCGCCTCCTCGCCGGCAACAGCGAGACCGCACAGTTCCAGGAGTACCTGCGCCACCACTTCGGCGGGCTCTACACGGCGGGCCTCGTGTACGTGCCGCCCGACGTCGAGCTGTCCCGCGTGGTCGAGGTGATCGAGGGCGTGGGCGTGACGCGCCGCGCGGCGGGCGAGAACGTCGACGTCGTCGAGACGGACACGCTCGACGAGGCCTTTCCACCCCTCGAGCGACAGCGGGCGCGCGCTGCGATCGCCGCACGTCTCGGGCAGCAGCTCTCGCGCATCCGTCCGGCGATGCTCGACGACGAGGGACGTGAGCGGCTCGCGGAGGGCCAGCGCCTCGTGGCGGCGGCGCAGCCGGTGGCGATCGAGGAGCTGCCCTACGCGCTCGTCGGACCGTTCGTCACCTCGGACGGGGGCGGCTCGATCCTCCACCTCCAGATGTACGAGACCGACGACGCGAACACGGACGTGCTCGTGCGCTGGGCCGACGAGGCGCGCGACATGGTGGCTGCGCTCCGAGAGGCGGGCCTCGAGGCGCCGCTGCTCTCGGAGAATTGGATCGCGGGTGAGATCTTCGAGCGCGTCGCGCGCGACGCTCGCTACCTCGTCGTGGGCACGCTGCTCGCGGTCTTCGTGGTCTTGTTGATCGACTTCCGACGCCCGCTGGTCGCGCTCGGCGTGCTCGGCGCAGTGCTGCTCGGCGTGCTCGGCATCGCGGGCGGCATGTTCGTGTGCGGCGTGAACCTCAACTTCATGAACGCCGCGATCCTGCCGGTGTGCGTCGGCATCTCGCTCGACAATGCCATCCACGTCTACCACCGGTGGCGCGAGAGCGGCCCCGGCTCCATCCCGTTGGTGCTGAGGCACACGACGAGCAGCAACGCGCTCGCGTCGGCGACCAACCTCCTCGGCTTCGCGGCGCTCGCGCTCACGCACCACGAGGGCCTGCGATCGGTCGCGTGGCTCGCGATGATCGGCGTCACAGCGACGTACGTGTCGACGACGCTGTGGTTCCCGATGGTGTTCGCCACCCTCGACGCGCGGCGCACGGGCCCGACGCGCGGATCGCCCGCGAAGGACGCGTGATCGCGATGCGAGCCCGCTCGACAAGGCATGGGCTTCCCGCTACATCGGCCGCCGCCCTCGGAGCTCCATGAGCAAGCTGATCGCGTTCCATCTCCCCCAGTTCCACGTGGTCGAGGAGAACGATCGCTGGTGGGGGAAGGGCTTCACGGAGTGGTCGCACCTCGACAAGTGGACGCCCGTCTTCGAAGGCCACCAGGTGCGTCGGCCGCACGCCGACATCGGCCGCTACGACCTCCTCGAGACCGCCGCGCGCGCGAAGCAGGCAGAGCTCGCGAAGCGCTACGGCGTCTACGGCTTTTGCTACTACCACTACTGGTTCGGGGGGAAGCAGCTGCTCGAGAAGCCGCTCGATCGGATGTTGCTCGACGGCCAACCCGATCTGCCGTTCTGCTTCTCGTGGGCGAACGAGCCGTGGACGCGTCGCTGGGACGGACACGAGCGCGAGGTGCTGATGGCGCAGACGTACGGCGGCGTCGAGGAGTGGGACGCGCACCTCGACTACCTGCTGCCGTTCTTCCGTCACCCGAACTACATCCGCGTGGACGGCAAGCCGATGTTCCTCGTGTACCGCCTGGGGCAGGTCACGCAGTGGAGGGAGCGCTTCGAACGATGGCGCGAGCGCCTCGCGAAGGAAGGCATCCCCGGCCTCCACCTCGTGATGATGCTCGGCAACTTCAGCGACAACATCACGCCGATCGCGGAGGCGGACGCTGTCGTCGAGTTCGTTCCGAACTACCTCGCGAGCGCCAACTTCGCGCAGCGCTTCTTCGCGAAGCCCGTGCTCGAGAACCTGGCGAACGCGGCCTATCAAGCGACGGGCGCGACGACGTTCGTGGACTCGCGCAAGGCCTTCAAGCAGCTGGTGTCGCTGCCCACCGTCCATCCCACCCAGTACCGGGGGATGTTCTCGGGGTGGGACAACTCTCCGCGCGTCGGCAAGCGCGCGACGATCTACCGGGGCTGGACGCCCGAGCTGTTCGCCGAGCACCTGCGGATCCAGAAGCAGCGCGGGGGCGAGTTCGTCTTCGTCAACGCGTGGAACGAGTGGGGCGAGGGCGCCGTGCTCGAGCCCGACGATCACCTCGGCTACGCCGCGCTCGAGGCGATCGCGAAGAGCACCTGACGGATGGAGCCGGGCCCCTCGCTCGAGCGTGACGGCCCGCGCGCGTCGAGTCCGCTCGACATCGCCGGTCCGCTGCTCGTGCGGAACACGCTGTTGAACCTCGCGGGGCAGGGGGTGCCGCTCGTCGTGGTGCTGCTCACCGTGCCCTACTTGATCGCGCGGCTGGGCGACGATCGGTTCGGCATCCTCGCGGTGAGCTGGGTCGTGATGAACGGCGCGGCGACGTTCGACTTCGGCCTGGGACGTGCGCTCCGAAAGCTCGTGGCCGAGGCGCTCGGCGCGGCCGATCGCGCGCGTGTCGCGAGGCTCGCGCACAGCGCGCTGATCGCGCAGCTCGTCTCGGGCTTGCTCGGTGGCGCGCTGCTCTTGCTGGCGACGCCGCTCTTGGCCGGTCGCGTGCTGCAGGTGCCGATCGAGCTCCAAGGGGAAGCGCGACAGACGTTCGCGCTGCTCGCTGTCGCGATCCCGATGGTCGTGGTGATGGAGGGCCTGTTCGGGCTGCTCGAGGCGGCGCAGCGCTTCGATCTCGTGAACGGGATCAAGGTGCCGTTCTATCTGTCGTCGGCGCTCGTTCCGGTGATCGGCGTGGCGCTCGGGCTCGCGCTGCCCTCGATCGTGCTGCTCTTGATCGCGGCGGTCGCGACGATCCTCCTCGTCCAGCTCGGGCTCGGCGCGCGTGTGTTCCCCGAGCTGCGACGCTGGCCGCGCGCGCATCGCCCCGAGCTGCGCGAGCTCTTCGGCTTCGGCGGCTGGATCATGGTGTCGAACGCGGTGAACCCGCTCCTCACGTACGTGGAGCGGCTCGCGGTGGGCGCGCTGATCGCGATCGGCGCGGTCACGCAGTACACGGCGCCGTCGGAGCTCGTGATGCGGCTCTCGATGCTCGCGGCGTGCCTCGCGGACACGCTGTTCCCCGCGTTCAGCACGCTCGGCGGTCAGGGTCGTATGGACGTGCTGCGCGTCTTCGCGTCCCGCGCGGTGAAGTACCTGCTCCTCTTGCTCGCGCCGCTCGTGATCCTCGTCATCGCGTACGGCCGCGATCTGCTGCGTGCGTGGCTCGGCGAGGCCTTCACCGACGACAGTGTGCTCGTGCTGCAGATCCTCGCGGTGGGCGTGCTCGCGAACTCGCTCGCGTCGGTGCCCTACTCGCTGCTCCACGCGCGCGGCCGGCCCGACGTGACCGCGAAGTTTCACCTGATCGAGCTCGCGATCCACGCGGTCGTCGTGTGGGCGCTCGTCTCGGCCTGGGGCATTCCTGGCGCAGCGCTGGCGTGGACGATCCGCGTCTCGCTCGACGCCGTGCTGCTCTTCGTGGCGAGCGCGAAGCTCGACATCCTGCCGATCGAGTCCGTGCTCGAGGGCCGCGCCTGGCGCGGCGCGCTCGGGCTCGCGATCGCCCTCTGCATCGGGACCGTGACGCCGCTGCTCTCGCCGCCCGCCTGGGCGTATGTCCTCGTGCCACTGCTCGCCGCCGCGGGCGCAGTCTTCGTCACGTGGTCGTACCTCCTCGACGATCACGACCGTGACAACGTCACGATCGCCTTCCGGACCGGGGCCAAGCCGCGATGACCTCTCACGCGCACACGAGCGCCCCGGCTCGCACCGCGCCGCTCGAGGGTCTCGCGCTCGTGGCGATCTGGGCGATCTGCACGATCGTGAACCTCGGCAAGGCCGCGCACATCGACGACACCGCGCACCTCGAGATCGCACGTTGGATCCAGCACGCGCCGCTTCACCCCATGCAGGGCCTCGTGGACTGGGAGGGCCGGTCCGCCCCGATCGCCGAGCTCAACCAGCCGCACCTCTTCTTCTATCTGATCGCGGGCTTGGGCCTGCTCACCGGAGACCTGCTGCTCGCAGGGCAGATCTGGGTCGCCGTGTTCCTCGCCGTCGGCCTCGTGTCGTTCCACGCGCTGTGGCGTCGCGTGGTGGGACCACGCGGCGCGGTGCTCGGCGCCACGGTCCTCTTCGTCGGCCCTGCGTTCCTCCCGGGACAGAACGCGATGACGGACGCGCCGCTCGTCTGCCTCTGGATCCTCTTCCTCTACCTGCTCGTGCGCGGCGATGGCAGAGGGCGGTGGTGGATCGCGGCCGCGCTCGTCGTCGCGATCGCGACCCTCGTGAAGTACACGAGCCTCGCCTTGATTCCCGTGCTCGCGATCGACGTGCTGTCGCGAGGACGCGAGCACCGAAGACACCTCGCGGTGCTCGCGGTCCCCGTCGGCGCGCTGACGCTCTGGTCGATCTTCAACGTGCTCGACTACGGCGGCGTGCATCTGCTCGAACGACCGGTGGGCGCGTCGTCCCTGCTCGCGTCGCTCGGTGGCTCCATCGGACGCGCGCTCCTGTTCGTGATCGCGCTCGGGGGTGTCGTGCCGTTCGCCATCGCGGCGCTGCCGCTCGTGCCGCGCCGCGCGCTCGCGATCGCGGTGGCGGTCATCATCGTCGGCGCGATCGGCACGCAGGTGGCTGCGCTCTTCGTGCCCGACATCGCAGGCGAGAGCGTCGTCACCTCGGCCGCGCGCGTGGTGTTCCTCGTGGTCGGCGTCGTGCTCGTGGGCCGTCTCGCGATCGAGGCACGGCCGGCGGTGCACGACGCGCTGCGCGGTCGACCGCTCGACGAGGGAGGACGGCACACGTTGATCCTCGCGTCGTGCGCGCTCGCGGGGACCGCGTTCGTGATCGTGCTCGCGCCGTTCATGGCCGTGCGCCACGTGCTGCTCGTGCTCCCCGCGATCCTCCTCTTGCTCGCGCGTGCCTACGCCTCACGGCTCGAGGCGCATCGCGCGTGGATCGCCGCGTCGGTGGTGACGACGGTGCTTCTCGGGCTCGCGCTCGGGATCTCCGATCGACGCTGGGCCCAGACCTACCGAGCCATCGCCGAGGCACACGCGCACGACGCACCGCGCGTGATCTTCGTGGGGCACTGGGGATGGCAGTGGCACGCCGCCGAGGCCGGCATGATCCGCTACGAGGCGGGCGTGACCGAGCTGGCCTCCGGCGATGTCGTGATCCGACCGCACCTGATCTCGCAGCCCCAGCTCTCGCCCGAGGATGCGGCGCGCTTGGTGGCGGGCGAGCCGATCGTGATCGCGCCGGGCGTGCTCGATCGCCTGCGCACCATGACGCCGCGCTACGGCTACTACCTCGTGGGGGCGGAGCTGCCGTGGAGCGTCAGCGACGCCCCGGTCGAGGTCTTCGACGTGTCGACGGTGCGGTGAAGGAAGGGGCGCTGCGCGTTTCACGGTCGACGAGCGTGATCGTCTCTCTCTAGACTGGAGCGATGACGTGCAGTCGATCGTCGTCCGTGATGCGCCTCGCGCTCGCGCTCCTCAGCGCCGCGATCCTCGGAGGTTGCGACTGCACCGGCGAGGTCCCGGCCGATGGCGGGCCCGACGCGCCGGTGCCCGTCGCCGATGGCGGCATGGACGGAGGCACCCGCGACGTAGGCACCGACGCCGCGCGCGACGGTGGACCACGAACGTGCGCCAACGACCTCGAGTGCCCCGCCGAGCTCTTGTGCCTCGGCGGCTTCTGCCAGACCGATCCGTGCGCGAGCGACAATCCGTGTGCGGACGGCGAGCGATGTCGCGGCGTGTGTGTCGCGCTCTCCGATCCGTGTGAGGGCGTGAGCTGCGCCGCCGACGAGACGTGCATCGACGGCACGTGCTTCGCGGGCTGCCTCCCGGTCGCGTGCGAGGGCGTCGACTGTCCCGCCGGGCAGTTCTGTGATCCTTCGCGCGGCACGTGCATCGACATCGTCCCGTGTGACGCGCTCTGCGGCGACGACGCTGCGTGCCACACCACGTGCACGCCGCGCTCGGCGTGTGAAGGCGTGACGTGCGCGGAGGGCGAGTTCTGTCGCGCCGGGTCGTGTCTTCCGAACCCCTGCTTCGGCGTGACGTGCGAGCGCGGATCGGTCTGTCAGAACGGAACGTGCGTCGCGACGTGCGACTGCGATCCCGCGTGCGAAGCGCCCGCGCGCTGCATCGGTGGCATGTGCCTCTGCACGCCCCGCTGCGCGGCCGACGCGGCGTGCGGTGATCCCGATGGCTGCGGTGGCTTCTGCGTCGGCGCGTGCCCCGGACCGCGAGACGAGTGCAACCCCGACACGGGCCTCTGTGAGTGCATCCCTTCGTGCGCGGCCGACGCGATGTGCGGAGACTCCGATGGCTGCGGCGGTCTCTGTGAGGGCCCGTGCCCGAGCGGGCGCACGTGCGTGTCGGGCGCCTGCACGTGCCTCGACGACTGTCTTTCCCCCGACATGGTGGACTGCGGCACCGATGTCCCCGACACGTGCATGGCGAGCATGGACTGCACGGGTCGCGGCACGCGCTGCGATCCGGGCTCGACGTGCGTGATGGACGCGTGCTGTCCGGGCTGCGCGGGCGCGGGCAGCGTCCCGTGTGGTGATCCGATCGCGGATTCCGTCGACACGCGTGGCCGCACGTGCGCGGACTGCACGGGCGTCGGCTCGATGTGCACGGGCACCGACTCCTGTGTGAGCCCGCCGGGCATGAGCGCGCCGACCGATCGCGTCTGCTGCGGCGCATGCGCGGCGGCCTCGAGCGTGCCGTGCGGCATGCGCATCCCCGACGTGCGTGATGCCTCGGGCGCTATCTGTCGCACGTGCACGGGCTACGGCACCGCGGGCTGCGGCGCGGGCTCGACGTGTACGGGCGGCGCGACCGGCATGTGCTGCGCGACGTGCCCCTCGGCGGGTGCGGTCGACTGCGGCGAGCCGATCCCTTCGCCCTCGTGTCGTACGTGCACGGGCTTCGGCTCGCGCTGCACCGCGCCGCTCGCGTGCGTGAACCCGCCGGGCACCACGAGCGCCGACGATCGCGTGTGCTGCGGCGCGTGCCCCTCGGCCGCGAGCGTCGCGTGCGGCATGCCGGTCCCCGACG
>JAFLCL010000184.1 GCA_017303575.1 Deltaproteobacteria bacterium
GCCGCCGAGGCGGCGCACCCCGACTCGCTCGGTCTCGACGAAGGCTCGCTCGGGGCGTCCGCCGTCGCTGCCCCGGCGATGCCTTCGATGGAGCACCTGCCCGAGATGCTGCCGGCCGCCGTCGCCGCCACCGAGGGCTCGGACATCGCGCGCGTCGCGATGCACGACGAGCTCGTCCAGAGCGCGTTCCCCACCGCGCGCGTCACCGACCCCGCGCGTGAAGGGCACGACGGCGAGTTCACGCTCCAGGTGATCTCGTACGACAGCGCCGACGGCGCGCAGGCGTTCGCTCAGGGCCTCCGCGCCCGTGGCCACCGCGCGTTCGTGATGCAGGCCACTGTCGAGGGTCGCGGCACCATGTACCGGGTGCGCATCGGCCCGTTCGAGTCGATGGCCGAGGCGAGCGCGTACCGCGGTCGTTTCGAGTCGAGCGAGCACATGAACACGATCGTGATCCGTCGTCGCGAGGCCAGCTGAGCGACGTTCTTCGGTGAGAGCGAAGGTCCCTGGTAGAGTCGCGGCGCCATGGACGAATCGACTCTTCACTCGCTCCTGCGCAAGGGGCAGCAGTACAACGCGAGCGACATCCTGTTGAAGGTCGGGCAACCCCCGGCCTTTCGCGTTGCGGGCGATTTGCACTACCTGCAGGGGGACAAGCTGCTCCCTCAGCACACGCGTGAGCTCGCCGACGTCATCCTCAAGAAGTCGCGCTTCAAGGGCACCCTCGACGATCTCCAGGAGTTCGACTCGAGCTACGGCGTGCCTGGCGTGGGCCGCTACCGCGTCAACGTGTACCGACAGCGGGGCACGCTCGCGATCGCGCTCCGCGCCATCCCGCTGAAGATCCCGCAGTTCGAAGAGCTCGGCGTGCCTCCAGTCGTCGCGACCTTCGCGAACCTCGAGCGTGGCCTCGTGCTCGTCGTCGGGGCCGCGGGCAACGGAAAGTCGAGCACGCTCGCGGCGCTCATCGGCCTCGTGAACCAGACCCGTCGCGTGCACGTGGTCACCGTCGAGGATCCGATCGAGTTCATCCACTCGGACTCGCTCGGATCGATCTCGCAGCGCGAGGTCGGCATCGACACGCCGGGCTTCGCGCACGCCCTGCGCGCCGCGCTCCGACAGGATCCGGACGTGATCCTCGTCGGCGAGATCCGCGACGAGGAGACGATGGACATCGGCCTCAAGGCCGCCGAGACGGGCCACCTCGTGCTCTCGACGCTCCACACGCCCGACGTGCAGCGCACGATCGGTCGCGTCCTCGCGCTGTCGGGACAGTCGGTGCAAGAGACGCGCGAGCGCTTCGCCGACAACCTCAAGGCCATCGTCGCGCAGCGCCTGATCCCCTCGGCCGAGGGCGGCCTGTGCCTCGTCGCCGAGGTGCTCGTCGTGACGCCCACTGCGCGCGAATCACTGCGCAAGCCCGAGGGCAATCCGTCGCTCAAGGACATCATGGAGCGCGGCAGCCACCCCTACATGATGCAGACCTTCGAGATGCATCTCCGCGAGCTCGTGAAGCAGGGCCGCGTCACGGTGGAAGACGCGAAGAACGCGCTCGGCTGAGAGCGAGAAGGAATCGCTCCCGCGGCACGCACGCTCTCTCGGGGAGCCCGTCGGCGGGGGCGAAGCCCGAGTCAGGCGAGGTGGCAGGCGACGCGTCGTGTGACGCCGTCCCGTGTGATCTCGCGGAGCTCGGGCCGCTCGTCGTCGCAGCGTCCGCGCTCGGCGATCGGGCAGCGCGGCGCGAAGCCGCAGCCTCGTCGGTGCCGAGGATCCGAGGGGCTCGGAGGCTCGCCCGCGAGCACGAGGCGCGTCTTGCCCGCGTGCGGCTCGATCGAGGGAACCGCGGAGAGCAGCGCGCGCGTGTAGGGGTGCAGCGGGTCGCGGTGCAGCGCCTCGGTCTCGGCGAGCTCGACGATGCGGCCGAGGTACATGACCGCGATCCGCTGGCTCACGATCCGAACGACCGAGAGATCGTGGGCGACGAACAGGTACGAGAGCCCCAGCTCGTCCGAGAGATCGCGCAAGAGGTTGATCACCTGCGCCTGCACGGACACGTCGAGCGCCGCGACGGGCTCGTCGCAGACGACGAAGCGCGGCTTGAGCGACAGCGCCCGCGCGATCACGACGCGCTGTCGCTGACCGCCCGAGATCTCGTGCGGGTAACGCTGCATGTGCTCGCTGCCCAGGCCCACGCGGCCGAGCAGCGCGAGCACGGCGTCGCCCTCCTCTTCGCGCGTCACCAGGCCGTGCACGCGCATCGGCTCGGCGATCGCGTCGCGCACCGTCATGCGCGGGTTGAGCGCGCTCATCGGATCCTGGAAGACGACCTGCATCTCGCGCCGCAGCGCCCGCATCGCGGCGGGGGTGCGCGTGAGCACCTCCGCGCCTGCGAAGCGCACGGACCCTTGGGTGGCGGGTACGAGCGCGAGCACCAGCTTTCCCAGCGTCGTCTTGCCGCAGCCGCTCTCGCCCACCACGCCGAGCGTCTCGCGCTCGTCGAGCGTGAACGACACGTCGTCCACCGCCCGCACCACGCGGCGCGAGCCCTCGAAGAGACCGCCGCTCGCGAAGTCCTTGGTGAGACCCTCGACCTCGAGCAACGGCGCGCTCACGACGAGCGCTCCTCGCGCATGTGCGCGACGAAACAAGCGACCTCGCCGCCCTCTGCGTGCTCCTCGAGCGGTGGGCTCTGTTCGCGACACCGCGCGATGACGTCCTCACAACGATCGGCGAAGCGACACCCCGCAGGCCACCGTCCGAGGGCGGGCACGGAGCCCGCGATGGTCGGGAGACGTAGGCGCGCACGCTCGTCCGAGCTCGCATCGGCGCGCACGGCGCGCGAGGGGATCGACCGCAGGAGACCACGCGTGTAGGGATGGAGCGGCGTCTCGAGCACGCGCGCGGTCCGCCCACGCTCGACGATGCGTCCTGCGTACATGACCGCGACCTCGTCGGCCGTCTCGCTCACCACCGCGAGGTCGTGCGTGATGAGCAGCATCGCCATGCCGAGCTCGGCCTGCAGCACGCCGAGCAGCTCGAGCACCTGGGCCTGGATCGTCACGTCGAGCGCGGTGGTGGGCTCGTCCGCGATCAGCACGCGGGGCTCGCACGCGATCGCCATCGCGATCATCACGCGCTGACGCATGCCGCCCGAGAGCTGGTGCGGATACACGTCGAGGCGCTCCTCGGGCGCGGCGATCCCCACCTTCCGCAAGAGCTCGAGCGTGCGCGCACGCGCGGCCTCGCGCGAGAGCCCACGGTGCGCGAGCAGGCCTTCGGCGAGCTGATCGCCGATCGTCATCATCGGGTTCAGCGAGCTCATCGGGTCTTGGAAGATCATCGCGAGGTCTCGGCCTCGCACCCGCGAGAGAGCCGCGTCGTCGAGCGTCGCGAGATCGTGGGCGCCATGCGCACTGCGCACCTCGATGCTGCCCGACTCGAGGAAGGCGGCGTGCTCGGGCAAGAGGCCCATGATCGACAGCGCCGTCACGCTCTTGCCGCAGCCGCTCTCGCCCACGAGGCCCAGGGTGCGGCCTGGCTCGAGCGTGAGTGAGACCCCATCGACGGCGCGCACGTCGCCGGCGTCGGTGGCGAACGTCGTGACGAGATCACGAACGCGCAGCGCAAAGGTCACGCGCCGAGGGTACCAAACGCGTGGCGCGCGCCGCGGATCACTCGGCGCCGCACTCGACGGGCTCCACCGTGAGGCCGGGTCGCGCCTCTTGCGTGAAGACGCCCTCCGGCATCTCGACGTTGATCTCGATGCGCTCGAAGCGAACCAGGGTGTCGACGCCCTGCGCCGGGAGCTCGACCTGTACGCGGTACGGCATCGCGAGGCCTTCCTGTGGGCTCGCGGTGCTGCGCGGGTTGGCGACGAAGCGGTGATCGTCCCAGTGGATGCGGAGCTGCACCGTGCCTGCGCCATCACGCACGGTGGTCTCGCGCAGGCGCAGGCGCTGCTCGCCGGGCACGCGCTCGACGTCGCTGCCGCGGATCTCGTAGACGAGCTCCTGCGTGTTGCCGTCGGCTGCGCGCAGCGTGACGCGGTAGCTCCCTCCCTCGCACACGACCTCGCGCGAGGCGGCCTCGATCTGCGGGGCCTCGCCGAACAGCACGCGACCGATGTCCTCCGCCTCCATCGGCACGCCGAGGAGCAACGCGATGTTCTCCGCGCACGAAGGGCCCACGAAGAAGCGGTTCTCGCGCAGATCCATGAGCGCGAAGCTGTCGCCGTCGCTCGTGAGCGTCGCGGCGGGACCGAACTGCGTCATCGCGTCGAAGCGCACGCGATCGGGCCGCTGGGCGAGCATGAGCACGGTGCCGCGCAAGCGCGCGCGCTCGGCCGGCGCACCCGCCTCACGTCGATCCACGCGGGCCTCGGCGCGCAGGTTCTCGGCCCACGCGAGCAGGCGCGTGTGGTGCTGCAGCACGCCGTCCGCCTCGGCGAAGCGCAGCGTGGGCGCGGGACAACGCGCGCCCGGACAGCCGAGGCTCGTCAGCGCGCAGAGGATCGCGACACCGATCGCGGAGGAGCCGTGCTTCATCGGACGATCCCCTCGATGACACGCAGCGCGAGCTCGTAGCGACCGAGCGGCGGCATGATGTACGCGCCGCGCACGCGATCCTTGACCGCCTCGAGCATCTCGCGGGCGATCGCGATGCCTTCTCTCCGC
Source organism: Deltaproteobacteria bacterium (assembly GCA_017303575.1). Taxonomy (GTDB): domain Bacteria; phylum Myxococcota_A; class Polyangia; order Polyangiales; family Sandaracinaceae; genus JAFLCL01. Next base: position 4,674 of record JAFLCL010000184.1, read on the forward strand.
CCCGCCTCGCCGGGGCCTGCTTTGCGCATGCGCTCGCGGATCGCGAGCGGCACGCTCATGCCCGGCACCTCGTTGTGGAGGAACTCCGCGTTCTTGTGGCTCGCGAGCGGGAGGATGCCGACGAGCACGGGCACGTTCAGATCGGCGACGTCGCCGAGGAAGCGCTCGAGCACCGCGGGATCGTAGACCGGCTGGGTCATCACCATGTCCGCGCCGGCCTCGATCTTCTGCCTCAAGCGCTTGATCTCGCGCTCGTAGTCGTGGGCCGCGGGCTCGGCGCCCGTCGCGCAGAGAAAGCGCGTCGCGCCGCCGAGCGGCTTGCCACCCGGATCGAAGCCGCGGTTCAAGCCGTTGACCAGGCGCAAGAGGCCGATCGAGTCGAGGTCGTAGACGGCGGTCGCGTCGGGGAAGTCGCCCATCTTCGGCGGATCGCCCGTGATGACCACGAGGTTGTGCACGCCGAGCTCGTGACAGCCGAGCAGATGCGCGACGAGACCGAGCACGTTTCGATCGCGCGTCGTGAGGTGCATGAGCGCGGGCATGCCGAGCTCTTGCTGGATGCGATGGCAGAGCACGAAGTTGCCCATGCGCGCGGTCGCGCGCGCGCCATCCGCGACGTTGATCACGTCGACGCCGCCGTCGCGCAGCATCTTGGCCGCATCGAGCGCCTTCTCGAGCGAGAGGCCCGCGGGCGGGTTCACCTCGACGGAGATCAGCAGCTCCTTCTTCGCGGCGAGCTTCTCGCCGATGCGCCCCTTCTCCGACAGCGGGATCACGCGCACGCCCTCGGCGATGCGCGCGCCCGTGGTCTCATGCGCCTCGGCCTCGCCTGCGCCGTCGTCCATCGTCGCCGCGAGCATGCGCGCGGAGGCCGCCATCTGACGGATGTGCTCGGGCGTCGTGCCGCAGCAGCCGCCGATCGCGCGCACACCGGCCTTGAGCATGCGGCGCGCGTAGACGAGGAAGTAGTCGGGCGTGGCCATGTAGGCGAAGCGCCCATCCACACGATGCGGAAGGCCCGCGTTGGGCTGCGCGATCACGGGCAGACCCGCGCCGAGCATCTGCTTGGACGTCTCGTAGACGCCCGCGGGGCCGTCCGCGCAGTTCACGCCGATGACGTCCGCGCCCCACTCCGCCAGGCGTTTCGCGACCTCGGCAGGCGCCAGGCCATCGGCCATCGTGCCGAACGTGTCGAACGACACCGAGGCGACCACGGGCACGCGATGCTCGGCGGGCAGCGTCGCCATCACGGCGCGCACGGCGTCGAGCGCGAGGTGGATCTCCTCGGTCTGCCGGAACGTCTCGAGCGTGATCAGATCGACGCGCGGCGCTTCGTCCTCGACGATCAAGAGCGCCTCGGCCTGCTCGCGGAACGCCTCGGTCAGGCGCGCGTACTCGGCCTTCGGCACCGTCTTGAGGAGCAGGCCCGTGGGCCCCATGCAGCCCGCGACGAACGCGCCCTTGGTGTCGGCGACGTCTCTCGCGATGCGTACGCCGGCACGGTTGATCGCGGCGAGATCCTTCTCGAGGTTGTGCGTCGCGAGGCGCACGCGGTTCGCGCCGAAGGTGTTCGTCTGGAGGACCTGCGCGCCGGCCTTCAGGTACTCGATGTGCACAGCGCGCACGAGATCCTCGCGCGACAAGCACAGCGCATCGAAGCTCTGCGTGTAGAGGACGCCGCGCTCGTAGAGCATCGTCCCCATCGCGCCGTCGAACACGAGGGGCGCATCACGGAGGGCGTCGAGGAACTTGCGCGCGGGCATGGGGCGGCTCATGGCAGGGGCGGCTCAATTGCCTCGACGCGCCGAGAGTGTCGAGACGTTCCGCGACGACACTCGCTTGACGACCTCGTAGCGTCCGCCTACACCTCCGCTCCCCCGCGCTGGGCCGTGGGCTCGTCCCTCAGGTTCCTGCGTCGATTCCCAAGTGGAGGATTCGTTCCCATGCCGAAGATGAAGACCCACAGCGGCACCAAGAAGCGCTGCTGGATCACGGGCTCCGGCCGCGTTCGCCGCGGCACCGCTGGCCTCGGACACATGATGCGCGGCAAGAGCGCGAACCGCCTGCGCCGCCTTCGCAAGCACTCGATGTGCTCGCCGACGCACGAGCACATTCTCAAGCGCATGCTGCCCTACGGGCGTTGAGGAAAGAGGAGTACCCAGATGCCCCGCGCAAAACGTGGTTTCAAGGCGCGTCGTCGCCGCAACCGAGTCCTCAAGCACGCTTCGGGCTTCTACAGCGCCCGTGGCCGCATCTTCACGGACGCCCAGGAGCAGGTCCGTAACGGCTGGCAGGACGCCTACGCGCACCGCCGCGAGAAGAAGCGCAACTTCCGCAAGCTGTGGATCGCCCGCATCAACGCCGGCGCCCGCGCCCTCGGCGTGAGCTACAGCCGCCTCGTGAACAAGCTCAAGGCCGCCAACATCGGCCTCGATCGCAAGATCCTCGCGGACCTCGCGCTCCGCGATCCGGGTGGCTTCAAGGCCGTCGTCGACGCCGCGCGATGACGCAAGCCTGATCCGCTCCAGACCCCGGCTTGCACTGCAGGCCGGGGTTTTCTCGTTTCCCGACCCGACGAGATCGACCATGTCCGACGCCGTCCAGGAATTCGAAGCAGGCCTCGCCCGACTCGGGGGCGACGTCACCGCGACCTTCGCGGCGTGCATCGACGAGAACGCGCTGCGCGCCGAGAACGCGAAGCTCGCGGGCCCGCAGGGGGAGCTCACGGCGCTGCTCAAGCTGATGCCGAAGCTGCCTGGCGATCGTCGCAAGGAGCTCGGTCAGCGCGCCAACCAGGTGAAGCAGGCGATCCAGTCGGCGTTCGACGGCAGGCTCGCGGCGATCGCGCGCGCGATTCGCGAGGCCGAGCTCTCGGGCCCGCAGCTCGACGTCTCGCTGCCCGGTCGCAGCGTGCGCCCCGGCGGTCAGCACCCGATCACCAAGACGATCGAGGAGCTCCTCGACGTGTTCGCGTCGCTGGGCTTCGAGATCTCCGAGAGCCGCGAGATCGAGCTCGCCGAGTACAACTTCGGGCGCCTCGGCTTTCCGCCCGATCACCCCGCGACCGACATGCAGGACTCCTTCTTCGTGAAGGGACGCACCGGATCGGCGGCAGGCGGTGGCGGCGACGATGCGGTCGTCCTCCGCACCCACGCGACGGCGATCCAGGTGCACGAGATGCTCGCGCGCAAGCCGCCGATGGCGGTCGTCGCGTCGGGCACCGTCTACCGACGCGACGACGACGCGACGCACTCGCCGATGTTCCACCAGATCGATGGCTTCCTCGTCGACAAGAACGTCTCGTTCGCGCACCTCAAGGGCGTCCTCACGACGTTCCTCAAGCGCACCTTCGGCGCGGACGTGCCGGTGCGCTTTCGCCCGAGCTACTTCCCGTTCGTCGAGCCGGGCGGTGAGCTCGACATCGGCTGCACGTTCTGTCGACCGTGGGTCGAGGCAGGGAGCGAAGCGCAGATCGCACGCACGCTCGCGTGCCGTACCTGCAAGCAGACCGGCTGGATCGAGGTGCTCGGCTGCGGCTCGATCCACCCCGTGGTGTTCGAGTCCTGCGGTGTCGATCCGAACGAGTGGAGCGGCTTCGCGTGGGGCATGGGCATCGATCGCATCGCGATGCTGCGCCACGGGATCCGCGACATCCGGATGCTCTACGAGAACGACATCCGCTTCCTCGACCAGCTCTAGATCGATCAGCCCGAGGCTCGACCATGAAGGCTTCCTGCAACTGGATCCGTGAGATCGCGGCCATCGACGCGAGCGCCTCGGAGATGGCCGAGCGCCTCACGCGCGCGGGCCTCGAGGTCGAGGCGATCGAGCGCGTGGGCGAAGGGCTCGATCGCGTGGTGATCGCGGAGGTGCGCGGCAAGCGAGCGCACCCCACGAAAGACAAGCTCAGCCTCGTCACCGTCTTCGATGGCAAGGGCACGCGCGAGGTGGTGTGCGGCGCGCCGAACGTGCCCGCGCCGGGCGCGCGCGTGGTGTTGGTGGACGTCGGCGCGGTGCTGCCCGGCGGTCTGCGCATCGAGTCCCGCGAGGTCGCCGGCGTCCGATCGGAGGGCATGCTCGCGAGCGAGAAGGAGCTCGGGATCGGCGCCGATCACGAGGGCATCCTCGTCCTCGGTGACGACGATCCAGGCAAGCCCGGCGCCCGCGTCGACGAGGCGCTCGATCTCCGCGACGAGATCCTCCACCTCTCGCTCACCCCGAACCGCCCCGACTGTCTCGGGCACCTCGGCCTCGCGCGCGAGCTCTCGGTGTTGTTCGGTGAGCCGTTCGCGCCCCGCCTGACGCTCCTTCCCTCGAAGCTCATGTCGGTGCTACCGGAGGCGCCTCGCGGCACGGCGGCCCTTCCCGTCATCGACAGCGGCACGGGTCACTCCGGCGAGACGGCGAGCCTCGTCGCGCCGGTCGACGGCGTCCCGATGGTCGCGCCGATCCACATCGCCGCGCCCGATCGCTGCGCGCGCTACGTGGGCACCGTGCTGCAGCGGGTGGTCGTGGGGCCGTCGCCGTTCTGGGTGCGGCATCGCCTGCACACGCTCGGTCAGCGATCGATCGATCGCGTCGTCGACGTGACCAACCTCGTGCTGCTCGAGCTCGGCCACCCGATCCACGCGTTCGATCTCGATCGGCTCGATGGCCATCGCATCGAGGTCCGTCTCGCGCGCGAGGGCGAGCGCATCGCGCTGCTCGACGGAACGGAGCGCACGCTCACGGCCGACGATCTGGTGATCGCCGATGCGAGCAAGCCCATCGCGCTCGCGGGCGTGATGGGTGGCTCGGAGACCGCCGTGCGGCCGGGCACCAAGAACGTCCTCCTCGAGGTCGCGTGGTTCGATCCGCGATCGGTGCGGCGCACCTCGCGGCGTCACGCGATCCACACCGAGTCGAGCCATCGCTTCGAGCGCGGTGTCGATCCGTCGGGCATCCCCACCGCGCAGCGGCGCGCGCTCTCGCTCCTCACGACGCTCGCCGAGGCGGTGTCCTCGCCGATCGGCGTCGACGCGGAGACGCGTCGCATCGCCAACGCGACGATCTCGCTCGACCCCGACTACGTGCGGAGCGCGATCGGAGACGCGAGCATCTCCGACGTGGAGTCGCGCACGATCCTCGAGGGGCTCGGCTGCGCGATCTCGCCAGGCGAGCACAGCGGCTGGCGCATCACCGCGCCCCTTCACCGTCCCGATCTCACGCGCGCGATCGATCTCGTGGAAGAGGTCGCGCGCGTGCGCGGCTACGACCGCGTGCCCACGGCTCTGCTCCGCCCCGAGCCGCGCCCCGAGGCCGCGAGCAGCCGCGCGCTGCTCGTGCGTCAGGTGCGTCGCGCTGCGCTCGCTACGGGTCACCACGAGGCAGTCAACTTCACGTTCCTCGCGGCCAGCGATCTCACCCGCGCGCGCGTGTCGACGGAGGCCGTCGCGCTCGCGAACCCTCTGTCCGAAGAGCGCTCGGTGATGCGCACCTCGCTCGTGCCGGGCCTGCTCGCGAACGTGTCGCGCGCGGAGCGTCACCAGCGACCACGCGGCCGCATCTTCGAGATCGGTCGTCGCTACCTGCCGGGCAACGGACCGACGAGCGTGGACGAGACCGCCTCGCTCGCGATCGTCGCGTTCGGCGCGCGCGATCAGTGGCTCGGCGAGGGTCCCAGCGTGGACTTCTACGACGGCAAGGGCGCGATCGAGGGCGTGTTCGCGTCGCTGGCGCTCACCGTCGAGCATCGCGTGCCTGCGAACGTGCCGGGGTGGCTGCACCCGCGTCGCGCGGCGGAGATCGTGCTGCGTGCGGGCGAGGACGCGCGCGTGATCGGTCACGTGGGCGAGATCCACCCCGACGTCGCCGACGCGCACGAGCTCGTGACGCGCCCGGTGATCGCGGAGCTCGATCTCGAGCCCGTGCTCGTGGCGCTCGCGGCCCGCGCGCCCAAGCAGGTGGCGGCGTTGCCGCGATCGATGGCCGTCGTCCGCGATCTCGCCCTGGTCGTGGAGGAGCGCGTGTCGCTCTCGCAGATCGCGCACGCGATCCGCGAGGCCGGTGGGCCGCTCGTCGAGGACGTCGCGCTGTTCGATCTCTACCGAGGCAAGCCGATCGCCGAGGGCCACAAGAGCTTCGCGCTGCGCGTCACCTACCGCGATCCCGAGGCGACGCTCACGGACGCGCGCGTCGAGGAGACGCAGTCACGCGTGATCGCGCGCACGTCGAGCGAGCTCGGCGCGACGCTCCGGGCCTGACTCATCGAGCGGGCGCTCGCCTGTTGCAGACCCACCCGAGCCCGTGGTTCGATCGCTCGTCATGACGAAGGCCGACATCATCGACAACGTCTACGAGACGGTGGGCGGATTCTCGAAGAAGGAGGCCTCCGAGGTCGTCGAGGAGGTCTTCAAGACGATGAAGGAGATCCTCGCGACGGGGGACGGCGAGATCAAGATCTCGGGCTTCGGCAAGTTCGTGGTGCGCGAGAAGGTCGAGCGCGAGTGGACCAACCCGCTCACGGGTCAGACCTCGAAGATCCCTGCGCGCCGCGTGCTCCGCTTCTACGCGAGCGAGAAGCTCCGCGGCACGCTGAACCCGCACCGCGTGCGCGGGAAGAGCGCGTGACGAAGAGCGCGCGCTCGCCGGCGCGCGACATCGGGAGCTGGCCGGCGCCACCGACACCCGCGTCGCTCGATCTCCCGCCCCTTCCGAATCGGCTGTTCTTCCGCATCGGCGAGGTCGCGGAGCTCGTCGGTGTGAAGGCGCACGTCCTTCGCTACTGGGAGACGGAGCTCGGACTCCTGCGACCGATGAAGACGCGCGGATCGCATCGGCAGTACCGGCGGCGTGACGTGGAGATCGCGCGCCTCGTCCGTCAGCTCACGGAGGTCGAGGGCTACACGATCGCGGGCGCGAAGAAGAAGATCACCGAGCTCCGCGGCGCCAAGAAGGAGCGCACGTCGTTGAGCCGAGAGCTCGCAGCGATCCGCGACGAGCTGCTCGCGACCGCGACGCTCTTCGAGGCCTCGCCCCGACGCACGCACTCGTTCGAGCTCTCGGGAGGCACGTGAAGAGGCTCGGCGTCGTGGGCCTCGGGCTCGTCGTGGGCTGCGCGAGCACGAGCGTGCTCGAGCCGCCGCGGGCCCGACTCGGTGTGCAGTCCAACGAGGTGGCCGTCGGCGCTGTCGCGCTGCGGTTCGAGCCCAGCGTAGGGACACGCTTTCGCACGAGCCTGGCGATCGAGATCACCGCCCAGCTGATGGGTCAGTCGATGCAGCTGTCGGGCGTGTACGAGGACGAGCGAGAGATCCTCGAGCGTCGCCCCGACGGAACGACGGTCATGGCCTCGCGCACGACCGGCCGCTCGTACCGCATCGCGCTCGGCGACATGCCGGCGCGCGACGAGCCCATCGAGCCGAGCGCACGGCCCACCACGAGCGTGCTCGACGCGCGCGGGCGCTCGATCGACGACGCGATGTTCGGGCCCGAGGTGCCGGGCGGCTCCACCGAGCGATCCGCGCTGCTGCGCGGCGTGCTCGATCCACTGCTCGATGCCCTCGCGTATCCCGAGCGCCCCGTCGAGCCCGGTGGGCACTGGGAGGGCATGGGGACTCGCACGCTGCCGGAGGGCGGAACGCTCCGCTACGAGCTCACGCAGACGCTCGTGCGCATCGAAGGGAGCGGGGCCAGCGCCGTGGCGGTGATCGCCGTGCGTGGGCGCCTCGACGGCTCGGGCTTCAGCGGCGGCGGGCCGAGCTCGGGCGAGCTGCGCATCGACGGCGTGTACACCGTCGGCGTGACCGACGGGCTCGTGCGCGCGATGCAGTCGCGCATCGACGGGCGCGTCGCGATCGGCGGTGGTCCCTCCCCTCGAGGCCGTGCACTGCCGGGCCAAGGTGGCCTCGACGTGCCATTCGAGGGAACGATTCGCTACCGCGCGGAGTGACCGACGTCGTCGGGTATGATGCCGACGATGCATGCTCGGCTCTCTCGCGATCGATCCCTCGGACGTGTGCTCTCGGCGGTGTCCGTGCTCTTCGCGCTCGCGCTGACGGTGATGGGCTGCGCCGATCGCACCGCGCTGCGCCTCGTGATCCGATCGAACCTCGCAGTGCCGGGCGAGCTCGAGTCGGTCTTGATCCAGATGCGATCCTCGACGGGCGCGAGCGCGCCGCCGCGTTCGGTCAGCCTCACGGGCACAGCGTTCCCGCAGACGCTGGTCGTGCGCCCCGAGAGCTCGGGCATGAGCGGGACCGTGACGTTCACCGTGCAGGGCCTGCGTGCGGGCTCGATCGTGATCCAGCGCGTCGTGAGCGCGCCGTTCCAGTCGGGCCAGGTCGTCGACGTGGAGGTCGAGCTGAACAACGACTGCCTCGGCATCGAGTGCGGCCCGGGCATCGACTGCCTGCGCGGCGCGTGCGTGGGAACGCCGGTGGACGCGGGGGTGATGGTCGATGCGTTCGTGGGACCCGATGGCGGCCTCGACGCGTTCGGCGTGCCCGTCGACGCGTCCTCGAACGATGTCTTCACGCCGGGGGCCGATGCCTTCGCGAACGATGCGTTCGTGCCTGGCGCCGACGCGTTCTCGAACGACGCCTTCACGCCGGGCGCCGACGCCTTCCGCGCGCCCGACGCGTTCGTGCCCGTCGATGCGTTCCGCGCGCCCGACGCGTTCACGCCTGCCGACGCGTTCGTGATCCCCGATGCTTTCGTGCCCGCCGACAGCGGCATCGCGTGCAGCGGCGCTGGGTGTGCGGGCATCGTGCTGATCAGCGAATTCACGCACACCGGACCGGCGGGCGCGCTCGACGAGATCGTCGAGATCCACAACACGTCCACGCGAACCGCCGACATCGGCGGCGCCCAGATGTTCTACACGTCCGCCAGCGGCAGCACGCGCAGCGGACGCGCGACGGTGCCAGCAGGCACGCGGATCCCGCCCGGCGGCTACTACCTGTTCGCGGGCATGACGTACGCGGGCAGCCCCGCGGCGGACGCCACGCCATGGACGATGGGCGCGTCGGACACGGGCGGGTCGTGGTCGCTCGAGCACGGCGGCGTAGTGCTCGATCGCGTGTGCTGGGCCGGAGCGGTCGCGAGCATCTGCGAGGGCACGGGGCTCACGACGGCGCCTCCGTCGGCAGGCTCGTACGAGCGCAAGGCCAACGCGAGCTCGACCGCAGCGTCGATGAGCGCAGGCGGCGCCGACGAGCGGGCAGGGAACAACCAGGACACCGGCAACAACGCGATGGACTTCGTCCTCCGCACCACACGTGAGCCTCAGGCGTCGGTGAGCGCCGCCGAGCCGTGAGCCGCTGATCGGACCGTGTTAGGCTCGGACCGACGATGACGACGGTCACCGAAGCAGCAAAACGGCTCGGCATCGATCTCCACCCGCTCGAGCAAGCGGAGCTGGCGACCCTCAAGGACGACTCCGTCCTCGCGCAACAGTTCGTGCGGCGACTGCTCCTCCAGGCGAAGGAGATCGCGCCGAACGCGAGCTGGAGCGCGGAGGATCTCCTCGACGTGGTCCAGGCCGCCGTGCACGGCCGCATCCCCGATCTCGATCGCGTGGTCGAGGGTCGCTACCTGCGCAAGCGCGTGCGCGAGCTGTGCGCGTACGCCGAGCGCTACGGCGAGCCGTTCGCGATGGTGGTGCTCAAGCTCGCGCGCGAGCCGAGCGAGGGCCTCTACGGATCGATGGCGCACCCATTGGTCGCGAAGCTCCGTCGTACCGACATGGTGACCGCCTACAAGCGGCGCTTCGCGATCCTCTTGCCGCGCATGGAAGCGGCCGCCCTGCCCTCGCTCTCGGAGCGACTCGCGGCGGTGGCGAACGACCTCGCGGGCACGAAGGTCGTGGAGGTCACGACCTCCACCATGTTCCCGATGCCCGAGCTCGACGAGACCCAGCTGATCCTCGACTGGCTCGAGGATCAACTCCGCCTCGACGTCTGAGCCGATCAGTTCGCGTAGCCGAGCGCGCGGAGCTGGGCGCGGATGGTGTCGTCCATCTCCGCCTGCTCGGTCTGGATCTGCGTGCCCTCGCGCTGCGTGGCCTGCCACCAGTGGCCGCGATCGCGCGAGCCGAGGTACTGGCCGAGGTGGATGCGGAGGAAGCGCGCCGCGATCGGGTGACGCGTGAGATCCGTGATCTCGTTGCGCTCTCCGGGATCGCTCTCGAGATCGAACATCTTCGCGTTGATGCCGCTGAGCACCATCTTCCAGCGACGCGCGCGCACGACGCGCTTGTCGTCGAGCATGTTCGTGAACGCGAGCGCGGGATGGCTCGGCACCTGACCACGCATGTCACCGACGAGGCTGCGTCCCTCGGCCGCGCGAAGGCCGCGCACGTCGGCGAGCTCGAGCACCGTCTGCGAGAGGTTGAGCGTCGAGACGGGCTGCGCGACACGACGGCCCTCCGGCACGAGGCCGGGACGGTGGAAGATCAGCGGCACCTGGATGAGCTCCTGGTAGACGCTGTGGCCATGGCCGTAGCTGCCGTGATCGCGGAACTCCTCGCCGTGATCCGAGGTGATCACGAGCAGCGTGTTCTCGGCGACGCCCATGGTCTGCAGGCGCTCGAGGAAACGGCCGAGCTCGCGGTCGTGGTAGCTGATCTCGCCGTCGTGCAGCCCCTCGAGGCGGGTGAGGTCGCTCTGATCGAAGACCACCGAGGGGTTGTTGCCCTTCGCGGCCTCGAGCAGCTCGCCGGTGCGACGCGGGCTCACCTGCCCCGCGTAGTCCGTGCGCGGGTCGTACATCTGGAGGAACTCCGCGGGCGGGTCGTACGGCACGTGCGGATCGATCGTCTGGATGTAGACGAAGAAGCGGCCGTCGTGGTGCTGCTCGATCCAGTCGCCGGCCTCGCGGAAGACATCCTCGGCCTCCGTCGAGCGGCCCTCGCGGATCATGTTCGTGTAGTGGTCCCAGCCCTGATCGAAGCCGAAGCGATCGGACACGTAACCGTTCGCGAGGAACGACGCTGTGTGAAAGCCCGCACCGTCGAAGGTCTCGCTCACGAGCTCGGCGCTCGCCGGAAGACGCGCCTCGGTGGTGATCGCGCGGTGCGTGGACGGCGTGAGACCCGTCAGCACGGAGGCCACGCTCGGCTTGGTCCAGTTCTCCTGCGAGTGGGCGCGCTCGAAGAGCGTGCCGTGCTCCACGATGCCGTCGAGGATCGGTGTCCGCACGCGTGACTGCGGGTTGTACGCGCGGAGCTTGCTCGCGCGCAGCGTGTCGATGAGCAGCACGACGACGTTCTGCGCAGGCTGCGTGGCCGGCGCGGCCTCGGGAGGATCGAGCATGATCGACGGCGCGGACCACGCGACGCGCGTCGCATCGCCACCGTCCGCCGAGAGATCGATGCGGACGATCTCGCCCGCGAACGACGACAGATCGAGCGACTGGTCGTTCCAGCGCTGACCGACCGACCCGGTCCACAGCTCCTGCGCCTGCCCGCCCTCGGCCTGGACGCGCACGTGCGCGCTCGCGCCGGTCGTCGTCGAATCGGTGCCGACGCCGAAGACGAGGTGCGCGTGCTCGGGCACGTCGACGTAATAGGTCAGGGTCGTCGGCGTGCGAGCGAGGAGCGCGGGACGCTCGGTCTCGCCGATCTGCACGCGCGTGACGAGACCATCGTAGAGCGGCTCGACCCAGGACTCCTCGGCACCCGGCGCCTCGCCGGGGATCACCCGCACCGAGGACATGGCGACGGACACGTCCTGCCCCTCGACCGGTGTCGTTCCACCGAACGCGAGCTGCACTTGGTTCTCGCCCACGCGCACGAGATCCGCGGGGATCGCGATGTCGTAGTCGGCGAAGTCGGTGCCCTCGGCGAACGAGACACCGCCCTCGGGGATCGCTGTCGATCGACCGTTCAGGTAGATCTGCAGCCGTCGCGTGCCGTGCGCGCGCAGGCGCATGCGCAGTGTGAGCGGCCCTGCCTCGCGCACGTCGAAGTAGAGGCGCGCCATGCGGCCGGCGTACGTGAACGTCTCGTCGCCCTCGGCGCCGTCCGACAGCCAGCCCACGCCGTTGCCGTTCGTGGGACGCCAGTTGCCGAGCGTGTACTTCGCGCGCGCGGGCGTGCCGAAGTCGATGTAGGTGCCGTGGTGATCGATCTCGGCGAGGTGCGCGAGCTCGATCAGATCGAGGTGCATGCGCAACGACTCGGCCTGCGCGGGGCGCGGTCCGGTGCCGCCGGGCTCGTCGCTCGTGCTGCCACCACCGCCGCCGCCTCCACCCGTGCCGCCTCCACCCGCGGTTTCGCTCCCGCCCCCGCCGTTGGTGGGTTCGTCGTCGCCGCTGCAGGCAACAACCGCTGTGCCGGAGACGGTCAGGCTCAGCGCTGCGCCGAGGGTCAGGGTGGTCAGGCGGGTGCGTGTCATCTCGATACCTCGTGCGATCGCGGACGGGCGCGAGGGCTGGGTCGATGAACGTCCGTCACGCCTGCGTGCCCGTCCAGGTCGGTCCCGCGGTTATCACGGGGCCGAGAAACGGGTCAAACGATCGGCAGCTTCCCGACTCAGAGCGAGGGTAGGACCACCGTGCGCTCGTCGAGCACTCGGACGAACCGCGCACGCACGGTCTCGGTGCCTCGCTCCACGAGGTGGATCCCGATCGGCAGCGCCCGCGGCGTACCGGTCGAGAGCTCGGTGCCATCGACGCGCCAGCCCTCGACGTCGGCGACGATCCAGCCGTTCCCAGCCGCAGGTGGCTCGTGGTTGGGGCGACCATTGCCGAAGGCGCCCTCGACCGAGCCTGCAGAGATCGAGGTGGGCGGCGGCTCGACGTCGGTCGCCTCGTCGCTCGTCGCGGGCGGCGTGGGCTCGCTCGTCTCGGGAGGCTCGATCGACGGATCGCTCGTCTCGGGAGGCGGTCGCGAGGTCGGCGCGCTTGTCGTCGTCGTGACGGGTGTGCTCGGGTCGTTGCGACGCACGAAGCGCCAGATCACGAAGCCCGAGAGGAACAGCACCGCGACCACGAGCGCGTAGATGAAGGCATCGGGCGGCCCGGACTTCGCGGGCACTTCGTCGCCGGGACGCGGCTTGCTCGGGCGTGTCGGCTCGCGGGCCGAGGTCCTCACACTGGGCTCGCGCCCCGACCGGGCGCGCGGCT
>JAFLCL010000185.1 GCA_017303575.1 Deltaproteobacteria bacterium
CGCACCGCGGGGCGTGTGCGCGCGGTGGTGGGCCTGGCGATCCGCGCCGCGGTGCCGGGCGCGCGCCTCGGTGAGGTGGTGGAGATCGTGCGACGCGGCCTGCCGCGTCTGTCCGCGGAGGTGGTGGGCTTCGAGCTCGACGACGTGATGCTCGTACCGCTCGGCGCCGCCGAAGGTGTGGGCCCCGACGACGCCGTGGAGGCGACGGGCGAGGTGCACACGATCACCGTGGGTCCCTCGCTGCTCGGTCGTGTGCTCGATGGCCTCGGGCAGCCGATCGACGGTGGACCGCCGATCGTGGGCGAGCGCTGGGCGGTGATGCGCGATCCGCCCAACCCGATGACGCGCGCGCGCATCGAGCGTCCGATGCCGCTCGGCGTGCGGGCGCTCGATGGCCTGATGACGACGGGCGAGGGACAGCGCGTGGGCCTCTTCGCGGGCAGCGGCGTGGGCAAGAGCACGCTGCTCGGACAGATCGCGCGACAGGCCGACGCCGACGTGTTCGTCGCGTGCCTGATCGGCGAGCGTGGCCGCGAGGTGCGCGAGTTCCTCGAGGACTCGCTGGGCGAGAGCGGACGCGCGCGCGGTGTGGTGGTGTGCGCGACGAGCGACGCGCCGGCGATGGTGAGGAAGAAGAGCGCGTACGTGGCCACCGCGATCGCCGAGCACTTCCGCGATCAGGGCAAGCGCGTGATCTTGCTGCTCGACAGCGTCACGCGGTTCGCGCGCGCGGGGCGCGAGGTGGGCCTCTCGGCGGGTGAGCCGCCGGCGCGTCGCGGCTATCCACCGAGCGTGTTCGCCGAGCTCCCTCGCTTGCTCGAACGATCGGGCAACGCGGAGCGGGGATCGATCACCGCGCTCTACACGGTGCTCGTCGAGGGCGGCGACATGGAGGAGCCGATCGCCGACGAGGTGCGCGGCATCCTCGATGGCCACGTGGTGCTCGATCGACAGCTCGCGGCGCGTGGACGCTTCCCCGCGATCGATCCGCTGGTGAGCCTCTCGCGCGTGATGGACGGCATCGTGCCCGCGGCGCACCGTGACGCCGCGCAGCGCTTCCGCGCGGCGCTCGCGCTCTACGAGAGCAAGCGCGACCTCGTGACGCTCGGCGCGTACAAGAAGGGCAGCGATCCCAAGCTCGATCAGGTGCTCTCGCGCATCGACGCGATGGAGAGCTTCCTCAAGCAGCGACGCGACGAGCGCGTCGCCATCGCCGACACCGCGGCGCAGCTCGCCAAGCTCGCGTAACGGCCTCCTTCTATCGACCCGCAGCCCCGAAGTACCATCGCGACGTGGCGTACGATCGCAGCGATGCTCGCGAGGCGCGGCGCAACGCGCTCGCGATCGAGCTCGCCGAGGTGCGCCGCAAGATCGGTCCTCGCTCGCCGGCGGACGAGCGTCGCGCGGCGCTCGCGCCCCTGGCCGCGAGCCTCGCGCTGCTCGCCGTGGCCCCGCTCGCGCTGCACCTCGCGGCGCGCGGTCCTCACGCGAGCTGGCGCGTGCTCCGCGAGATCGCGCTCACGACCTCGCTCGGTCGACACACGCTCAACGATCCACCGGCGATCGATGGCGCGACGGAGACGATCACCATGGGCCCCGCGCGCCTGGCCTTTGGTGGTGTGGATCCGGACGGCGACGCGTTCGATCTCGTGATCGTGCGGCACCCGGTCTCGGGCACGCTGACCGAGCTCGATGGGCGGGCTGTGTACGAGCGCACGGCGACGGGCGAGCTGCTCTACGTGCCGGATCCGGGCTTCGTCGGTGAGGACGACTTCGAGGTCGCGCTCGACGACGGCATCGCGCGCTCCGAGGTGGTGACGCGTCGTGTGCGCGTCTACGAGCCCGCGCCCGAGGTCGAGGCGATGGCGCCTTCGTCCGTGTGGGGCGGACATCGTGCTGGGCGGTCGGTGTACGAGCGGATCCCGTCGTCGCAGATCGATGGGCTGTTCCTCCATCAGCGCGAGGAGCAGCTCCTGCAACAGAACCGCGGGGCTGTGTCCGCGCCGGCCGAGCGGAGCCTCATGCCGTCCATCGTGACCAACGCGCAGCTCGAGCGTGGACGATGAGCGACGACCTGAACCTCCGGCCGCCGCCGCCGCGCACGCTCGAGGAGGAAGAAGCGCGACTCTTGCGTGAGCTCGGTGGGCTCGAGTCCATGCCGCGCGCGGGCGCGCTCACGCTGCCTCGACGCGTGCGGCTCTCGGTGGCCAGCCCGTGCTCGGAGCGCTGGGCGTCGATGCCAGGCGACGATCGGGTGCGTCGCTGCACGCGGTGCGACCGACAGGTGATGGACCTCTTCGGGCTGAGCGCGGACGAGATCGAGAGCCTCTGCACGGCGCGCGAGATCACGCTCGGTGCGCGTGTCTACCGTCGCGCCGATGGAGCGGTGACGACGAGCGACTGCGAGGTGGGTCGACCGCGGCGGCTCGCGATGCGTGCGCTGGCGATCATCGCCGTGTGCGTCGTCGCGAGCACGGCCGTGGCCTACGCGCTCCGACCTTCGGAGGACGTGCCGGTCGTCACTCGGTGATCGTGAGCTCGCGGTCGAGCGCGCTGCGCGTGGTGTCCGTCGTGCCGTCGGGCCAGCGCACCGCGACCTCGACAGTGCCGGTCGCAGCACCGAGGCCGAAGAAGAGCCTCCGATCGAAGTTGCCCGCGTAGCCCTCGCCCACGTGACGCTCGCGACGGAACGTGCCGATCGACGTGGTCACCGTCACCACCGCGCCTGCCGCTTCGCGATCGAGGCCTCGACCGACGAGGCGCACCGTGAGCCAGTGACCCGGGGAGGACACGACGTTGCGAAGCACTGCCGGCTCGCCGCGCGCGGGCGCGAGCAGCACGTCGGGCGCGCCGTCGTCGTCGAGATCGGTGATCGCGATGCCCCGCGTCGTACGCACGCGCCGTGAGCCATCGGTGATCGGGAGCGCGGGCACCACGAGGCGTGCGCCATCCCAGCTCGAGACGTGCATCGGCTCGTACTCCGGCGCGTCGAGCGCGAGCGCACCGATCTCGAGGTCGGTGTGGATGTGGCCGGTCGACTCGAGCAGCTCGATGCGACCGTCGCGATCGACGTCGATCAGCGCTACGCCCCAGCGGAAGGTGGTCTCGGCCCAGAGGTGGGTGCCCGCGGTGCGCGCGACGTCCTCGCAGAAGCCATCGGTGCCGCACAGGTGCACCGTGGTCGTCTGCCCCTCGAAGTCGCTGAGCACGTGATCGAAGCGACCGTTGCCGTCGATGTCGTAGCTCGTCCAGCCCATGCAGTCGGTGCCGTAGCCGCGCGAGGATCCGCTCATGCCGAGGGTGGCGCTCGCGTCGCGGAACACGCCATCGGCGCCGCGCACCAGCGGCCGATCACGATCGCGGGAGCCGAGGTCGTTGCACACGAAGATGTCGGTGCGGCCATCGCCGTCGAGATCGCTCACCCCGAGCGCGAGCGTGGCCTCGGGACGAGTGAGATCGGGCGCGAGGCGCATCGTCTCGTCGAGGTAGCGGCCATCGGCCGCACGCGTCAGGAGGCGGTTGGGCAACGGAGCGAGCGAGTACACGCTCGCGATGCACTGATGGCCCTCGATGCCGCACGTGCCGGGCACGTTGCGCTCGGGATCCATGTCGAGGAACGAGCCGATCACGAGATCGAGGTCGCCGTCGTCGTCGAGATCGCCCGCGGCTGCGCTGGAGACGGACTCCCATCGATCGACGGGCACCGAGAGGCGCGCGCTGCGCACGAAGGCCGCGCCGGTGTTCTCCCACAAGCCGATCACGCCGAGGCCGTACACGAGCAGATCGTCGTCACCGTCGCCGTCCTCGTCCCACGCGAGGCAGCCCCACGCGTCGCCCACGTCGGCGAGGCCGCGCTCGCTCGTCGCGTCGTGGTAGCGAAGCGCCGAGTCGGCCACGAAGAGACGTGAGCTGCCCGCGCTCGTCGGCATGCCATCGACGATCACGGGACGCATCGCGAAGAACACGTCGATGGGGCCGGTACCGTCCGCGTC
This sequence comes from Deltaproteobacteria bacterium, assembly GCA_017303575.1. Classification (GTDB taxonomy): domain Bacteria; phylum Myxococcota_A; class Polyangia; order Polyangiales; family Sandaracinaceae; genus JAFLCL01. The sequence goes on from JAFLCL010000185.1 coordinate 3,993, forward strand.
GAGCACGCACACGCCGCCGCTCATGCGGTCGGCGAGCGTGACGTAGTCCTCCGCGGGCCCGCGCACGAAGCGCATGCCGCTCTCGCGCACGACATCCTCGAACCACGGCGCGGCCGTGCCTGCGTCGCGAGCCGCGTCGGGCGCCCATGCGTCGGTGCCGATCACGCGCGCATCGATCGACGCGACGTCGTTGCCCTCGTGGGCGTCGATCGCGAGGGCATCCTGCGGCGTGCTCGCATCATCCAGCTCGAGGCGGGAAGCGTCCTCGGACGGCTCGACGGCCGCGTCGCCGCAGCCACCCAGGGTCATCGACACCACGAGCGAACAGATCACCAGCGCGCGAGGGCCGTGCGACACGCAGGTGACAGGGTACGCGATCGGTTGCAGGGGCGCCGTGGCGCGCGGATATACTCGCCCGCGATGTCGGACCGTCCTTCCGGGGCCAGCCCGAGCGGGCCACGCGGTCCCGCGGTCGGTGACGTCGGACGACCCACCGCCGACGCGATGGTGCCACCGACGCCACCGCTGCCCTCGAGCGGCGTGGTGCTCGCGCCGGGCGAGGTGGAGATCCCCACGACGGTCCGTCCCTCGCTCCAGCCGCAGGCGCCGACGGCTCCGAGGACGCCGCCTCCTCCGCCGCCTCGATCGCTCACGCCCAAGGGTCCCGCCGATCGCACCTCGCAGCCGCCGAGGCGCAGCTCGCAGCCGAAGATGCAGGGCGCCGCGACGAGCCCCGAGACGCCGAAGGTGAAGGAGCGCGACACCGACCAGGATCTCGTCGCGCGCGACGCCGAGCTCGACGACTTCAGCCAAGGCGGACCGCGCGTTCCTTTCGCCTCGCTCACGAAGGTCGCGGCGATCGGTCACTTCGGTCCCTACCAGCTGCTCGGCCGCATCGCGTTCGGCGGCATGGCCGAGATCTTCCTCGCCCGTGAGGGCGCCGAGGGTGGTCGCGGTGGTCGCTTCGTCGTCGTGAAGCGCGTGCTGCCGCACGTGGCCGCCGACAGCCAGTTCATCTCGATGTTCAAGGACGAGGCGCGGCTCGCGATGCAGCTGAGCCACCCGAACATCTGCCACGTGTACGCGTTCGGGCAGGAGCAGGGCAGCTACTACATCGCGATGGAGTGGGTGAACGGGATGCCCCTCTCCAAGGTGCTGCGGCGCGCGCGCGACGAGGGCGGCGTGTCGATGCCCGTGGCGATGAAGGTGATCGCGCAGGTGGCCGAGGCGCTCGATCACGCGCACCGCGCGTCCGACCAGACGACCGGCGAGCCGCTCGGCATCGTGCACCGCGACGTCAGCCCGCAGAACGTGATGGTCAGCTACGACGGAGTCGTGAAGCTGCTCGACTTCGGCATCGCGAAGGCCTCGAGCCACTCGACGCGCACCGAGGCCGGCGTGGTGAAGGGCAAGTTCGCGTACATGGCGCCGCAGCAGTGTCTCGGTGAGCCGATCGACGCGCGCGCCGACGTGTTCGCGCTCGGCGTGTGCTTGTACGAGGTGCTCGACGGAACGAACCCGTTCAAGCGACAGACCGAGTTCGACACGATGCGCGCGCTCGTCTACGAGGAGCCGCCGTCGCTCTCCGAGATCCACCCGCACATCCCCGTGGAGGTCGACGCGCTCGTGCGTCGCGCGATCGCGAAGCGGCCCGAGGAGCGCTTCCAGTCCGCCGCGGACTTCCAGGTCGCGATCGAGCAGACGCTCGCGAAGATGGGCGAGATCGTGAACACCGCGCGCGTGGGCGAGCGGATGGCCGAGCTCTTCTCGAACGAGATCAAGGCCGGCCCGCGCCTCGACACGCGCATCGACGTGCCTCGCGCGCCGGGCGGCACGGGGAGCCAAGAGTCGGATCACTCGCTCGAGAAGGTCGCGCTGCCGCCGAACGCGACCGAGCGCATGCCGCTGATGACGGGTGAGCTGGCGCGCGAGGCGCTCGACACGCCGCCCCAGCGATCGGGCCGGCCCGTGCTCTTCGCGCTCTCGGCGGTGCTCGCGCTGTTGCTCGTGATCGGGTCGGCGGGCTTCGCCGCGTGGTGGACGGGCTTTCTCCACTTCGGTGGCCAAGAGACCGTGGCCGTCGCGCCGACGACTGTCGCGCCGATCGTTCCGCCACCGACGGCGCCCGCGGTCACCACGGGCACGCTGCTCGTCGACAGCGCGCCGACGGGCGCGACGGTGTGGCTCGGCGATCGCGGCAACGTGGGCACCACACCGCTCGAGCTCGCGCTGCTCGACGCGCGCGAGTGGAACGTGCGCATCACGCAGGACGGATTCGAGGACTGGGAGAGCGCGATCGAGCTCCACGCGGGCGAGCGTCACCGCGTGTTCGGCGAGCTCATCCCGATCCGCAGTGACCGAACCGAACGAACCGAGCGCACCGAACGAACGGAACGCACCGAGCGCACCGAACGAACGGAACGCACCGAACGCACCCCCGCGGCACCGCCGGGCCAACTCTCGATCAACACGCGGCCGTGGTCGCGCGTGTACGTCGGTCAGCGCCTGCTCGGCACGACGCCGATCGGCAACGTCGAGCTGCCCTCGGGCACGGTGCGCCTGCGCCTCGTGGACCGCGACGGCGCCGAGCACACGCGCAGCGTGACGATCGAAGCGGGCGGTCACGCGCGCGAGTTCTTCGATCTGTCGACCGACCCGGCGGAGTGATCAACGCGGGTCAGTCGACGATCACGAGCTGATCGCCGACGAGCGTCCCGAGGAGCCCCGGCCCAGCGCACGAGAGCACGCCCCCGACGTGGTGAGTGTCGTCGCGCTTCGGGAGGTCGATCGATGCCACCTCCCGACCGCTCGCGACATCGAGCGCACACACGCGATCTCGCGCCACGAGGTGCACGCGGCCGTCCTCGCTGATCACGACCTCGCTCGACCAACGAGGTCCCTTCGACTCGATCCTGTGCGACCACAGGACCGTCCCATCGCGGCCCACTCGGCGGACACTCTGCTCCGAGCGCGCGATCCAGTCGCCGCCCGGCAGCGAGGCGAACGTGCACGCGCCGTCGATGCGCGCGGTCACCGATCCTTCGGGCGACACGACGAACGCGCCTGCGTCGTTGCGCGACCCGCAGGCCGCGAAGCCGTCGTCGTCGAGGGTCACGAGAAGGTCCGCATCACGATGACCCGAGCTCCATCGCTTGGTGCCATCGATCGAGACGGCACACAGACCCGCGCCCGCATAGCCCGCGAGCACGAGCGTGTCGTCGCGCGTGATCGCGGGAGGCAGGACGTCGTATCCGAGCGCCCGGAGCGCGCGCGGGCCCTCGTGATCGATCACGGTCACGGTGCCGAACATGCTGCCGAGCACCAGGGAACCTGCGTGCGTCAGGTTGGGCGACACGTTGGAGTCGTCGAGGCCGTCGATCGACCAGCGCGCGCGCTCCCTGCCCTCGGCGTCGAGGACCAGAACGTCGTCGCAGCACCCGATGACGACCGTTCCGTCGTCGAGCGTCAGCGGCGGTCCGATCGTGCGTCGTCGAACGTGCGACCGACCGGCCTCGCTCTCCTCGCCGATCGGATCATCATCGAGCTCTCCGCGCGTGCTCTCGGGCGCCCGCCACGACGTCCGAACACCGACCGCGACATCGACCCACGACAGGACTCCGCCGAGCGACACGACGAGCTCACCCGTCGCCGCGATCGCGATGCCGCCACCCATCCAGTGCGGTGCGTCGACTCGCGTGGGGAGCGTGAACGAGCGCGCGCGGCCGTAGCGAGGGCCCTTCGCGCGCATGCGTCCAGCGTGGGCTCGGTCGCCACCCGTGCGAGGCCAGAGCGAACGTGCGAGCTCGAAGCGTGGTGTCGTCACCGTGGAGGAGGATGCCTCAACGCGCGGGCTTGCGAGCGCGCGCGACGATGATGTCGCCGCCCACCGAGTAGGGCGCCTGCAGGCGCTCGAGCACGAAGTCTTCGCCGAGGGTCTCGAGCGCGGACCACACGCGTCGACGGATGTCGGCGCGCGCGGTGAGGTTCACGAGGTGACCCTGGAGGCCGATCGACTCGGTGTTCGCGTCGACGATCATCATCGTGCCGCCGGGCTCGAGCAGGTCCCACACGCGACGCGTGGCGGTCTCCCACTCCGGCAGCGCGCTCATCACGAGGAAGCTGAGCGCGCGATCGAAGCCGCGGCCTGCGGGCAGGTGCGGCGCGAGCATCCGTCGATCGAGCGCGAGCAGCGAGCCCTGTACGAGCTCGACGTTGGTGAAGCCCTTCGTCGTCGCGCGGCGCTTCGCCGCGTCGAGCATGCCGCGAGAGAGATCGACGCCGATCACGCGACCGCTCGGTCCGACCGCGGGGCTCAGCACGTCGAGGCTCTGCCCCGTGCCGCAGCCTGCATCGAGCACGTACTGACCGGGCGCGAGCGCGAGACGCTCGGCCGCAGCCTCGCGGAACGGCAGGTAGAGGCGCTCGAGCGAGCCGTCGTAGAAGTTGGAGAAGACGTCGTACCAGCTCATGCGAGGAGGCCTACTCCGCGGCGGCGTCTCGACCCAGGACGGAACACGCCATCGTCTTGACCGCGCACGACGACGCGGTGAGCCTCGCGCGATGGACGCCCGCGCCGATCGAGGCCCGCGGATCGTGAGCGGCATGCTCGCGCGCGCGCTGCTCGAGCTCGCGGAGAGCAAGGGCCTCTCGCGCACGACGCTCGCGCGCGGCGCGGAGCTCGATCCGGCGGTCACGGTGGACGATCGGGTGGCGCTCGCGAGCGTGCTCGCGCTGTGGGCCGCGCTGATCGCGAGGTGTCCGTCCGATCACCTCGGTCTCGAGCTCGCGATGCGCTGGCGCGTCGAGTCGCTCGGCCTGCTCGGGTACGTCACGGCGAACGCGACGACGCTGGGAGAGGCGCTCGATCGGTTCGTCGCGCTGCAGGCGCTGGTCGACGGCGAGCAGCGCATGTCGCGTGTCGTGAAGGGCGACAGGGTGATCGTCACCTTCGCGCGCGATCCCGCGCTCTCGGCGCTGCGCCAGCCCGTCGAGGCGCTGCTCGCCAGCGGGCATGCGTTCTTCCAGCTGCTGAGCGATGCGCCCCTCGTCGCGAGGCGCGTGCGCATGTCGCACGGCACGACGCTCGCGTCTGGCCCGTACCGCGCGTTCTTCGGCGTGGGCGTCGAGCACGGCGCGCGCATGGACGAGCTGCAGTACGACGCGTCGATCCTCGATCGCCCCATTCCGAGGGCCGATCCGAAGCTGGGCGCCTACCTGCTCGCTGCAGCGGAGGCGGCGCGCACGAGCTTCCTCGAGGCGCGCGCAGCATCCGAGGCCGATCTCTCGGAGCGCCTCGCCCGCGAGGTGAAGCGACGCCTCGCGGGCCGCGAGCCGATCACGATCGAGGCCACGAGCAAGAGCCTCGGCACGAGCGTGCGTGCGCTCCAGCGTGCGCTCGCCGAGGAGGGCACGAGCTTCCGGGACGTGGTGGATGGAGAGCGCAGGCGTGTCGCCGAGCTCCTGCTCGCGACGCCGAAGACGAGCGTGAGCGAGGTCGCGACAGCGCTGGGCTTCGCCGAGATCGCGAGCTTCTCGCGCGCCTTCAAGCGATGGACGAGGACCTCACCCGCCGCGTTCCGCAAGCGCGTCGCGCCCTGAGTTTGCCTGGGTCGAGGGAGTGCAACGACGCAGGACCGTCCCGGTGTGTCGGGCTCGCCGCTCGTGGAGCGGCAGCGTTGCGTGTTCGCGTGCGGCTGATACCTCGCACGTCCCCGCATGACACGACGCGCCGATCCTCGTCCCACCGATCCTCGTGCTGGCAACGACGGCGCGCGCTCGCTGCCGCTCGGCCCGCGCGTCGAGGCGATCCTCGAGGTCGCCTACCGTGCGCGTCGCGCCGTGTTGCTCGAAGGACCCACCGGCATCGGCAAGTCCGAGCTCGTCGGCGCCGTCGCGAAGAGGCTCGGCGTGAAGCACGTGGTGCTGGATCTCTCGCTGCTCGAGCCGCCCGATCTCGTGGGCCTGCCTTCGATCGAGAGCGGTCGTACGCGCTACGCGCTGCCGCGCTTTCTGCCCGAGGACGGCGCGGGCATCTTGATGCTCGAAGAGCTCAACCGCGCCGAGCGCTACATCCAGCAGCCCGCGCTCCAGCTGCTCACCGCGCGACGCCTGCACGAGTACGTGCTCCCGCCCGGATGGGTGGTGTTCGCGGCCATCAACCCCGAGACCGGCGACTACCAAGTGACGCCGCTCGATGCCGCGCTGCGCGCGCGCTTCCTCGAGGTGCCGGTGCGCGCCGATCGTGCGTCGTGGCTCGCGTGGGCGAGCGCGAACGACGTGCATCACGCCGTCGTCACGCTCGCGCGAAGCCACGAGCGCATCTTCGTCGACGCGCCGCCGCGATCGTTCACGTACGCGTCCGACGTGCTCAAGTCGATGAAGCCGAGCGAGCTCGCGGACGCCACGCTCCTGCGCGACGTGCTCGCGGGCTACCTGCCGATGGTGTGGGTGGAGTCGCTCCTGCCGCTCGCGAGCAAGGGCACCGCGAGCGCGGGCCCGATCGAGATCGACGTGCACGGCGTCTTGAAGAGCTACGACCCCCAGAGCGCCGACGCGGCGACGCTGCGTCACTGGAAGCAAGCAGGGCGCACCGACAGCATCGACGAGCTCGTCGCGCGCATCGCCGGCATCCTCTCGGGCCCCGAGGCCGGCGTGCTCGCCGGCAACAAACAGCTCTCGCTCGGCGCGCTCGAGTCGCTGATGCAGGACCTTCCGGGCGATCACCGCGAGCGCCTCCAGGACGCGCTCGGCGGCAACGCCACCGCGTGCGTGCTGCTCGACGTGCGGCCCGAGGAGGTGGTGACCAACTACGGCGCGAGCAACGCGATGAAGCGCGTGGACTCGTGGAAAGCTGCGCCCAGCAAGCACCACCGCATCGCGCTGCTCGTCACCGCCGTGCGCGCGCACGTGCTCCAGCCGCACGTCGCGGCCGAGCTCCGCAAGAGCAACGCGCAGCGCCTCTCGCTCGGTCACTTCCTCTTGCAGGTCGGTGAGCGCTGGGGCTTCCCGCTCGCAGAGGCCTTGCAGAAGATCGGCGCGACCCCCATCCGGCCCTGATTTTCCCGCGCCTCCGGCGCTCGGTGCGGGGGCTCGACCCCCGCGCCCCCCGGGTTCTCCCGTGCTCGCTCACTTCGTGAGCTGCGCGCGTGTCCGATCACCGGCTCCATCGTCGCTTCGCTCCTCCATCGCTCGCGCCTCAAGGGGGCTTCGCCCCCGCCGGCTGGCTCCCCACCAGAATGCGCACGCCGTGAATCGAGAAGAACAGGACCTGCGTCGGTGGCTGCATGGCTTCGTGTTCGAGGCGGGCTTTCTCGCGCGCTATCCGTACTACGCGCACGTGATCGCGGCGCTCGAGCCCGTGATCGATCCGAGCGTCGAGCTCGTGGGCATCTCGCTCCGCACGAGCAGCGCGAGCTCGATCGCGCACGGCGCGCGCTACTACCTCCACGTCAACGTCGAGGGCGTGCGACGCGCGCCGCAGTTCCTGCGTGGCCTCTTGCTCCACGAGGTGCACCACGTGGTGCTCGGTCACCTCGCGCATCCGCGCTTCCATCGCCCCGAGAGGCCGAAGCTGATGGAGATCGCGATGGAGACCACGGCCAACGAGCACCTCGAGGAGCCGCTGCCCTCGCCCATCCTGTGGCAGCACTTCGAGCGCTTCGGCTTCAAGCGCGGACAGAGCACGATGGAGCGCTACCAGCTCCTCTGCGACGCCGAGACCGAGAGCCTGATCCCCGAGCCCAAGCCCGACACGCGCAGCGTCGATGATCACCGCTGGAGCGAGATGGACGCCCCGCCTGCCGCAGGCGTGCAGGAGACGCGTCGCGTGCTCGAGGAGGCCGATCAGAAGGGCACGCCGCCGAGCGAGGCGCGCGAGGTGCCGCAGCGTCGCATCACGATGGCGGGCAAGACGCCGAAGGAGCTGCTCCACGAGCTGGGCGGCACCACGGATCCGCGTGAGGTGCTCATCGACTGGAAGGACGCGCTGGCGCGCTTCGTCGCGCACCGCCGCGCGCCGGTGCACACGTGGTCGCGCCCGAGCCGCCGCTTTCCGACGGAGATCGGACGCGTACCAGGCCGCAGCTACCGACCGCGCACGGCGCTGCGTCCCACGATCCTCGTGGCGATCGACACGTCGCTGTCGATGACCGATCGCGAGCTGTCCGAGATCGCGCGGCAGCTGCGCCCGATGACCGAGCACGCGCAGCTCGTGATCGTCGAGCACGACGCGAAGGTGACGAACGTCGCGACGTTCCACGGCGCGCTGACGAAGGTGAAGGGCCGCGGCGGCACGGACCTGCGCGTGATCTTCGATCCCTCTCTCTTGCGCGCCGTGAACGCCGACGGAGTGATCGCGTTCACCGACGGCGACGGGCCCACGCCCGAACGCGCACCGTCGGTGCCCGTGCTGTGGATGCTCACGAAACCATGGGACTTCGCGTGTGCGTGGGGTGATCGCGCGAAGCTCTTCGATCGCTGAGCCCATCGATCGCTTCGTGGCGCACGCGGTCGATCAGGTGCGTCTCCAAAGGACGCCGGGCGCGATGGAAGCGAGCGCGCTCATCGCAGCGAAGAGTGCCTTGCGGTCGATCGAGTCCGCGAGCTCGACGCGGAGCACGTCGAGCTGAACGGAGTCTGGATCCAGCTCCTTCGAAGATCTCGATGTCCGACGCGAGCGACACGCGGCCAGACCATGGCCCTCGCCTCCGCGTGAAAGCAACTGTGAGCGCGTGATCGTCACCCACACCGATTCGATGGCGTCCCCGTCGCGTTGGTTTCCCTGGTCGTTGAAGATGACGAACAGCGCGGGACCGCTCTCGTCGTCGGCCTGGATCGAGAGCGAGTGAACCGGAGTCCCTTGGTGGAGCTCACCGAGCGCGATCTCGAGGGACGTCGGCCATGGGTCGGCGCCGTGCGTGACCGCCAAGACGCTCGCAACAAACGACTGCTGTACACCTCGCGGTGTCAGCTCCACGTTCGGCGCGTAGCGCATTCCGCGCCGGTCAGCGCGCGCCGCGACGGCGGCGGCGACGTGTGGTCGGTCGCGTCGCGGGCTCGTTGGTGGTCGGTGTGCCCGACCCGACGGCGGGTGTGGTCGTCGTCGGTGCAGTCACGGGGCCCGTCACCGGCGCGCTCGCCTGCTCGCCACGACGAAGGCCGTCGAGCGGACGCATCGGCGCCAGGCGCGCGCCCTCGTGGAGCTCGCCACCGAGCTCGCGCAGAGGTGGGTACTGCACGTCGTTCAGGCGCGTGAGGCCCGCGCGCAGCTCGGCGGTCCAGCGGTTGTAGATGCGCAGCTCGATCGCCGTGCGGTAGCCGCCTTCGTACGCCTCGAGCGCCTGCTCCTCGATCGGCACGATGAAGTACGCGAGCTGATCGCGGTAGGCCTGCTCCTCTTCTTCCGTCAGGTTCTCGGGCACCGGCGCGTCGCGCAGGCCCGACGCGAAGAGCTCGTAGCTGTGGCCCACCTGGTAGAGCGCGGCCGTCACCCACTCGGCCACGCGCAGCTCGACCACGTCGCGGAACGCCTCCGCGGCTTGCCGCAAGAGCTGGCTCTTGCGCTCGAGGCGCTGACGCAGACCGGCGACGTCGCCGTCGATCGTGATCGCCTCGAACTGCCGGAGGATCGCCTCGCCCTGGAGGTAGCGCGCCTGCGCGGTGAAGTAGCGGCCCTCGGGCGACAGACGTCGCAACGAGCCCCTGCCCGTGCGCACGGCTTGCTCGAGCGCGCGACCGGCCTCTTCTTGGTTGCCCGCCTCCATCCACACCTGCGCCAGACGCGTCTGCGCCTCGACGTTTCGGTCGATGTTGCGGCTGCGTCGCACGTACTCCTGATAGACGCGCGCGGCCTCGGTGTACCTGTGCGCGGCCGCGTGCGCGCGCGCCTGGAAGAACGTCACTTCATCCGCGTTGTCGCTGCGCGGGTAGCGCTCGAGGAACTGCTGCGCGGCGACGACGGCTGCGTCGTGATCGCCTGCCGAGAGGCGGAGGAGCGTCGCGTTGAAGAGCGCGTCCTCGTGGTGCGGGCCCTGAGGGAAGCGCGCGCCGTACGACTCGTAGAAGTGCGCCGCGTCGCGGAACTGCGCGATCGACTCGAACATCTGCGCGCCGTTCCAGGCGCCGAGCGCGCCCTCGGTCGAGCCGGGGTATCGCTCGACGAGACGGTCGTAGGTGGACGACGCGCCACCGAGGTCACCCGCGCGCTGACGCTCGAGGCCCGCGTTGTAGAGCGCCTGGCGCGCGCGCTCGTCGTTGGGGAACTCGTTGGCGGCGTGCTCGAACGCCTCGGCCGCCTCGCGGTGCTCGCCGCGGTTGGCGAGCTGCTCGCCGCGCGCGAACGCGGCTTGGAGGATCAGCGTGTCGAGGCGACGCTGCGACTCCGCCGACTGGAACGCGGGCGCGTCCTTGAGACGCCGTGCCCACGCCTCGATGTTGCCGAAGTCCTGCGCGCGGTTGAACGAGTCGAGGATCAGCTCGCCGGCCTGCGTCGCATAGCTCGAGGTGGGGAAGCGCTCGAGCAGCTGACCGAAGAGGCGCACCGCAGGGTCGTAGATCGAGCGGTCGTAGTAGAGGCGACCCTGACGGAAGAGGATCTCCGGCAGATCGGGATCGGTGGGGAAGTACTGGACGTAGAGCTCGATCGCCTCGCTGAACGCGCGATCGTTGTCTGTTTCCCCACACGGATCTTCGGGCGCGTCGGCCGCCGGCGCGGCCTCGCCTGCGTTGGCGGTCTCCGGCGCACTGGCACCCGCACTGGCACCCTGCGCACTGGCACCTTGCGCACTGCCACCTTGCGCACTGGCACCTTGCGCACTGGCACCTTGCGTGCTGGCACCCTGCTGGGCCGTCGCCTGCGGACCGCCGCGACGCTGACACTCCTCGAGCTGGCCCTCACGCACGTGCTCGAACGCACCGATCGCGTTGTAGAGCGCGTCGCGCGTGTACTGGCCATCGGGCCTCATGCGAGCCGCGGCGAGGTACTCGTCGCCCGCCTCTTCGTACTGCTGGAGGCGATGAAAGAGGATCTCCGCCCGGTAGAAGTGGAGATCGTAGGCGGCCTGTTCCTCGCCGAAGTGCTCGAGGTAGAGGTCGTAGCCGGCCTGCGCCTGGTTCAGGCGTCGCCGCGCCGTCGCGTTCAGCGTGTCGCCTGCCGCCGTGGGCTCGGACTGCGTCGCGCGCTGACCGAGCTCGTGCCATCGCATCGCGCGCACGCGAATGGCACGCTCGACGCGGGTGCGCGCATTGGCCACCACCTCGGGATCGGTCTGTTGACCGACCCACGCACCACCGACCAGGTAATTGTCGGCGAGCGCGGTGAGCGCCTCCATCGTGTGCGCGTCGTCGTCGGTCGCGGCATACGCCGACGCGATCTGGTGCTGCCACTGCGGTGCACGCGGATCGGCAGGCGACATCTCGAGGAGCAAGCGGTACGCGTCGATGCCCTGGTCGTAGCGGGCCTGGTCCATGTACGTGAGCGAGAGGCGCGTGAGCACCCGCTCGGCGTACTGCTCGCCGCCGATCTCCTGGAGGAAGCGGAAGACGTCGCGCGCCGTGTTGCGCTCGTCCTCCGTGAAGACCTGGATGAGGTAGTCGAGCGCCTCGTTCTGGAGCTCGCGCAGGCGTCGTCGCTGATCGGGCGAGAGCGTCGCCGTGGCGTTGCCGAGGTCGAGCACCTGACGAAAGCGCGTCGCCGCTTCCGTCGTGCGGTTCAGGCGCCAGAGGCACCAGGCGCTCTTGAAGAGCGCCATGTCGTAGAGCTCGCTGTCGCGATAGCTCATCACCTGCTCGAACTCGGGCAGGGCGCGCGCGAAGTCGGTGTTCGCGAACGACGTCTCTGCGAACGCCATGTGGGCGTCGGGGACGAAGCGACTCTGGGGGAACTCGTCGACGATGCGGTGGTAGAGCGCGAGCGCGCCCTCGGCGTCGCCGAGCTCCGTCAGCGCGTACGCCTTCATGTAGAGGACGAAGTCGTAGCGAGGAAAGTTGCGGTGGAGCGTGAGGATGCGGTCGTAGAGCTCGATCGCAGGGCGGTAGTCCGGCGAGGGCTCGGCGCCGCGGTTCTCTTCCGGCACCTGCTGCCAGGCGTTGAACGCGACGAGGTAGCGGTAGCGCGCCAGCTCCCAGCGCAGCTCGGCCAGACGCAAGAGCGCGTCGGGCATCTCGAGCGCGGTCTCGGGCTCTTCGCGGATGAACTCTTCGAGCAGCGCGATCGCCTGCTCGCGGCGCTCGACGAGCAAGCCCTCACGCTCGGTGAGCAGCCGCGCGAGCTCGTCGTCCGCGAAGTCGCGCGCGGCCTCGCCGATCGCGTCGGGACGCTCGCGCAGGTAGAGACGCTCCTCGAGGCTCGTCGTGTCCTCGCGCGTCTCGCTGCGCGTGCTCGACGCCGCAGGGCGCGGCTCGCCCTCGGCCGTGGGCGCCTGGACGGTGCGCTCTTCGGTCGGCTGCTGGAAGCCGGTGCCCGTTGCGGGCGCGGTGGTCGACGATCCCGTCGCTGTGCCGGTGCGCGGAGGACGTCGCTGGGCGATCGCACCCGACGGAGCGAGCAGCGCTGCTGCCAGCACGATCACGCTCGCGGGCTTCGTGAGGCCGCGGATCACTGAGGGCCTCCGCTCTCGGTGGTTGGGTCCTCTCGCGTCCCCTCCTCGCGCTCTGCGGGAGGGGTGTCTTGCTCGGAGGCCTCGGTGCCTTCTCCACCTGATCCGTTGCTCGACTCGTCCTCTTCGAACTCGTCGCGCCAGAGCTCGCCCTCGAAGGGCCAGTACTCCTCGTCGTCGCGGAGCAGGCCCTGGATGCGCAGCGGATCGAGCAATTCCGCGGGAAAACGGCCTGCCGAGAGGCTCTCGATCTGGAGCTCGATGCGTCGCTTGCTGCCCATGACCGCGTCGATGCGGCCGATGCGCGCGCGGCGCAGGCTCGAGCCCAGGCGCGCGCGCAGGGTCTCGAGCGCGCGGATCGTGTACGCGTTGATCGCCTGCACCAAGCGCGAGCGCACAGCCGCCGTGCGCCCCGGAAAGGCACGCGCGAAGCGCACGTCCGCGCGCAGCATGTCCTCGAGCGAGCTGGCGTTCGCGTCCGACGCCGTGGCCTGACCCTGGGCGGTCGCGGCCATCGCGGCCGACAGGTTCGACTCGAGGGTGCGAAGCCGATCTTGCAGCCCGCGGATCTCGGTCTCGAGCGGCTCGACGCGCTTGCGGGGCGCGCCGGCTGCGCGCATCGCGTCGAGCTGATCGGCCATGGCGCGCAGCGCGTCGCGCGCCGTCACGAGCTCACGCCGCGCCGCCGCCGCTTGGTCCTCGGTCGAGCCCGTCTGTGCGACGGCCGCCTCGGGCGCATCCGCACCGGTGAGGCGCACCTCGATCGCGCCGATCTGATCGGCCAGCCGCGCCGAGCGCGCGGACTCCGCATCGAGCATGCGCAGCTCTGCGTCCAGCCGGAAGAAGGTCGGGTCCACGCGCAGGAGACCGAGCAGCATCGTGCGCGCGTCGGGCCGCTCGACGACCTCGCCGTCGCGCGGCACGGGCGTCTCGCTCGCGTCC
>JAFLCL010000186.1 GCA_017303575.1 Deltaproteobacteria bacterium
CCCGGCGCGTGGGGTGGTCGCATCCGCGCCCACCGTGCTGCCGCCCGCGAGGCCGCCCGGTCCCGGCGTCGCGCCGCTCGCGGAGAGCTCGATGGTGCCGCTCACCTCGATCCGATCGCGGGCGATCAGCACCAGCGGCCGCGAACCGATCACCGTCAGCGTGCTCGAGATGCGGATGGTGCCGTGCACCATGCGCGAGACCTCGGACGTGTCGCGCTGCCGCACGTGCTCGCCCATCGTGTCCGTGTTGATGGTCGTCGGCGCGTCGATGATCAGGTCCGAGCTGCCGAGATCGAACACCGACGACGAGCCGAAGTTCGACGTGATCATGCGTCGACAACGTGGTGTCGGCGCATCGACGCAGCCGAGCTTGCACGTCTCGCGGACTTCGGCGCTGGAGCCCTCGCACACCACGCGGTCGAGGCCGTCGCAGCGCACGAGGCACGCATCGGGCGCGTAGGCGTCGTCTGCGTAGGCGTCGGGGCTGAACGCATCGTCGGCGTACGCATCGGCGCTGAAGGCATCGAGGTCGGCGTCGGTGCCTGGATCCACGTGGGCGTCGGGCGGCAGGGTCACGTCCGCCGCGACCTCGCCGGCGTCGTCGTCCGTCCCGCCGCCCTGGAGGGGCCCGCGGTCGACGAGGCAGCCGGTCCCGAGGGCGCCGAGCGCGAGAACCGACGAGAGCGTGAGCAGCGTGTCCTTCATGGCCATGTCACGAGCGCCATCAGGCAAGCAGTCAGGGAAGTCGGAGACGGAGCGCCTTGGTGCCGTCGTTGCGAAGACTCGGCATCGTTCGCACCCGCACCTTGCCGCGGGTGACTTCGAGGGTCTCACCGTCTTCGAGCGCCGTCGAGGCCGTCAGCACGTAGAGCGACGCATCGGTCACGACCTCGAGGACCTCTTCGAGCTCGCGCGTGGAGCGATCGACCTCCACCTCCGGCCGCTCGAAGCCATCCATGCCCCGCGTGAGGATCGAGATCTTGCCCGGCTCTTCCTCGCGCGCCTCGAACGCGATCCACAGGTAGAGCGGCAGGTCCTCGGCGCTCGCGTCGCTCGCTTGATCCACGAACGCCGTCGCGTCGTGCACGAGGCCCGTGCTCTCCCACAGATAGCCGCCCGCACCGAGCGCGGCGCCCACCTCGGCCGCGACACGCGTCAGCGCGACGGCGTGATCGAGGTCGTCCTCGGGCGGCTTCGTCAGCGCGATCGAGACCGCGTGCCCCAGCTTCGGCAGGACCTCCTCGGCCTCGGTCCAGTACCAAGCGGCCTTCACCAGAGCCTCGCGCGCGCCCGCATCCGGGGCCTCGGCCACGACGATGTTCGCGTCGGCGCGTGTGGGCAGCGCGGGCGGAGCCGCTGCGAGGAGCAGTCGTACGCGAAAGTCGGGGCTCGCCATCGGGCGGCGGGTCTAGTCCCGAATCCATGCGTTCGCATGCGGAATTCGGAGGTCGACGCTGCGCTGTGGCCCCCAGGCATGCGGCCTCGCGTCGATCCAAGGCCCCGTCTCGCCGCGCCTTCTTGCTCAGGCAAGGGCGCGGCGGGATGAGTACCGAGCTGCTCGACCAATCCTTCCTGGTATCTCCAGGGCCCAGACGGGTCTCGGTGCTGCGGTGCCCCAGTGATGGCACACCCGCGGCTTCCTGACCAGGAAATGATCGTGACGTGCTCGCGACGACTCGCCAGAGGACACGTGACGAGGACCTGGAGGACGGGCCGTACGGGTGGGGGGCGTTCCGCTCCGCGTGTCGTCTCCGCGCCGACGCTGCGCTCCAGCCCCCCACCCATGCGGCCCTGGCGTTCGAGCGGCTGCGCGGGCTCCGCGTGTCGTCTCCGCCGACGCCGCGCTCCAGCCTGGCTCCCGTCCGATCGAGCCGGCACGAACTCTCGGACCTGGGTTGACCCCCCGAGCACGCTGATTAGGGTGGCGGCCGTTCCGACGCCCTGAGCGCCCCGACGGTGGGGATCGACGGGCCGAGGGCTTCGGAAGACACCCCCATCGACGACGTGCGCGCTCGATCGTGAAGCGCGCTCACCCCACGGGAGCTGGAAAGAGACATGGGCAAGATCATCGGCATCGACCTGGGCACGACGAACTCCGTCGTCGCCATCATGGAAGGCAAGGAAGCCAAGGTCATCGTCAACGAGGAGGGTGATCGCATCACGCCGTCCGTCGTGGCATGGGACGACCAAGGCGAGGTCCTCGTCGGCACGATCGCCAAGCGTCAGGCCGTGACCAACCCCGAGGGGACCATCTACTCGTCGAAGCGCTTCATCGGACGCCGCTTCACGGAGGTCTCCGAAGAGGCCAAGCGCGTCCCGTACAACGTGATCGCGCGCAGCAACGGCGACTCGGGCTTCAAGGTCACGGGCAAGGAGCTCGCTCCGCCCGAGGTCTCCGCGCACGTCCTCCGCAAGCTCAAGAAGGCCGCCGAGAACTACCTCGGTGAGACCGTCACCGAGGCCGTCATCACGGTCCCCGCGTACTTCAACGACAGCCAGCGTCAGGCCACCAAGGACGCAGGCAAGATCGCGGGCCTCGAGGTCAAGCGCATCGTCAACGAGCCGACCGCGGCCGCGCTCGCGTACGGCCTCGACAAGAAGAAGGACGAGGTCATCGCGGTCTTCGACTTCGGCGGCGGCACCTTCGACATCTCGGTGCTCGAGGTCGGCGACAACGTCGTCCAGGTCATCTCGACCAACGGCGACACCCACCTCGGCGGCGACGACGTCGACAACAAGGTGATGGACTACCTCATCGCCGAGTTCAAGAAGGACACCGGCATCGACGTCGGCAAGGACAAGATGGTGATCCAGCGTCTGAAGGACGCTGCAGAGAAGGCGAAGATCGAGCTCTCGAGCAAGCTCGAGACGACTGTGAATCTGCCCTTCCTCACCGCCGACGCGAGCGGCCCCAAGCACATGAACCTCAAGCTCACTCGGGCCAAGCTCGAGTCGATGATCGAGGATCTCGTGGAGCGCGCGTTCGACGCGACCAAGCGCGCCCTCGCGGACGCGAGCAAGAGCCCGAGCGACATCGACGAGGTCGTGCTCGTCGGCGGCTCGACGCGCATCCCCGTGGTCCAGGAGCGGGTGAAGAAGTACTTCGGCAAGGAGCCCCACAAGGGCGTGAACCCCGACGAGGTCGTCGCGATCGGCGCGGCCGTGCAGGCGGGCGTTCTCTCGGGCGACGTGAAGGACATGGTCCTCCTCGACGTCACGCCTCTCTCGCTCGGCGTCGAGACGCTCGGCGGCGTGATGACGGTGATGATCCCCCGCAACACGACGATCCCGACCCGCAAGGAAGAGATCTACTCCACGGCGGACGACAACCAGAGCAAGGTCGAGGTGCACGTCCTCCAGGGCGAGCGCGCCGAGGCCCGCTACAACCGCCCGCTCGGTCGCTTCGCGCTCGAGGGCATCATGCCCGCGCCGCGCGGCATGCCGAAGATCAAGGTGACGTTCGACATCGACGCGAACGGCATCCTCTCGGTCACGGCGCGCGACGAGGCCACTGGCAAGGACCAGAAGATCACCATCACCGCGAGCTCGGGTCTCAGCGACGCCGAGGTGCAGAAGATGGTGAAGGAAGGCGCCGAGCACGAGGCCGAGGACAAGAAGCGTCGCGAGCAGGTCGAGACGCGCAACAAGGCCGATCAGCTCTGCTACTCGGTCGAGAAGGCGCTCGTCGAGGTCAAGGGCAAGCTCCCGGCCGACAAGGTCGCGGGCATCGAGGCCAACGTGAAGAGCCTCCGCAGCGCCATCGAGAAGGAAGACCACGACGCGATCAAGAGCGGCGTGGAGGTCCTCGAGAAGGCGATGAGCGAGGTCGCCTCCATGGCCTACGGCGCAGGCGGAGGCCCCGGCGGCCCCGGCGACGCCCCGCCCCCCGGCGCAGCCAGCAAGAAGGCCGGCGACGTGATCGACGCAGAGTTCGAAGAGACGAACTGAACGCCGGCACGACAGCGCTCACCCGGTGAGCGCGACACACGAAGAGGCCCCGCCGCACGCAAGTGCCGCGGGGCTTCGTCGTGATCACCCCGGTGGGACGATTGGTGCGGTCCTTGGCCGTTCAGTGCGTTCGCGCCGCTGGACGACCCGCGGACCCAGGAGGGTGCGACGCTGCGTAGTCTCCGTGTATGATCCGCGCCATGACGACGGGGGACTCGGGTTGGACTCACATCACCAATCGATTGGCAGCGCCATACCCCGACTACCAGACTCCTGAGGTGCGGTTCGAGCGGTTCTGGGGGAACCCCACGATCGGCAGACTTGATCCACTTCAGTAGAGGAGGTCCGCGTGGTGCCGACCAAAATCGTGTGTGCGATGGGAATTCTTTCAACACTAGCGGCGTGCGGAGAGCCCGGCCCGGCTGGGCCCGACCGACTGTACTCGGTCGAGTTCAGCATGGAGGATTTGTCCACGAATTACTCCGAGGAGATCTCCCTCACGATTCATGATCTCGGCGTGCCCCTCGACGAGTTCGTCGAAGGCGAGTTGGAGTCGTGGAGCGTTGGCGCCCGGGTGGTTGCTTGGCCCGGACGTGACGAGGTCGCTGGGCGGTGGCAGTTCAGCGGCGGGAGAGAAGCGGATCTGTTGCCGACGTTGACCTTCCGCCCAGACGTGCCACTCGAACGCGGGTGGTACGCGCTTCAGGTGAACTTCGATCTCCTGGCGGTACGCAGAGGGGTGTATCTCTCGGGGCCTGCATTCGACGAGAGTGGACGCGGAGCGCATTCGTTCCACGAGGGATGGACGACGAGTCGCTTCCACACGGGTTCGTTTCCGCTGGTGCGCGTGATCGGCGGCACGAACGTGTCCGAAGATGGGCGCGACGGCGGTGGCACGATCACACTGGGGTTCACGGAGCCGGTGACGAGCACGGTGGAGTTCAGGCCTGACGCTCTGATGCAGGTGACCGTGGGAGGGCGGCCCGTGGAGTGTCGACTGGACGTCCCGGCCGATGTCGTGCGGCCGGGCGAAATGCTGACTGGTTGGCGTTGGAACTGCGATGCACCCCGCGAGAGAGGCGCCCTGCAAGTCATTGTGACGCCACCTGCGTGGCGCGGTTCGAGCGGCGAGAATATGCACTACTGCGGCACCAACGGCGGAACTACGTGGGATGCCGACGATGTCTTGGTCGCTACTAACTGCGACGCCGGAGCATTCACGACCATCGCGAGGGAAGCGCCGTGAAACGACCCTTGACGATGCTCAGTCTCTGCGGGGCGGCGTGCAAACGTCGACGCTCGCGCCACCCCGATAGAAGTGCTTGCGACGGACCGCGCGCCGTCCGCGTACAACGGCGCGGCGCCTGAGCATCTGGATTCGCTCTTGGAGTACGACTCCGGGTCGCTCGTGGAACCAATGGGGTTCGCCTCCCCGGAGGTCGTGGCGCCTGACTGGGTGACTGTGGAACCCGGTGACCTCGTCACCGCGGCTGCGGGCTCGCCTCCCGCGATTGTGTTTGGGCCCGAGAGCGACCTCTACGAGACCTGTGTCCATGGAGGCTGTGCCCGACTCGTGGAGTACCCCGAAGGGACCGAGGTCGCCTTCGACCTTGTGGCACCCGAGCGGGCCTACGGCGACATTAGTCGGCAAGTGTTCATGGTCCCCCGCAGGCCTCTGCGCGACCGCTGGTACGCTATCGAGGTCGACCTGGCGGTACGAGTTTGGGAACCACGCGAGAAGGTCGATCGCAACGAGCCGCTTTCGATTCGATAGCTACCCGGTCATGACCGACGCCACGATCGGATCGCTCGCCGGCGAAAACCTAATCGAACTGGATTTCTCGGAGGAAGTCATGGGCGACATCGACACAACCGAGTGGCGAGTTGAGGACGCGTCCGGTGAACTCGACTGCGCGGGCGAAGGTTCTGGCCGGGACCGAGTTGAGCATCGCGCCGTCCTCTCATGCGCCCGGCGCCCGGTCGGCACCGTTCGGATCGATTTTGGAGGCACCATGCGCACTGTGCTCGGCACCGAACTGGTTGATCGCAACGACCGAGCGGTCACCGGCGCAGTTTTCGAGGTGCCTGACGCTCCGGAAGGAAGTGACGATCTGTTGGTTGCCGCGGTCTACGATCGCTCGCCCTAACTGCCTCGTCTATGGTGTGAGACCGCGGCGGCTCGAGCACCGGCTCGGTGGCGCAACTCGCCCACGGTCGAGGCCGGTGACCGGCGCGGTGTGAATCGTCTCCATCATCCCTGCTCGCCTGTCTACCACCGTACGTCACGGCGAAGGCGTGAAGCGCACGCGTCGCGTGGAGCTGCGCTTGCGGACGAGCGGGAGCACCGAGAGCGCGATGCCTGCGGGGACGAGGCCGAGGCCCATGACGGCGGCGCACACCACGCTGAGGAGGTTGCCCGCGCTGCCGATCGCCGCGAGCATCATGAGGCCGAACGAGAGCGCGAAGAGGCCCACGCCCAGCTTCACGAGGGTGCGGCCCTTCAGCAGCCAGCCGATCCATGCCGATCGATCCACTGCGCCGCAGCGCGGACAGGGCGCCATCGCGACGTCGGACATCGCCTCTTGCCACGCGTTCGCTTCGGCCTCGTCGCGCGCCATCTCCCCTGCGCGCGCGTTGCCGAACATCATCCCGCCGTCGTTCACGCTCGCTTGCTCGACGGAGCTCGCCTGTCCTGCACCGACGTAGCTGCACTTGCTGCACGTGAACGGCTCGGTCGTCGACGCTGCCGCGGTCGCTGTGTGAATCGTCTCCATCGCCTGCCTCCCATTCAGTGATTCGACGCGATTGCGGCGCGTACCTCGTCGAGAGCCGCGGCGACCTCTGGGTCCTGCTCGGCCTCTCGCGCGATGCGCAGCGCACTGAGCGCCTGGCTGCGCTCTTCTGGCAGCCAGATGCGCGCGATCGTGCTCGCGTGATCGCACAGCGCCGCGACCAGCTCTCGGCGGAGCGGGGCGGGGACACGCGGGTCACTCAACATCTCGCAGAGCCCGAGCACCATCTCGGAGGTGCCGTGTCCCATCCGCCGGATGCCGCCCATACGCTCGTCGTACGTGGGATCGTCCGGCGAGAGCACCGGCACCAGCTCGTCGAGCACGAGGCGAATGAGGTGACCCTGCCCGCGGAGGAGCGCAGGCATCCAGCGCACGACGGCCGTCGGGTCTTCCTCGACGTTCACGTACACGCTCACGATCGTGCCACTGGACTGCAGAAGACGCTGGAGGACGCCAGCGCGCTCCGCGAAGGGCGTCGTGCGATTCGTGGCGAAGGCCAGCTCGACCTCGATGGGCGGTGCGGGGCGCCGGGAAGTGGAGGCGTCGACCCGCTCACACGATCGGCGAACGCAGCCACCTCCGCGAGCAGCACCAGGGGTGCGCGGCCCATGGCGGCGGGTCGCGCGTTCGCGCCGTCAGCCTGCACGGGCACCGCAGCAGCAGGCGCCGCAGACGGAGTCACGACAGCGGACGGTGCGACCGCAGGAGGAGCCGCAGCAGGAGGAGTCGCGCCACACCCGGCAACGGCCAGGGTCGCGACGAGCCAACACACGCGAGAGTGAAACGGCGTTTCTCCCTCGATTCGCTCACGCCCCGTGTCGGTCGTATTCCGCACCACCCTGTGCTCCTATCGATTCGACAGGAGCGACGCGTGTGCTTCGCCGAGCGTCGCGGCGATCTCGGCGTCGCGCTCGGCGCCGGTCTCGGCGAGCACAGTCGCGACCTGCGCACGTTGTTCGGAGGTCATCGCGCGAGCGAGGTTGGCGATGTGGCCACGCAAGGCGATGCCCGCGTCGAAGTAGGCGCGGATGATTCGCGAGCTGGCCTCCAAGAGCGGATCTGCCCGCTCGCCGCCGCACGCTGGGACCACGAGCGTGAGGACGACCGAGAGCGCCAGGCTCGCTGCGCGTCGTCTCGACATTCGGACTGCGGCCTCCCTCTCGCGGCGCATCACGCAACGAGCGTCGACGAGCACGCACGCCGCGTCAATCGTGTTCGAAGAGGAGACGTCGATCGCGCGTGGTAGCGTCGCTGCGTCGTGGACGAGCGATGGAGCACGCACCCCCAAGACGTCCTGCGTGAGACGTGGGGTGAGGACGCGCTCGCGAAGGTGGAGCGTGCGCTCGAGCGGTCACCGAAGGGCGCGCGCGTGCTGTTCGACTTCGACAACACGATCGTGCGCGGAGACCTCGGGGACATCGCGTTGCTCGCGTTGCTCGAAGAGGACCTGATCGTTCGCCCCTCGCACGATCAGTGGGGGCCGCTCACGCCGTCTGCGCGCGAGGCGATCGAGCAGGCCTTCGGATCGAGCGACGCGCTCGGCCCCACCGACGATCGACGCGCGGGCGTGGTCCGCGTGCTCGCGCACGTGCTCACCAAGGAGCGCCTCATCGATGGGCGCGCGGCGTTCGAGCCCTCGATCACGTCGTGCTGTCGCGGCAGCTACTTCGCGATGGCGGCGCTGATCGACGCGCTGCCGCGCGAGGCGCGCGAGGCGCTCGCGATCCGCGCGTGGGAGAGCGCGCTCGCGACAGACGGCGATCGTGTGACGGAGATCGAAGGGCACCGCATCGAGCGATCGCTCAGGCCACGTGAGGCGATGCTCGCGCTTCGTGCGATCGCCGAGCGTGAGGGGCACGAGGCCTGGATCGTCACGGCGTCGCACGAGGATCTGGTGCGCACGATCGCGCCGCGCCTGGGCTTCGATCCTGCGCGCGTGATCGGCGCGCGACCCTCGCGCTCGTTCGCCTCGTGGGCGGCCGTCGACGGTGCGCCGGTGATGACCTTCGACGTCGGCAAGCGCGCGCACGTGGCCCATCACGCCGAGGGTCGCGCGATCGCGGACGCGCACGGTCATCGACCCATGGTCGCGATCGCGTGCGGCGATGCAGACACCGATCACGCGATGCTCGAGGACGCGTCGGGCCTCCTCGTGCTCGTCGATCGCGGGCAGCCGCGGGTCACGGCGCTCGCGCGGGCGCGTGAGCTCGAGGGCGAGGTCGCGGTGATCCGCGTCGCGCCGCGCTGATCGCGCGCCGTGCCATAGACTCGCCGCATGGGCCTCCTGACCTTCTGCCTCAACGTCACCCTGGATGGCTGCGTCGATCACCAGGAGGGCATCGTCGACGACGAGACACACGCGTTCTTCACGCGCCTCATGAACGAGGCCGGCGCGATGCTGTGGGGCCGCGTCACCTACGAGATGATGGAGAGCTACTGGCCGCCGTCGCACGAGGTGACGAGGCTGCGCCGCCCGCGATGCGCGAGTGGGCGATCGCCCTCGAGGCCAAGCCCAAGTACGTGGTGTCCTCGACGCGCACGAGCTTCCCATGGACGAACAGCCACCACGTGGTGGGGGACCTACGGAGCAGCGTGCAGGCGCTCAAGGACGCGACCCCGGCGGGCGTGCTCCTCGGCAGCGGCAAGCTCGCGGTCGCGCTCGATCGACTGGATCTGATCGACGAGTACCTCTTCCTCGTCCACCCGAGGATCGCGGGCCACGGCCCCACGCTCCACGAGAGTGGCCTGCCCAGCACGCGACGCCTCGACCTGATCTCGGCCAAACCGCTCCGCTGCGGCGCAGTCGCGATGCACTACCGCCGAAGTGCCTGAGGACGCCTCCTTTCCGCCTCACCTCCGCACGCGGCGGGGGACGAGCCCCCGCCCTACCCATGAGCAGAACGCAGACCGAACGCCGGAGCGCACGAGGCGTGGCCATGCGGCGACGACGGCGTGGACGCGAGAGCGGAGTGGATCGCGTTGGGATCGCGCGGCCCGTCGAGCGGCTGAAGAAGCCCCTCCCGCTGGGAGGGGTTGGGGAGGGTCGGCACGGCCGGCCGGGACACGCTCGTGCTAGGAGTTTGCGGCCCGAAGCATGGTCGCTTGGACCTTCCAGATGCGATGTCGAGGAGGGGGGTTGACGAGGGCCCGGCAACTCCGGCAGCGTTCCCAGCGGAGGTGGAGATGCGTACGAGCCTTGGAGCATCTGGTCGCGGGGGAGACTCTCATCGGGCTCAGCCGCTATATGCACTAGTGGTGATCGGCTTCGCTGCGATCGCTGCGAGCTGCTACTCGAGCGGGCCCGGGGACGAAGTCGGCGAGCACTACGACATCGAGGAGGTCTACCTCCCGACTACGACGAGCGGCTATCAGTACGTGCCGAGCGCCATCTCGGACGACGAGGCGGCGGCGATCGAAGCGGCCGCTGACTGGACGACCGCGCCAGCCCTGCCGGAGACGGCCCCTGACGGCTCGCCAGCCGTCTTCTATACAGTGATCCGCATCGACTCGCTGGATCACTTCGATTTGCTCGATCAGGCGCGGCTCGTGGGACGTACGACCGTTGTTCGAGGGTGAGGCCGCTGAGCTGCCGAACGAGCCGGTGACGCTGACCGGCTCCAACTCGCACGGTGGTTGGGTCTTCGCGCTCATGGGCGGAGCTGCCTACAACATCCTTCGCGAAGCCGGACGTCGCGGCGAGCCGGTGTTTGAAGTGGTTGCGCTTCGCACCCCTCCTCCATCCGTTCCGACTCACTCCGACGGATCGATCGACCTTCGATCTCTCTATGCGGAAGGTTTCCGATGGCGTGGGGACGCTCCTGCCGCCGAGGACACGTCTGGCGCGGTGGCCCGCGTCGAGAGCATCAGTGAGATCCTCAGCGACCTTGGTCGACTCTTCATCGAGGCCAGCTTGGCCCTCGAGGACGCAATCCTCGCGACGATCGGGGCCCTGTTCGGACTGTCCCCGACCAACGCGACCATTTCCTTCGCCCTGACGATCTCGACGCCCGACGCAGACTTCGTCCCAGCGGGCGCGCCGCTGCTGCGAGCGTGGGGTCCGCTGCGCGGAACACCAATCGACAACGTAGGGCAAGAAGTCCAGGCCCGCATGACCGCCTTCCCGTTTGGCCGCTTCCTCAGCGCACTCGGGACCGGCAACACGTCCTCGTTCGTCGTCCCCAACGGGCGCACCTATCGCTTCTGCACCCGGAACCGCATGGGTGGTGGCGGCATGGTTGATTTCTGGATCCCGACCGAGACCTGTACTGCGCCTCTTGCCATTCCCGCGGGAGCCGGGTCGGCGACCGTCGGCGTCACGTTCGCGGATCAGGATCTGCAGAACCTGACCGTGGCGATGGATGGCGTGATCTTCTTGCTCACTCAGCAGGTCCCCATCAGACCACCGGTGGTCGCGGTGAACAACCACGCGCGACTTCTCGCGCAGGCCGGGAACGGGTTCGTCATCGGACTCGGCGGGCGCGATCCGGCCTCGGCGATCGCATCGACGATCCTGGATGGCGCCGTCCTCACCGCTGCGACCGTAGGGTTCCCTGCGCTTGGGTTGGCCCCAGGGATTCCGTTCCTCGGTATCGCTCCGGTCACGGGTGGCGAATCGCTCGCCGCGCTCGCCTTCATACGTGCCGCGATGAACGTCGACATCGTATGGCCGCCAGGCAATACGTCGCGACTCGTCTTTGCTCACGAGTTCGGCCACCACGCGTTCTACCAGCTCATGATCACGATGTCGCCGAACCCTGTGGTCTACGGCCAGCATCTCAATTCGATCTTCATCAGTACGATCGCCGCCGGTGTCTCACCGGTCGGTCCGGGCAATCTGTTCTTCGAGCCGCTCGTCATCAACGAGGCGATAGCAGATGTCTTCGCCGATCAACTCGCTGGTGGCGGCAACCGGATCACCACCGGTATGTCTGGTACTTACGCCGGTGACTTCGTCGGAACCGGCGGACCCGTCGGTGCCATGGGTGTCAACGAGGTCTACTGCGATCCAACGGTGGTTCCGGCGGGCTGCTTCGAGGTCAACATCGACGGTACCGAGACGGCCCTGTTCACATCGAGGAACGGCGCGGTCAACCTCGAGGCGTCGCGGTTCTCCACGCTGTTCCACGACATCTGGGATGACTCGCCGGCCGTCGTGAATCACAACGGTTTCGTGTGGGCGCCGGTCATGGTCGGGTGCGCAGGTCCTTCGCCCTGCCCCTCCGCGACGACGATCGTTGCGCTTCCTGGTCCTTCGAGGGGGACCGGCGAAGAGGCGATTGCTCTTCCGTTCGTCGTCGTCCTAAACGGGATTCGTGCGTGGATGCTGGATCCAGTCGAGAGCCTGATCCTCAGCACCGGGACGATGATGCACGGAATGACGCGCACGATGAGGCTTGCCGGCCTCTCGACGGGGACTATCTGCAACATGTACGCGCTGCACACGCCGCTCGGCGCGTGCCCTGGCTTCTGGATCGCACCATGAACATGGTCGCTCGGGCAGCCTGGGCCGGCGCCATACTCGCGGGCGTCTGCGGCTGCCCCATCATCCCGCCTCCGGCAGCGGAACCCTGCTACGAGCGTCTCTCCGTCGGCGATCGGGTGGAGTTCACGCTGGTGGAACCCTACACGCGCGATGGCTCGTTCGTATGGGAGGACCTGCCAGAGAGCGGAATGTCGTCGTGCGGTGGGACCGACGGACTCGGTGTGGGAACCCATGTGTTCCGCGTCGTGTCCGACGAGTCTCCCGGTGCCGGATGCCGGCTCTATACCGTGGTTCCGGAGAGCCCTCTGGGGGATGTCGACTTCTCGAGCCCGCGATTCGCCGGTGTCGGCTTCACGTCCGTCCAAGTTCCCTACTGCGACGGGTACTGGCGATTCTTCGCCTTGCGGTCGACATCGCTCGATCGCACGCCACTCGGGGAGCGCGCCGTGGAAGGCGCGCTCCCGCCGCTGCGGCTGCAGCGGTACATGTCGGGATGCCGCAGCTGCTTCGACGAGTGGGTCGCCGAGATTCGGCTGCTTCCGCCCGTCGACGCCGGCGTATCAGGGGACGGGGGCGCATCGATCACGGATTCAGGTGGGGGGTCGTGAGGCCGACGGCCTGGATCGTCGGCGGCGCCATGACCCTCTGCGCGTGTGGCCAGAGTCGGTTGTCTGCCGAGGTCGCGTGCCAGACTATCGTTGACAGCAGCATGCGCTGCGGCACCTACACCGTGGGCGCGTTCGGCGGGAGCTCGGAGGAAGACGACGTCGCGCGCTGTGCACGCATGATCGGCCTCTACAACGACAGCTGCCAAGGCATCTTCAGCGATGCAGCGATGTGCTCGACACGCGAGTGCTCGGAGCTGACGGATTGCCAGACCTACGTCCGCAACTTCGAGAGCATGTGTACGAGTCCCTGACTCGATGAACCTGGTCGGAGCGGGCCGCAAGCAGATGGAGCGCGACGTCCTTCGCCACGTAGCCCTCACCCTCGTCGCGGCGCGACTCGACCTCTCCCGCGAGCGGGAGAGGTGACTTCGCACGATCGACGACGGGCGTCAGAGCGGACGTTTGCCGATTCGCAAACGTTCGCTGCGGAACGAAGACGACGTCGAGCGACGAAGGCGTGAAGCGCACGCGTCGCGTGGAGCTGCGCTTGCGGACGAGCGGGAGGACCGAGAGCGTGATCTCTTCGTTCGAGGAGGAGACGTCGATCGCCCGTGATAGCGTGGCTGCGTCGTGCACGAGCGATGGAGCGCGCAGCCGGAGGACGTCCTCGCCGAAGCCTGGGGACGCGATGCGCTCGCGAAGGTCGAGCGGGCGCTCGAGCGATCACCGAAGGGCGCGCGCGTGCTCTTCGACTTCGACAACACGATCGTGCGCGGAGACCTCGGGGACATCGCGTTGCTCGCGCTGCTCGAAGAGGACGTGATCGTTCGCCCCTCGCACGATCAGTGGGGGCCACTCACGTCGTCTGCGCGCGAGGTGATCGAGCAGGCCTTCGGATCGAGCGACGCGCTCGGCGTCGGCGACGATCGACGCGCGGGCGTGGTTCGCGTGCTCGCGCACGTGCTCACCAAGGAGCGCCTCGTCGATGGGCGCGCGGCGTTCGAGCCCTCGATCACGTCGTGCTGTCGAGGCAGCTACTTCGCGATGGCGGCGCTGATCGACGCGCTACCGCTCGAGGCGCGCGAGGCGCTCGCGATCCGCGCGTGGGAGAGCGCGCTCGCGACAGACGGCGATCGTGTGACGGAGATCGAGGGGCACCGCATCGAGCGATCGCTCAAGCCACGTGAGGCGATGCTCGCGCTTCGTGCGATCGCCGAGCGTGAGGGGCACGAGGCGTGGATCGTCACGGCGTCGCACGAGGATCTGGTGCGCACGATCGCGCCGCGCCTGGGCTTCGATCCTGCGCGCGTGATCGGCGCGCGACCCTCGCGCTCGTTCGCCTCGTGGGCGGCCGTCGACGGTGCGCCGGTGATGACCTTCGACGTCGGCAAGCGCGCGCACGTGGCCCATCACGCCGAGGGTCGCGCGATCGCGGACGCGCACGGTCATCGACCCATGGTCGCGATCGCGTGCGGCGATGCAGACACCGATCACGCGATGCTCGAGGACGCGTCGGGCCTCCTCGTGCTCGTCGATCGCGGGCAGCCGCGGGTCACGGCGCTCGCGCGGGCGCGTGAGCTCGAGGGCGAGGTCGCGGTGATCCGCGTCGCGCCGCGCTGATCGCGCGCCGTGCCATAGACTCGCCGCATGGGCCTCCTGACCTTCTGCCTCAACGTCACCCTGGATGGCTGCGTCGATCACCAGGAGGGCATCGTCGACGACGAGACACACGCGTTCTTCACGCGCCTCATGAACGAGGCCGGCGCGATGCTGTGGGGCCGCGTCACCTACGAGATGATGGAGAGCTACTGGCCGCCGTCGCACGAGGTGACGAGGCTGCGCCGCCCGCGATGCGCGAGTGGGCGATCGCCCTCGAGGCCAAGCCCAAGTACGTGGTGTCCTCGACGCGCACGAGCTTCCCATGGACGAACAGCCACCACGTGGTGGGGGACCTACGGAGCAGCGTGCAGGCGCTCAAGGACGCGACCCCGGCGGGCGTGCTCCTCGGCAGCGGCAAGCTCGCGGTCGCGCTCGATCGACTGGATCTGATCGACGAGTACCTCTTCCTCGTCCACCCGAGGATCGCGGGCCACGGCCCCACGCTCCACGAGAGTGGCCTGCCCAGCACGCGACGCCTCGACCTGATCTCGGCCAAACCGCTCCGCTGCGGCGCAGTCGCGATGCACTACCGCCGAAGTGCCTGAGCGCGCCTCCTTCCCACCTCACCTCCGCACGCGGCGGGGGGCGAGCGGGGAACTCGGTCAGCTCATCATCGCGACGAGCATGTCCTGCAAGATCGTGTTCGTGAGCCGTGCGTCGGTGAGCACGTTCATGTCTTTGCCGCCGTACGCGCGCGAGTAGCGGTCGAGGTAGACGAGCTGCTTGGTCACGAGCACGAGCTCGCGCGGCATGCGCAGGCCGTGCATGCGGCCCGTGCGGATCAGGCCGGGCACGAAGTCCCGGAGGCCGCCCGAGCTGTCGGCCGCGACGCTCGTTTCCTTCTCGCCATCGCTCGAGATCAGCGCGGGGAGGAACGGCGCGAACGTCTCCTCGAGATCGCGCGCGAGCCGATCGCGATCGATGCTCGAGGCCTCGGCCGCGGTCTTCATCAAGATCATCGCGTCCGCGACACGCCCGAAGTCGCGCTGCTGGAAGCCGAGCACGTACTCGAGCACGCCTTGCTTGTGGTCGTCGCCGAAGCGCCCGACGATGCCGAAGTCGAGGTAGCCGATGCGGCCGTCCTCGAGCAGCATGAAGTTCCCCGCGTGCACGTCGCCGTGGAAGAAGCCGCGCAAGATGAGGGTCTGGAACCACGCGCGGATGCCGTGGAGCAGCGTGCCCACCGGCTCGTAGCCGCTGCCGCGCACGCCCTCGACGTCGTCGATGCGCCAGCCGCGGAAGCGCTCCATCGTGAGCACGCGCGCGCGTGTGAGTGAGTCCTCGACCTTCGGCGCCGCGGTGCGGTCGTTGCCGAAGACGTTCATCACCTCGTTGAACTCGCGCATCGCCTTCGCCTCGTGAGTGAAGTCGAGCTCCTCGCGGAGGTTCGTCTCGAAGTCGTCGACGAACGCGCCCACGTTCGAGCCGCGCGCGAGCGGCGAGAGCTTCATCGCCAGCCACGCGAAGAAGCGCAGGATGCGGAGGTCTGCCGCCGCGAGCTTCGCGAGGCCCGGACGCTGCACCTTCACCACGACCTCGCGTCCATCCGTGAGCGTCGCCGCGTGCACCTGCGCGATGCTCGCGGCGGCCATCGGTGTCGCGTCGAACGTGGCGAAGAGCTCGGCGATCGGGCGACCGAGATCCTCGTTCACGACGCGCTCCACCTCGGCGAGCGGGAACGGCGGCACACGATCGAGCAGGCGCCGGAACTCCTCGGAGTAGGCCTCGGGAAAGAGCGCCTCGCCCGACGCGATGAGCTGTCCGAGCTTGATGTAGATGGGCCCGAGCTTCTCGAACGCGAGCCGCAGCGCGACGGGGCCCGACAGCGTGCCGGTGACGGCGCCCCACACGCGGCGCACCGCGAACCACGAGAGGATCGAGCCGACGACGATCAGCCGCGACAGCACCGCGAGCGACGACGCGCGCGGAATCGTCGCGACGTCGGACACGCGCGCCTCGCTCGCGTCCAGAGACGCCTCGGACAGGGACGGTGTGGTCTCGGCCATCGCGGTCATGCCCCGCTCCTACGTGCGGGCCGTGCGCATCATGTCACGGCCACATACGAATCCGTATGTGGGCCGGTTCTGAGACATACGAAGCCGTATGTCAACGCGTGTCAGGCGCCCGCGTGGGTCCCGAGGAACGCGAGGATCTTCTCCCAGCCCTTCTCGCGGTCGCCCGCGTCGCGCACCGGATCGACGTTCAGCATCGGCCCGGTGAAGAAGCTCGCGACGGGGTGATCGCCGTCGCAGAGGAACGCGTGGCCGGCGTGGGGGAACGTGTGGATCTCGGGGGTGACGCCGAGCGGCTCGAGGCGCTTGCGGAGGAGCTCTCCGGTGCCTGCGAACACACGATCGCGGCCGCCGAAGCACGCGATGGTGGGGCCGATGCCCCGGAGGACCTCGGTCGGGGGCACGTCGCCGTAGTTGGCGCTCACGGCGCGGAACGCGTTGCCCACCGCGAGCGCGAGGCCTGCGCCCATGCAGAAACCGATCACAGCGACGCGCTCGCGCGGCAGCTTCGCGTGCGTGGCGACCTCGTCGCCGGCGGCGCGCAGCACATCGAGGAACTCCCCGCGCCCGCGCGTGAGCTCGCCCATCGCCTGGCGGATGCAGAGCGGCTTGAACCGCGCGCCGAAGAGATCGGGCATCAGCGCCGCGTAGCCTGCGTTCGCGAGGCGCACGGCCGCGCGCTCGATCTCCGGTGCACGCCCGAAGATCTCGTGCGCGAGCACGATCGCGCCGCGTGGTGAAGGCGGCAGCGCGAGGTAGCCCACGCGCGGGCCCGACGGTGTCTCGAAGGTCACGTCCCTGGTCTCGACGGTCATCGGCCGCAGCGTCTCACGGAGCGCATCGGGCGCGGGCCGCGCTCGTATACATTCTCGGCTCATGCCGCTCGATCTCGCTGCGCTCGAGTCACGCCTCGACGAAGCCCGGCCGGTGCGCACCGCGGGGCGTGTGC
>JAFLCL010000187.1 GCA_017303575.1 Deltaproteobacteria bacterium
CCCGCCGCCACCTCACCCGAGCCGGCCCCCGCGCCCGCCAGCGCCGACGCCGACGATCAGTCCAGCTGGCAATTCGTCTCGAACGACCGCACGCACGTCCACTACACGCTCCGCTGCGACGCCGCCGGCGATGCCTGGCAGGTGCGGCGCGTCGTGATCGACGAGCGGCTCGACCGCCCGTACGAGGCGATCCTCGACGTCACGAACGACGACACCACCGCGGATCCGATGGCCTTCCTCGGACAGCCCGCGGTCCTCACCATCGAGCGCCACACCCCGCGCGAGGTGCAGGGCGTGGTGCGACGCGTCGAGCGCGGCGCGAGCGGCGGCTCGGCGCGCTCGATCACCGCACGCCTCGTCATCGTGCCCGCGCTCTGGACGCTCTCGCAGTCCCGCAACACGCGTGTCTTTCAGGACAAGAGCGTCCCCGAGATCCTCGAAGAGGTGCTGAGCGCGGGCCTCGGCGCCTTCCAGCGATCGATCGATCTCCAGCTCCAGGCCACCTACCAGGTCCGCGAGTACTGCATGCAGTGGGAGGAGTCCGATCTCGACTTCTGCCATCGGCTCATGGAGGAAGAAGGCATCTGGTACTTCTTCGATCACTCGGGCGACACCGAGACGATGGTGTTGGGCGACGGCGCCAGCGCGTTCCCGGGGCTCGAGACGTCCGATGGACAAGCCGTCCAGTACTCGATCCTCTCCCAAGGATCCGGCCCCGTGGAGGCAGTGACCGATCTGATCTCTGCACGTCAGTTGGTGCCCAACAAGGTCGTCGTCCGCGAGTACGACTGGACCCGTCCTGCCACTGCCTTCACCGGTGAAGGAGACCTCTCCGGAGACGCCGCGGCCAGCAGCGACGAGCCGCAGATGGAGGAGTACGTCCACGGTCCATCGGTTCACTTCAGCCGCTTCCAGAGCGACACCTTCGGCGGCGACGACGCGACCAAGCAGGCCGAGCTCGTCAAGCAGCGGAACAGGACGCGCATCGAGGTCTCTCACGCGCGGAGTGAGCTCACCAACGTGAGCCCCGGCAAGACGTTCGAGCTCGTCGGTCACCCGGTGGCCGAGCTCGATCGCCGCTGGCTCGTCGTCGCAGTCCATCACGAAGGCAGCGGCCGCGGCGATGGCGGCGGCGGCGGCAGCAGCGAAGGAGAGGTGGAGTACACGAACCGCCTCGAGCTCGTGCCCGCCGACGTGGAGTGGCGTCCCGCGCGCACGCGCTGGAAGCGCCGCGTGCACAGCGTGCTGACGGCCACGGTCGTAGGGCCGAGCGGCGAAGAGATCCACACGGACGTGCACGGCCGCATCAAGGTGCAATTCCACTGGGACCGAGAGGGCCAGAACGACGATCGCTCGAGCTGCTTCCTCCGCTCGATGCAGCCCTGGGCCGGCCAGAGCTGGGGCATGGTGTTCCTGCCGCGCATCGGCATGGAGGTGGTGGTCACGTTCGTCGACGGCGACGTCGACCGCCCGCTGGTGATCGGCAGCGTCTACAACGCACGAAACCCTCCTCCGTACACGCTGCCGGACGACAAGACGAAGAGCACGATCAAGAGCAACTCGAGCCCCGGGGGAGACGGCTTCAACGAGATCCGCTTCGAAGACGCCGCCGGCAACGAAGAGGTGTTCATCCACGCCCAGAAGGACATGAACGAGAAGGTCCTCCACAACCACTCTCGCTCGGTGGGCGCGAACGAGACGATCTCGGTCACTGGCAATCGCACGAAGAGCGTGGACAAGAACGAGAACGTCACGATCAAGGGCAGTCACAAGACGACGATCCAAGGCGCCGAGTCGGGCGACGGCCAGAGCATCACAGGCGGTCACGTGACGGTGACGGGCGACTACCAGCTCGACACCAGCAAGACGATCCTGGCCAAGGCCCCCGACAAGGTCCGCCTCGAGTGCCAGGACACCTACATCGAGATGACGCCGAGCCAGATCAAGCTGCACTGCGGCGGCGCCACGCTGATCCTCGAGGCCGCACAGATCGAGGCGAAGTCGTCGCAAGAGACGGTGGTGCGTCTCAACGCGGACGCGAAGGTGCTGTCGAGCGGCGCGGCCGAGCTGTTCATGAACGCCGACGTGGACTTGAAGAACAGCGCGGGCTCTCACGTGAACTTCGAGGGCGGCACGGCCAAGCTCGAGTCGAGCCAAGGCGGCATCGTCGAGCTCACGAACAACGCGGCGATGGAGGGCCTGCAGGCCACGATGACGGGCCAGACGAAGGCCAAGGTCTCGGGTGCCGCGGAGGCCGCCCTGGAGGGCGGCGGCGGCGCAGTGAAGGCCACGCCGGCGGGTGTCGACGCGTCGGGCCCTCAGGTCAACCTCACGGGTCAGGGGATGGTGAACATCGCTGGCGCGGTCGTGAAGATCAACTGACGTGGTTCTCGGGACGACGGACGCATGGACTCTCTGACCAAGCCGCTCGAGCGCGTGGTGGAGGCGATCGAGCACTTCGTGCGAACGCCGACGCTGAAGTGTCTCTACGTCACCACGTCACAGATGCTTCGCCAGTCGGTCCTCCAGCACATCACGGCGGCAGAGCTCTTCGACTTCAACAAGACGCCTTTTTTCGTGCTCGAAGCGGCGACCGAGCCCGGGGAAGACGGCTGGACCACGCGGAGCGACGAGCTGCGCGACGACTGGGAGATGCTGCTCGAGAAGGCGCCTGCCGGCGCGATGGATCCTCTCTGGCCAGATCAGTCTGCCAAGACGCCACTGGCACGCTTCGGTCTGGAGCTCGGTCGTGCGTCGGGCGCGCTCCACCCGCCCGTCGCAGGGTTGACCGTGGTGCTGGCGCCCGTGTGGGTGAGCGAAGCAGACGCGTGGCGTACGGGCCTCTCGACGCTCCTCTGGGAGCGCGGCCTCCCGCGCGTGCGCTTCGTGATCGTGGAGACCGACACCACGCATGGGCTCGCGCTCCTCGAGAAGCACGCCGCGCACATGGAGCACATCGACGCGCGGGTCGACGAGAAGGCCGTCGCCGACGA
The DNA here is from genome assembly GCA_017303575.1 of Deltaproteobacteria bacterium. Taxonomy (GTDB): domain Bacteria; phylum Myxococcota_A; class Polyangia; order Polyangiales; family Sandaracinaceae; genus JAFLCL01. The sequence goes on from JAFLCL010000187.1 coordinate 2,994, forward strand.
GGCCAAGGCGCGCCTCGAGGCCATGAAGTCCGCGCCGTCGGGCGCCAGCGGCGCGCGCATGATCGGGGCCGCGGGCCCAGACATCGCCCCACCGGCTCGCAAGGGCCAGCCCGCGCCGATGAGCCGCGAGCAGGCGGCCGAGAAGGCCCGCGAGCTCGGCATCCCCCCGGCCTACCTCCAGCCCGACGTGATGCAGCGCCTGAACCTGCTCCTCATGTCGGCCGCGCTCGCCGCCCGCGAGAAGAACCTGCCAGAGGCCGTGCGCCACCAGCGAGAAGCACGCGACTTCTGCACGGCGGAGGGCATGCACCGCGAGGCCGTCATCAACGAGCTCATCCTCGGCAGCTATCTCCTCCAAGGGGGCAGCACCGACAAGGCCCTCGAGCTCTACCGTGACGCACGCAAGCGAGCCGAACAGCACCAGCTCGCCGCGCAGGTCGTTCAAGCACAGATGGCCGTGGGCGCATGCTTGTTCGTCCTCAAGCGCCTCGACGAGGCGGCCACCGCCTACGCCGACGCGGGCAACCTCGGCGTCGAACAGAAGTCCGTACCGCTCGCGATCGAGGCGTTCCGGATGTGCGGTCAGATCGCCGCGAGCCGAGGCCACCTCGAGCAGGCCGGCTCGGCGTTTCGTCGCGCGCTCGCTGCCGCCGAGAGCGCACCCGAGGAGGCCGGGAGCTCGAGCGCGCCCGAGGCTGCACGGCAGTTGGCGGCGCTGTGCCGAAAGCACGGCATGACCGCCCAAGCAGACTCGCTCGAAGCTCAAGCCACCACGATGGAGGCCGCTGCCGTCAAGCCCCCTCCTTCCCCAGAGCCAGTGCCCGCGACAGAGACTGTACCGCCCTCGACCGCACCGACGGAGCCATAGACCATGGTCCTTCAGAGCACGTTCTTCGACCCGGTCATCGGTCTCGACATGCACATCGTCGGGGTGCCCGCGCCGCCCGCGCCGCTGCCCGTGCCCACGCCGATCCCGATCATGTTCTCGGGCCTGGTCTTCGACCCTCTGGGCCTCGCCGTGGGTGCAGCGATCGGCATGGCGCTCGGCTCTGGGCCCGGCCTCGTGACGGTGAACATGATGCCCGTCACGAACTGCGGGACCGAGGTGTGGGGCCTCATGGGCGTCCCGCACATCCCCGTCCCCGGCATCATCTTCATGAAGACCGGCGCGCCGGTCTATACCGACAACGACGCCGCGCTCTACTTCGGATCGATGTCGACCTCTCTGGGGGGCACCCTCGGTGTGCGGCTGGGCGACATCGCGCTGTCGTGCAGCGATCCGGTTCGGATGCCCACGAGCGTGGTGCTCGCGATCCCCAAGGGCATGCCGGTCCTCAACATGAATCCGATGGTGCCCGACCTGATGGCGATCGCGATGGCGGTCGGCATGCGGATCGGCATGAACCTCCTGCGACGCGCCGCCCGCGCCCTCACCGCCCTGGCCAGACGTGGCGCCGCGCTCTTCCGCGCGCTTCAGCACAACTCGCGCTTCTTCCGACGCCTCAGCGAGATACTCGGGGGTTGCACGCCACCCAGCAATCCTTCGCGTCTGCGGGCCGCCTGGCACCGCTTCGTTCGCTTCGTCACCGGTCACCCGGTCGACGTCGTCACTGGCAACCTCTTCACGGACGCGATCGACGCCGATCTCCCCGGCCCCATCCCGTTCGTCTTCGAGCGTGTCTACGAGTCTTGCTCGAGCGCGCGGAAGACCTCCTTGGGGTACGGCTGGAATCACAGCTACGACGAGTCTCTGTGGATGGAGCGCGGCCGCGCGGTGGTGCGGCTGGGGGACAATCGAGAGGTCGAGTTCCCGCTGTGGGATCTTCCCGACCGTCGCATGCGCGTGGGCGACAGTCTGGAGCGCGTGATCCACAAGATGCGTCTGACGTGCACGGCGCCTGGGAAGTACGAGGTGTATTTCTGGGACAAGCAGCTCGTGCACGAGTACGCGCAGGTGGAGGGCGGCAAGCGGGACGTGGCGCGGCTGGTCAAGGTGAAGAGTCGAGATGGCCTTCATGCCATCGAGCTCTACTACCGTCGTGGCATGCTCGATTCCATCCGCGACTCGGCCGGTCGCATCATCGAGCTCGAGCGCGACACCGAAGGCCGCCTCCGCTTCCTCAAGCTCCCGCTCCCGCACGGGCGCGGCTGGTACAAGCACCGCGAGTACGTCTACGACCGGATGGGCGATCTGGTGGAGGTCAAAGACGCCGCGGGCGAGCGCTGGCGATTCCAGTACAAGAGCCTGGAGGGCGGCGGGCACTTGATGGTCCGGGAGACGGACCGGGCCGGGCTGTCGTTCTACTTCCAGTACGACGGGACGGGAGAGATCAGCAAGTGTGTCCGGACGTGGGGTGACGGCGGGATCTACGACCACGTGATCCACTACGACGTCGCCTCGAAGAAGACGATCGTGGAGAACTCTCTGGGTCACGCGACGGTCTACGAGTACAACGTCCGTGGCCGCGTGACGAAGGTGCTGGACGCGGTCGGCGCGGTGACGGAATACGAAGACGACCCGGACACTGGGGGAACCACACTGGTGAGAGACCCTCTCGGGTACGAGACCAGGTACGAGTTCGACGCGCTGGGCTGCCTTCGACGTCGCGTCGAGGCGAACGGTGCCGTCGTGGAGTTGGAGTACGACGACCTGCTCCTGACTCGTGCCACAGATGCGCGCGGTGCGCGTTGGCAGTGGCGGTACGAGCAGGGACGACTTGTCGAACGTACGCTTCCGACGGGCGAAGCGCTCCGTTGGCATTGGCGGCAGGGGCGCCTCATGGCCGTCGAGCCGGCACCAGGGCGGGCGGTCGCCTTCGACTACGACGACATGCACAACGTGTCTTCCGTGACGCTGCCAACAGGCGCGCAGCATCGGTACTCGTTCGACAATCTAGGTCGGATCACCAAGGTCTTGACGCCTCGAGGTATCGCTGGGCGGGCCGTGCACGACGCCGAGGGTCGACTCGTGGAGCTACAGAGTCCGACGGGGACGGTGCAAGCTCTGGAGTACGACGCAGAGGGCAATCTGCTCCGGGCGCGCGATGCCACGAAGGATGTTCGGCTCACCTACTCGGGGCGATCGCGTGTTGCGTCGCGCGTCGTCGGCTCGAGTGCCTCCCACTTCTCGTACGACACTGAAGGCCGGCTCGTCCTGGTCACGAACGAACTCGGCGAAGATTACGCGTTCGAACGCGACGCCTGCGGAAACGTCTCCCGTGAAAGAGAGTTCTCTGGGACCGCACGGACATACTTGCGGGACGCACGAGGCCAGATCAGTCGCGTCCTCACCGACGGCGGTGCTTCCACCGCGTTCGTGTACAACGAGCTGGGTCAGTGTATCGAACAGGCGCACTCCGACGGTACCTTCACTCGCTTCGAGTACGACCCTGCGGGCGCGTTGGTGTCCACGCAGAACGAGACGGGTCGCGTGTCGTTCGAACGCGATGGTCTCGGACGGACCCTCGTCGAACGCGGTGACCTGAATGAGGTTCGATCGCGCTACGGGTTGGGCGGAGAACGGACGGAGCTCACGTCTTCTCTCGGAGCACGCGTGGTCGTGACGCGTGACCTGCTCGGTGGCCCACAATCGCTCACACTCGGTTCCCCAGACGGCTTCAAGGACCGCTCCGACATCCTCTTCGAGGACGATGCGATGGGCGAGCGCCTGAACACGCGCTTCTGGAACGGCGTCTCCGTGCACTGGACGCGCGACGACGTTGGACGCCCGCTACAGAGGACCACGACCGCCGGCCAGGGATCCGGGCGCCCTCCTCGCGAAGTGGACGCGCTCGCCTGGGATTGGGTCGGAGAGGATCGCATCGCTGGCGCTCGGAGCGTGAGCGCCGGCCCTCGCCTGTTCGCCTACGACAGCGCGGGTCGGATCTCGTCCGAATCTGGCCCACGCGGCAGCACCCCGCGCGTCTTCGACGTAGCGGGAAACATGACAGAAGGGCGCTCGCGAAACCGACGCCTACTGGCGCGCGGCGGACGGACGCTTCGAGATGGCGACGCGCGGTACGAGTACGACGAACAGGGTCGCCAGACCCGACGCATCACCCCCAACGAAACGTGGGACCTCCGTTGGAACGGGCATGGACTCTTGTCCGAGGTCCACAAGTCGGGCGGGGAGAAGGTGTCGTACGAGTACGACTCCTTTGGCCGACGAACTCGCAAGCGCGTGACGATGGCCGATCAGACGGTCCGCGAGTCGGCTTTCGTATGGGACGGACCACACCTCATTCACGAGCTCGACAGCGAGAGTGGCTTGAGTACCTGGTATTTCGAACCTGAATCCTTTCGGCCGGTCGCGAAGGAGCACGACGGCTCTCGATGGTCTGTTGCAACTGATCACCTCGGCACCCCGACCGAGCTCTACGACGACGTGGGAGCACTCGCCTGGCGGATGCAGCTGGACATTCACGGAGTCTCGTCGGTCGATCGCATCTCCACCGACTGTCCATGGAGATGGCCCGGTCAGTACGCCGATGAGGAGACCGGGCTCCACTACAACAGGTTCCGGTTCTACGACCCCCAGCTGGGCAACTATCTCAGCCCCGACCCGCAATCTCTCAGCGGTGGACTCGCGCTCTACTCCTACTGCGGCGACCCACTCGGTTTCATCGATCCTTTCGGCCTGAACGGTGGAGGCTACGGTGTCATTCGATCGGCGGCCACAACAGCGGGGATGGGCGGTCAGGTCAACCATATGCCCGCCTTCGCCTCCTATTCGGGACTCACGGGCTCGGGCATCCCCACTCACTACACAGGGCCGTCCATCTGGATGTCGACAGCCGATCACATGCGAACCGCGAGCTGGGGTTCGAGTGCGACTGCAGCGGCGCACAGGGCGGCCCAGACCACTCACATCATGAATGGGCGATTCGACCTTGCCATGGAGATGGATATCCGTGACATCCAGAACAACATCGGACACCACTACGACGCGAGCATCACACAGATGCTCGACGACTCGGTAGCGCGCGGCTACATCAACCCGACACAGCGAGCGGGGATCCGATCGCGACGAGGCTGTTGACCATGACGACTACAGGAGCCCTTATGTCTGCGAGTCAAGTAGTTCCATTCACCTCCGCCGGCGTCTTCTCCTTTGGAATGGACCGGAGCGAATGCAGTCGTCTGGCCGGTCCTCCGGATTCCACAAGGTACAACGCCGGGCTAGAGCTACATGAGGAGCGCCGCGCGTCCATTCAACTCGATTTCGGTGAACACGACCAGGCCCTCAACTGCGTGTGGTTCCTTGGGGATGCTTCCGTGCGCCTCGAAGGACTCAACCCCTTCGACAAGGCCGACCTGGAGACGCTCAAGGAGCGATATCCCGATACGGCGGAGTACGGTGCCTACCTTCACTTTCCGTCGCTAGGAGTGATCGTCGCAGGAATGGGAAAGAAGAAGCTCAAAGAGGGTCGGCTTCTCATTTCCGCATCCCGGGAGCGTTACAAGTTCCTCCGCTGGATGGGCAAGGTCTGACGGTGTTGCTAAGAATCAGTTGGTGTTGACGTGGACGCACGAACCCTCCTCGTCAAGAACGGCAATGCCGCCGTTCTTCAAACGCTACGCCCTGCCCTGGTCTTGCGCCGGAGCGTCCGGGCGGCGAGCCGCCTGGGCGGTGCGCCTCGGGCGCCCCACGGATGGCGATGGCCGGTGGCCGACGACGGGCGCAGCCTTTCGCTGCTCGCACAGTTCGAACTGGATGCGCAAACGGCCGCGGTGCTCGAACTGCCCCGCGCGGGGCTACTGACGATCTTCTACGACTCCGTGGGTGCGCCCTGGCTCGCACGCCAAGATGCGCTTCACGTCGAGCTCTTCGCCGAGAGCGTGACGACGACAGTCTCCACACCCGATGATTGTGATCGCTTCGACGAGGTCGGCGTCGCTCTCTCGGAGGCCGAGCTCCCACGGTTGGGTGTTCCAGCGCCGGGCGGAATCGAGACCTTCTGCGCGGTACAAGAGGCACTCGATCCGCGGCAAGCGCCTCTTTCGTTCCTAGGTGGCCACGCGTTCCCGCTCCAGGAGCCCATGGAGGACGTTTGCGCAGAAGTGGAGCCCAGCGTCCTTGCCGCTGACTGGCGATTGCTGCTGCAGCTCGACACAGACCGTGGACCGGGATTCTCGTGGGGGTCGGGAAGCGGACGTCTCTATGTATGGCTCCCGCACGAGGACCTCCGTCGAGGGGTCTTCGATCGAGTGGTGGCGATCGTTCAGGACACTTGAGCTTGGACCCTCATAAGTCCACCGAGCTGGTCTACGACGACCGCAAGCAGGTGACGGAGCTGGTGCTGCCCAATGGCGGTCGCACGAAGTACGAGTGGGACGAGCTGGGCCGCGTGGTGAAGACGAAGAACGCGCGCGAGGGCACGGCGCGGTTCCAGTACGACGCGGAGGGTCGTCTGCTCGAGTCGTACTCGATGGTGGAGACGCTGCAGCAGCACGCGTACGACCCCGAAGGAAACCTGCTCGAGGCGCGAGACCCGAACCGTCACGTGAAGCTCGGCTACGAGCACTTCCACCGTGTGGCATGGCGCGAGGAAGACGGGACGCGCCTTCGCTTCGAGTACGACACGGGAGGATCGTGTGACTGCCGTGGTGAACGAGGCTGGCGAGCGGTACACGTTCGAGCTCGATCCTGCCGGCCGCGTCGTGAAGGAGACCGGCTTCGACGGCCGCGCCCGCGAGTACGTCCGCGACATCGCCGGCCGCCCGACTCTCACAGTGCTTCCCTCCGGCCGCACCACGACGAGCAAATACGACGTGATGAATCGCCTCGTGGAGGAGAATCACTCCGACAAGACGTTCGCGAAGTTCGAATATGCGGCGGACGGTCTCCTGAGCAGCGCACAGAACGAGGTAAGCGTAGTCGAGGTGGAGCGAGACTCGCTGGGCCGCGTGGTGAGTGAGACTGTCAACGGACGCCGTGTGGCATCTCGATACGACGCGGCCGGCGACCGCACGGAAATGACCTCGTCACTCGGCGCACGCGTGGTGGTGGACCGCGATTCACTTGGTCAGCCGCGGGACATCTTCTTCGGCGACGCAAGCGGTTTCAAGGAGGCCGACGTGCGTTTCGATCGCGACGCCCTCGGGCTCGAGTCGCGTCGCTCCTTTCGAAACGGGATTGATATCGAGTGGAACCGAGACGTATCGGGCCGCCCCATCGCGCGAAGGACCTTCAAGAGGTCGACGGGCGACGGCACGATGGGCTTCGCCGCCGGGATTCCGGCAGGGCCGTCAACCGCGTTTCCTCGGCGACAGGAGCTGGACGCCCGCGTCTACCATTGGCGCGGCGAGGAGCAGATTGCCGGCATCGTCGATGCATCGTCAGGTCCCAAATATTACGACCACGACCGTCGCGGCCGCTTGGTTCGTGAGCGCCGTCCCGATGCCGTGCTCGAGCGCGCCATGGACGCTGTGGGCAACGTCTACCGCTCTCGAACCGGCGGTGACCGTCGCTACGGCCCCGGCGGCCGCCTGGAGATGGCAGACGGCATCCGCTACGAGCACGACGAGGACGGGAATCAGACCCTCAAATCCGGCCGCGACGGCAACTGGCACTATCGGTGGAACGGCCACGGCATGCTCCGTGAGATCGAGCGCCCCGATGGTCTGCGGATCGCGTTCGAGTACGATGCGTTCGCGCGGCGGATCGTGAAGCGCATCCTCAGCGCTCAAGGAGGCGTCGATCGCGAAGTCGACTTCGTCTGGGACGGGCAGAACGTCATCCACGAGCTCGATAGCGACCAGGGCCTCATCAGCTGGCACTGGGAGCCGGAGAGCTTCACGCCCGTCGGCAAGGAACACGCAGGCCGCCGCTGGACGATCGCGAGCGACCACCTCGGAACCCCCTCCGAGATGTACGACGAGCTCGGCCGGCTTGCGTGGAAGATGCAGCTAGACGTCCTCGGCAGAACCGAACTCGAAGCCGGAAGCCCCGGCGACTGCCCATGGCGAAGGGCCGGCCAGTACGACGACCAACTATCCCCACTTTGGTACAATCGGTACCGGTATTACGACGTCGACACTGATCGGTACGCGTCCGTCGACCCCATTCATCCCTTTGGTGGACTTCGCGGTTTCGCGTATGTGGCGGACCCAATATGGTGGATCGACCCGCTCGGATTAAATACGACCCTCGGCGACTTCGGCGAGCGTATTGCGCGGAGATATGCCGAGGGCTTGAACCACACCATTGTTGGGTCGCTTCAGAACTCGTCTGGGCACGGCATTGATCTCATCACGCGCGACTCGAGCGGCACGCTCCACTTCTGGGAAGTCAAGGTGAACACCGCGAGGCTCTCGCCTGACCAGCGGTCGGGCGCTGCTTTCATCAGAGATCGACTCGAACAAGCCCGCGACGGTCTCGGGCACTGGGCGCACACACCCAATCCTCGAGCTAGTGCCCTCGCGGACTCCCTCCTCACCGAGCTCGGCTCGGGGGCACCGCAAGGTTCCGTGCTACGAGTGCGGCCTGGAGCGCACCCCACGCGGCGTATCCGTAGAACCACCTGGTGTTGACCGTTCGGAGAACAGGAATGGCAAGAGCTCCTGCAAAGCACAAGACCGTCGAGAAGGACCTGCGGCAGTACCTCGACCTAGACGTCGACCAGCGCCGCTCCGATATCGTCCAGCGCAGAACGAATTTCACCGCAGAGATTCGAAAGAAGGACCCAACGCGCGCGGCGATCACCTTCAAGTCGTTCATCGTTCAGGAACGGATAGTTGGCCTGCATCTCGTTGCACGTGGCGACGCTCAGGGATGGATTAGCTTTGACCGGTTTCTTTTCGCGAACTGGGTTGCCGCCAGAGTGGACCTCCCAGAGTCTGGCTATCCGGCGGCCACGAATCTGCTGCATGCGCGCTCTATCGGACTGGAGTGGATGGTACGTGAGTCCGCGAAGAAGGTCGCCTCGGACTTGCAGACCGGGTTTTTCGCCAATCCCACCGCTCCACACCGCCAGCGCTGGCGGCTTCCTCGTTTCGCACTATGGATCGCCGAGCGAAATGTACCCCCCGACGCTCCGTACGATTTGGTCACTCACGCATGGCGCGATCCGATCGCGTTGGCCACGGCACTGACCGGGGTCTGTGAGCATCACCTCTCCGAGACCCCCTGGGCGTCGAAGTTGGTTGGTGCCGAATTCGCCAACTACTCGACCCAGCCCATCGAAGTCTGGGCCGTCGAGAAGACGCGCTTGCTCGAGGGATTGTCGACGCCCACCGTCGACCATCCCCTGATGAGAACCGCGTTCGCTACACGACCACCCTCGCGCTACGACCCGTCTGCAGACGACGATTTGCAGTCGCTCCTGCACCTGCTCGGCATCGACATTCCGACTGACTCCTCTTGAGGGTGGGGACGTTCCGACGGGCACCCGCAGTGGTGAGAGTTCGAGGACTTGGATGCACTTCGACCGCGATGGCCTGGGTCTCGAGTCGCGCCGCGCGTTCAAGAACGGCATCGAGGTCGAGTGGTCGCGCGACGTCGCCGGTCGTCCGACGGCTCGCCGCACCTTCAAGAAGTCTCTCGCCGCCGCGGCGATGGGCTTCGCCGTCGGCATGTTGGCGACGCCGTCGTTCGCGCAGCCAGCGCGTGAGGAAGTGGATGCGCGGGTCTACCAGTGGCGCGGCGAGGACCAGATCGCGGGCATCGTCGACGCCGCGTCAGGCCCGAAGTTCTACGACCATGACGGCCGCGGCCGCCTCGTCCGCGAGCGTCGCCCCGACGTCGTGGTCGAGCGCGCGATGGACGCTGTCGGCAACGTCTACCGCAGTCGCACGGGCACCGACCGTCGTTACGGGCCTGGCGGCCGCTTGGAGATGGCCGACGGCGTCCGCTACGAGCACGACGAAGACGGCAACCAGACCCTGAAGTCAGGCCCCGACGGCGACTGGCACTATCGCTGGAACGGCCACGGCATGCTCCGAGAGGTCGAGCGCCCAGACGGCATCCGCGTCGCGTTCGAGTACGACCCATTCGCTCGCCGCACCGTCAAGCGCACTCAGGATGCAGCGGGCACTGTCGAGCGAGAGGTCGACTTCGTGTGGGACGGTCACAACGTCATCCACGAGCTCGACAGTGAACGCGGCCTCATCAGCTGGCAATGGGAGCCCGAGAGCTTCACCCCCATCGCCAAGGAGCACGCCGGCCGCCGCTGGACCATCGCCAGCGACCACCTCGGCACCCCCACCGAGATGTACGACGAGGTCGGCCGCCTCGCGTGGAAGATGCAGCTCGACGTCTTCGGCGTGCCCAGCTTCGACACCGGCACCGCGGAGGACTGCCCCTGGCGCTGGCCCGGGCAGTACGAGGACGAGTCGACAGGCCTGTTCTACAACCGGTGGCGCTACTACGCGGCCCAGCTCGGGAGTTTCTCCGCCCAAGACCCGCTGGGTGTCGAGCCGAGCACTCGACTCATGGGGTATCCGACGGACCCAACCACTCACGTCGATCCGTCCGGTCTCACTGCCGAGGCTCTGAGGGCGGCAATGGAAGCTGAGCGAGGCTCCGCGCTCGGCAACGCGATGACGCCCCACCACATCGTAGAAGAGTCTGCATCCGGCTGGGCTGAACGCTCTCGCGATCTTCTGGCGCGCAACGGGCTGCACTGGGATGATGCCGCCAACGGTGCATCGCTGTTCGGGACCCACCCCAACCGCGTTGCGGCGAGTGGAATGACTCGACCTCAGCTTCGAGCGACCGGTCGCTATCACGCTGGCGTTCACCTCCATCGTTACGGCGGCAACGACGAGGCACAACGAATGATCTACCGGATTCTGAGAGGCGCGGAGAGACGCGGGCCCGCCGCCGTCGAGGCGGCCCTGCGCGACATTGGGCGACGAATGGAGGCTGGAACCTGGAGGTCCTCCTACGCCGCAGCAGGAGGCCGATGCTAGAATCAGAATTGTCCCCCGAGATCCGCGTTCTGTTGGCGCGGGCAACGGAGGAGGCCAATCTGTGTTCGCCCGCGGTCATTGATGCGGTGCGTCCGCAAGTAGCGCGGTGGGAGTACGCCACCGGGCCGTTCTACACAATGGACGCCCTCCACAACGAGATATCCGGTGTCGACCCGGGACGGCTTCTCAAGCGCCCCCCCGCGCGCGCGAAGAACATTTACTGCTTCGGATTTGATGCACAGTCGCGTCTGATCTGGTGGGAGAACCGAAGGCCCACGGGGATCAACTGGTCCGTTCAGATCTCGTCGGACCTGCGAGCAAACGTGATTGATGACCAGAGGCGGGAGCCCCGTGTTCTGGGCGTAGCGGCCGTCACGCGATCCGCAGTGATTGCGCGAACCGCGTTCCGCCAGGGCCCCACGCTTGCCCAGCGTCGCTGGGCGGCACGCGAGGAGACGCTCGACGCGCGAGGACGACCTGTCCATGTGTGGCTCGCATCGCCAGACGGTGTGCAGGAGTACCGAGCGGACTACGACGACGTTGGGTTAACGCGACTGCGAGTCTTGCCGCACGACGTCGTCATCTGGGAGCGACCCGTGAGCGGCGACGCCTCGACCTTGGACTACGAGGAGCGCCTCACGCTCGCTCTCTCTGCACGCATCGAGCGGGCGGCCGCGGAGCTGGGAGCAGACGTAGCACTGCTCGTGCATGGTTCGGAAGGCTCACTGCCGCCGCAGCTCGCCTTCGCCAACAGCGCGACGATGGCAGGCGTACCGGCCGAGGCACGGTGCGACCCGCACTCCATGCACGGCGACATCGGCGACTGGCCAACGGGCTTCGACACTCTTTCGCTCGACGACCCCGAGCTCGTCCGGGAGGGCAGGCGAATCCAGCAACTTCAACGGGATGCTGGTCGAGCGGTCCTCGTCAGGATCGCAAAGCGTCTCTCCGGCAGGAAGTTGGGATCAGCAGATCAGCAGCGGAGAGTCAGCGTGTTGACCATCGACCTCGACCGCGGCGAGTACGCCGCGCAGTTTCGCGAGCAGGTGGATGATGCGACATGGGCGAGAATCGCCGGGGCGTGAGGGCGACACTCTTCCGATGCCGTCTCGGTGGCAGCCCAGAGGTGGAGTTCCCGCTGTGGGATCTTCCCGACCGTCGGATGCGCGTCGGCGACACGCTCGAGCGCGTGATCCACAAGATGCGCCTCACGTGTACCGGCCCCGGCAGGTACGAAGTGTTCTTCTGGGACAAGCAGCTGATCCACGAGTACGCCCAAGTGGAGGGCGGCAAGCGAGACGTCGCACGCCTCGTGAAGGTGAAGAGCCGCGATGGCCTGCACGCGATCGAGCTCTATTACCGTCGAGGCATGCTCGACTCGATCCGTGACTCCGCCGGACGCATCATCGAGCTCGAGCGCGATGCCGAGGGCGGCTGCGCTTCTTGAAGCTCCCGCTCCCGCACGGGCGCGGCTGGTACAAGCACCGCGAGTACGTCTACGACCGGATGGGCGACCTGGTGCAGATCAAAGACGCTGCCCAGGAGAGCTGGCACTTCCAGTACAAGAGTCTCGTGGGCGGCGGTCACCTGATGGTCCGCGAGACGGACCGCGCGGGTCTGTCGTTCTATTTCCAGTACGACGGGACGGGAGAGATCAGCAAGTGTGTGCGTACCTGGGGTGACGGCGGCATCTACGACCACGTGATCCACTACGACGTCGCCTCGAAGAAGACGGTCGTGGAGAACTCTCTGGGTCACGCGACGGTCTACGAGTACAACGTCCGTGGCCGCGTGACGAAGGTGCTGGATGCCGTCGGCGCGGTGACGGAGTACGAGGACGATCCGGACACGGTGTACTGGTAAAGCAACCTTCGCAGCTTCGCCGGGGGCTTTGAGCGTCTCAACATGAGGACACCCCCGACTGCTCAGCGCGATAGCCAGGCACACGTGCACGCTGGCCGGCTCTCGCTCGGCGTCTTCTTGTGCGTCAGTCGTTCAAAGAGCTGGGCGCCGGAAGTCCCCTCGTCCGGCGCCCACGGCTACCCGAAGCGGTACCACTCGAGGTGACCGTCGAAGTAGGTCGCGCGACCGAGCGGCCGGGGCACTGGGGCGCTCCCGAAGTAGACCTCGTCGGGAGTGCGGTCATCGAAGCGGGAGTGTGGGCGGTCTCGGTTGTAGAAGATCTGGAAGTCTCGGCAGTAGCGGTCGATCTCTCTCACGCTCGCAAACAGCCAGATGTGCGTGAACACCGTCTCCTTGAACATCCGGAACAGGCGCTCGATGCGGCCGTTCGTCCACGGATGAGCGGGGCGCGTGTACCCGTGCGCCACGCCGTGCTTCGTCACGAGCTCGGCCAAGAGAGACGAGCGGAACACGCCTCCGTTGTCGGTCAGAATGCGTTCCGGCCGGCCGTGCAGGTCAAAGGCACGCTCGAGAGCCGAGACCACGTGAGCGGCAGTCGGGGTCGTCAGCCGCTCGAGGACCATCAGCCGACTGCCGTGGTAATCGACGACACCAAGCAGCCAGACTGGGAAGAAGCCGAGCACCCAGACGAGCGTCAGGTCGATGCCCCAGAGTTGCCTCGGCCGATGTACTTCGATGCGTCCCGGCGGCACGGGCTCGACGGGCGCCACGGACAGACGCGGGCCGCGCGCGAGTATGTTGCGGACCGTCTGCCTGGTGATGCGGACTCCGACCGTCCGGCGAAGGAGCGCGCGAAGCCGCTCGCCTCCGAGGTCGCGGTGCCGGAGGTGCAGCTGAAGGACGGTGTCCTCCACCGCCGCAGGCGTGCGATTCCATGGAATCCGGCCGCCGCGTCGCGCGCGTCGAGGAGCGGGCCAGGCCATCCAGCGGCGGAGCAGACGAAGCAGCGAGCCTCGGAGGCGCTTGCCTCTCTTGATGGCCCATCGCTCGTGCCGGTCCACCGCCAGCGCGTCCCGTGCGGCGAACCAAGCGCGTGTCGTCGACGTGGCGCGAGGCTCGGTCTGTTGCGTCGCGATCGCGTGGGCGATGCGCAGGTGATCACACGTGAGCTCGAGGCCGAGGTCGCGGGATGGCGTTCGACGGGGCCCGACCGCGCTCGCGTGGCCTCGGCCTCGCGTGCGCCGAGCGCGCGAACGATCCGTGGTTCGGCTCGTCGCGTTCGCGTACAGTGGCGGCCACGAGGGTGGCATGAGCGAAAACGGTAGCGACGGCGGCAACGGAGGTGGGGTGGGCTCGCAGGTGGCGCAAGGCGCCAGCTCTGCGGCGACGGCGGCATCGGGCGCCTCCCAGATCGCCGACGATCCGGTCGGCGGTGCCACCGACGTCGTCAGCGGCGCGGCAGGCGTCGCGAGCGCGGCCG
>JAFLCL010000188.1 GCA_017303575.1 Deltaproteobacteria bacterium
CACCCTCGCGACGTGCGAAGGGAGACGTGTCCCCGCCGGCCAAGTTGCCGAGCGGGGCAGTCGTGTTCCGTCTGCCCAGGAGTCCAATGGCGGCAGTCCGGCTCGGGTTGGCAGCGAACGCGCCTGGCGCGAGCGTCCACCGTCCTCGTTCAATGACAGCGCGATGGCCTCGCGCGCGCATCAGGCTGCCACCGTGAGGCCATGCTCTGACCCCTCACCTTCGGCGCTGCCACCGTGAGGCCATGCTCTGACCCCTCACCTTCGGCGATGACGTACGTGTCGAGGAAGTCGAAGCCCGTGAACACGCGAGCCGCGAAGGCTTCGGGAATCCATGTGACGAGGTGCCGCGCGAGCGCCGGAGCGAGCCCGAGCTCCACCAAGCGTCCCTCGATCGCGCTCGCCGGGCATCCCGGCAGGCCCACGAACGCGGCCACGCCCACCTCGACGGCGTACTCCCACATGCAGAGAACCTCTCAGTCGATCACCACGATGGTTCACTCGGGTGGCGGGAACAGGGGCGGCGTCCACACGCGGTACGTTCGCTCGCTGCCCTCCGCACCGTAGAGCACGTACCGCACGTTGACGTTGTCGGCCTCGGCGAAGGTCATCTCGAGGCACACGGCGTCGGTGCCGCTCGGACCACAACCGATGTCGTGACCGTCCGTGACCACCACACGGATCTCGTTCACCCCGGGCTCGAGCGTGAGCGGGAGCGTGAGCACGGTGGCGTCAGGCACGATCTGGCCCGGGTGCTGCAGCGCGCCGTTCACGTAGACGTTCACCTGCGTCTGATCGAAACGACCGCCCGCGAGATCGTCGATCGTGAGCGGATGCACACGGAGGCTCGTGGTGCTCGGGCGCACGACGCGCGTGGTGCCGCCACCCACGAGGTTGACGTCGAGCACGATGAAGTCCTCGTCCGAGATCCGCGCGCTGCGATCGGCGGGGTCGGGCGCCTGCTGCACCTGGAAGAAGGCCCGCGCGTTCGAGGCGTAGGGCAGCGGGATCTGCACGAGCTGCACGTCCAGCGCCTCGGGGCCCGTCGACGCGAACGCGAAGGCCTGGATCTCGAGGAGCGCAGCGGTGCGTGCACTGGGCGCGGCGCTCGGCCACGAGAGGTCGGTGAAGCCCACCGAGCGCGTGTCGTAGGCGACGGTGACCCGACCACCGCTGCGCGCGAACGACGCCGTGTACGGCTGGACGAGCTCGGGGTCGTAGAGGACCTCGGCGCCCGCCGCGAGACCCACGAACGCCGGATTGAGCCGCAGCACCTGAGACAGCTGGATGTTGTAGAAGCCCATGTCGACCGGGATGGCGATCTCGACGCGCGGGATCGACGGGATGCGGTTCAGCCACGCATCGATGCCCACACCGGGAAGGTGCGTCACCAGGTACTCCGCGAGCTCCTCGAGGAGCTCGCGCAAGCCGACCGTCGGGCTGATCGGCATCATGGCGAGCACGATGTCCTCGAGCGAGCGCGCGTTCGCACCCGCGGTGCGGTTCTGCGGCGCGAACACTCCCCACGGCACGACCATCGATCCCTCGGTGCCGTACACGACGTGCGAGCGATGCACCTCGAAGATGCGGAGGAGATCGCTGGGGACGACGTTGTCGATGATCACGCGCAGCACCGCAGCGACCATCTTGGGCGCCAGGCCGACGAGGCCGCCCTCCCCACCGGCCGGGAGCGTGATGATCGTGCCCACGATCGCGATCACGTCGCACGCGATGCCGAACACCGCGAGCAGCATGCTGATGGCGTCGAGCGTGAAGAGCACGCCCTGGAAAGGGCTGCGCGCGATCGCGCTGTCGAGCATGCCGCTCCCGAACGTCCACATGGAGACGCCCGACGCGCGCGCGGCGAGCGTCGAGAGCACACCGCTGTTCCAGAGGAGCTCTTGCACGCCGGGCTCCACATCGGGGCCGAGCGCGAGGTACTGCTCGCGTGCCGTGGCACCGGCCTCGTCGAGGCCTTCGGTGATGGCCGCGAACGCGCCGATGGTGTCGGCGAGCTGCGGCTCCGCGGCGACGGTCTGCCAGTCCGGATCGACGGTGTGGAGCAGATCACCGATGTCGGTCACGAGGCCGTCGAGCCCGAGCGCGAGCGCGTCGGCCGCTTCGGTCTGCGTCATCGTGGCGCCCCCAAGGACGACCTCGACCTCGGCCTCGCGCGTCATGGGCCCCTCCGCCGTGCCCACGGCGAGATGGAACACGCCAGCGCGCACGATCGGCAGCGGAAGCGCGAACGTCGAGGAGCGGTAGACGCCTCCGTCCGGGGGGATGGGTCGACCCGCGTCGTCGAGCGCGCCCGCGTCGTCGTCGCTCACGAGACCGGGCTCGATCGGCACGACGCGCGAGCGCGCTGCGCGCAGCGGGAACGCGCTGCGATCCTCGATCACCCAGAGGTAGACGTCATCCGCGGGCGCATCGATCCCATCGACGGCGAACGTGAGCCACGTGCCCGGATGATGCGCGCCGCGGTTCACCGGACCGAGCGTCCAGAGCGCGGGTCGCTGCATCGCATCGGCGGGTTCGGAGTCCGGCCCACCGTCCGGGTTGGCCCCGCCGAAGAGATCGCAGCCGCTCGCCACCACGATCGCGAGCGCCGAGAAGAAGACGATCGCGAGCTTGCTCGCACGATCTCGTGCCTTGTCCGCCACAGTCCCTCCGATGCAGGGCCCCGAATCGGGCCTCGATGGCCTCAGACTACGGCGCCTCGGGGGGCCTTGGCGATCGAGGGCTCGGCTGCGGTGACCCTCACGGCGCATGGACGAGCTCCATCGCTGGCTGACCAGGCTCGGGAGTGACGCTTTCCTGGTAGCGTGGCGACGTCATGACCGACAGCCCGTCGCGCCCCGAGGTTCCGTCGAACGAGACAGCTGCTCCCGCAGCGTCCACGGCGCTCGTGCCGGGCGCGATCGAGCGTGACCCTGCCATCGTCCGCACGCGCGTGACGTGCGCCCTCCTCTACTTCGCCGCGCGTCAGGTGCCCGTTCCTCTCCTGGACGACGTGCTCCGCACGCAGGTCGCGGCGTACCTGGTGAAGAGCTCGGTGAAGCGCGCGGGCCTGTCGGTGCCGAACGATCAGCTCGCGCCGCTCTTCGAGAAGGACCAGCACTGGGCCGTCGGCTGCCTGTGGTGGATGTTCAAGCTGCCCTTCAAGATCTTGCTCTTCCCCATCCGCAAGATCGCGAACGTGCTCTTCGCGGTGCGACACCTGGGCAAGGACTTCGCGGAGATGCTGCTCTTGGGCGAGGTGATCGATCGCGCGGTCGCCAACGGAGACCTCAAGGCCGAGGGCATGGCGAGCGAGGACGCACAGGTCGCGCGCTCACGACGCTACCGTCGCGCCTTCGATCGTGCGCTCGCGGACACCGACACCGCGCTCCTCTGGGGCATCGTCGGTGTCGCGATCGGTCCGGTGCGTGGTGTGCTCTCGGCAGGCATGCGAGGCCTGCGCGCGCTCTGGCACGGCAGCGGCGAAGACGCCGTGGGCGCGAGCCCCGAGATGGACGCGAAGGTCAGCCGCATCGAGACGATCCTCATGCAGCCCGAGGTGAAGACGTTCCTCGCGGACTTCGATCGCCGCTTCGAGACGGTGCTGCGCGAGACCACGTGAGGCCCAACTGGTTCGTGGCCCTCCCCGTGGAAGGCAGCTGGCTCGATCCTCGAATCGCCCACGTTCCTCTGGGTTTTCGCGGCCTTCACGCGGACGACCTTCACGTCACCGTGGCTTTCTTCGGGCCCATCGAGGCGCGGCTCGCGCGGCGCGGATTCGAGGCGCTCGCACTCGGTGCAGAGGACGAGCCCATCGCGTGCTCGCTCGGTGCGCTCGTGCCGATGGGATCGCCCACGCGCTACTCGGCGCTCTCGGCGCTGCTCGTCGAGGGCCGTGAGGCGACCGAAGAGCGGATGCGACGCTGGCGCGATCCGATGCTCGACGCGGCCGAGGTCGTCCGAGAGACGCGCGCGCCGAAGGCGCACGTCACGATCGCGCGCCCGACCCGTCGCGCGACCGACGCGGAGCGCGCCAGCGGCCTGGCATGGGCAGCCACGATCGATCTGCACGACGTGCACGTCACGCTCGATCGCGTGGCGCTCTACACGTGGGACGAGACGCGCGAGGTGAAACAGTTCCGCATCGTCGACAGCGTCAGGCTCGCGTAGGTCAGATCGCCCACGTCGCGCTCGAGAGCGCGCCACCCTCGAGCGGCGAGACCGAGATCGAAGGGACGAGCGAGGCGGCGCGCGCGTCCACGCCGTCCGAGTACAGCGCCATGCTCAGGATGCCGTGGGTGACGAGGCGGAGGTTCATCGCGAGCGCGTAGCTCGACGTGTACTGCGTGACGAAGCCCGCGTTCTGCTCGACCTGCGCCGAGAGGAGCCAGCTCGCGTAGGCCGAGCCCGCGGTGCCGAGCGCGAGCTCGACCGCCGCCCAGCCCGGGTCGAACCACTCGCCCTCCGCGCCGCTCGCGAGCTGCGCGATGAACAGCGGGGTCGCGGCGCCGAACGCGGGCGCTGGCATCGCGCCCATCTCCACCACCTCGGTCAACGCCTGCTCGGCGAACGACGGCGCCGGCTCCACCTCGTCGGCATGCGCGAGCGAGGAGGCGCCGAACGACACGACGGTGAGCGCGGCCGTGAGGAGGACCGACCGGAGCAGGCAGGACGTCGTGCGCATGGCCTCCCCGTGAGCAGCGGCCGTGCCGCGCAGGAGGAGCGCCTCGATCCCCGAAAACATGGACGAAACCGAGCGCGCGACCGTGCAGCGCGCGCCTCGTGCGCACGCTGTTGCACGAGCGCCCGCCCTCGGATGCCCACCTCTGCACGGGAACATTCCTCCGGGCGCGGCGTACCAAGAAGCGCCGTGTCGGTCGCACCCACCCCCGTCGAGGTCGAAGGGCTCTTCAGCTACGCACGCGTCGCGCCCGGCCCTCGTCGCGCGAGCGATCGCGAGGTCACGACCGTCGCGGGGCGAACGCCGCGCGCACCGTTCCTCCGCAGCCTCGCTCGACCCGAGGGCGCGATGGCGCAGCGGCTCGTGGCGCTGGGCCTCGCGGACGCGGGCCTCGCGGCCGCCGTCGAGCGCGAGTGTACGACCGCCGCGTCGCTGCTCGAGCGAGTCGATCGTGTGGTGCGGGTCGACACCGACGCGATGGGGAGCGAGCTCCACATGGACCGCGTGGCGGCGAGGCTCGGTGCGCTGACGGGTGTGCTCCGGCACGCGAGCTTCGAGCAGATCGCGCTCGAGGACGTGGTCGAGGACGAGAGCGACGTGACGTCTTCGACCGAGCGACCGATCGAGCTCGACGCCGAGGGCGAGAGCACCCGCATCTCGAGCCTCCCCGACGACGCGGTGATCCCTGCCGACGCGCCGATCGTCGGGCTCGCCCGCCTGCGCGCGCACGTCGGCCTCACGACGTGGGAGATCTACGCGATCGACCGCGGACCCTGGCTCGATCTCGCCGCGATCCTCGGCCTCTTGAACGCGATGCTGCGTCACCTCGAGAGCCCGATGCGCCTCGTGGTGCTCGCGGGAGACGATCCTTCCGCGCGCGTGCTCGCCGCGCCGATGGAGGCGATCGAGGCCGCCGTCGCGGAAGGTCTCTTCACGCTCGAGGGGCCCGACGACGCGCTGCTACGCAGCTTCGACGACGGTGACCCCGACCACGACGGGCACGACGAGCAGTGAGCGGCCGAGGACGCGCGCCGACCGAGGGCTGTGCGTCTTCGCGCACGTCCGTGTGAATGGGGCCCTCTCACGTCCGTCGGACGCCCGCCGCGTGTCGCGGCGAGAGGGAGGAAACCGCAGTGCTCAAACGATCTTCGTTGGTCCTCGGCATCATCGCGCTGCTCGGCGCAGGCATCGTCTCCATCGCCCCGGCCTCGCGCGGCCTCGCGCAGGCGGGACTTCGCATCGGCGGTCCGTCCGCGAACTTCGGCGTCTTCACGCTGCTCGGCGGCTTCATGCCCGACCCGGCGCAGTACAACGTCACCTCCGGCGGCAACCTCGACGCGAGCACGCTCGGCCTCGCGCCCAACTGCCGCGG
Source organism: Deltaproteobacteria bacterium (assembly GCA_017303575.1). GTDB lineage: Bacteria > Myxococcota_A > Polyangia > Polyangiales > Sandaracinaceae > JAFLCL01. The sequence continues at coordinate 6,051 of JAFLCL010000188.1, forward strand.
CTTCGTCACCGCGCAGCCCGACGTGATCGTGCGCTACCAGAACCCGCGCAGCTGGATCCGCTTCTTCGTGCGCGCGCAGGGCGACACCACGCTCGTCATCAACGACGCGCAGGGTCGCTGGCACTGCTCGGACGACGAAGGCGGCAACCTCAACCCGATGGTCGACATCTCGGGACCCGGCGGCGGCCAGTACGACATCTGGGTCGGCAGCTACCGCGCAGGCCAGAACATCACGGGCACGCTCCACGTCACCGAGCTCACCGGCAATCGCCCCTGACCCAGCCGGCCTGAGCGATCAGGCCACCACGGACAGCGCGCGCCGCGGTCTCTTCTCCGGGAGGGCCTCGAGCGCGCGTTTCCATGCGGCGAACGATCCGCCTGCGTGGACAGCGTCCATCACCGCGCGACCTTCCGCACGTCCGCCCTGCGCGAGCGCGTGCTCGAGGAAGGCCCAGCGTGCGCTCGTCGCGCGGACCTCGACGCGTCCCTTCACGCCGCGACGCAGGCGATCGAGGCGCTGCTCCACGACCTTGATTCCCGCGAACGGGAGGCCATCCATCGGCGTGTTGCGCTTGCTGACGAAGGGCGCGATGCCCAGCGAGAGTGGGGCGATGCGTGAGAGCTCGGTCGCGTAGCCGACGAGCTCGTCGATGTCGGAGTCTTCTTCGCCCGGCAGGCCCACCATCATGTAGAGCTTGAGGCGCTCGAGCCCGTGCGCGCGCGTGAGCTCGGCGGCGCGGTGGAGGTGCTTCTCCTGCGCCTTGCGCTGCACCTGATCACGGAGGCGCTGCGAGGCGCCATCGCTCGCTGTCGTCAGCGTGCGGTAGCCGGCCCGCTTGAGCGCACCGACGAAGCGATCGTTCAAGCGATCCGGACGCAGGGAGCTGAGGCCCACCTCGCAGCCGCGGTCGGCGAGCGTCTCGACGATGTCGGCGATCTTGGGGTGATCGCTCACCGCGGCGCCCACGAGCCCGACGCGCTTGGCGTCCTCGGGGATGAGGCCGAGGATCTTCTCCATCGGGACGATGCGCATGCCGCCGTTCGTCGAGCGGCGCATCACGCAGTACGTGCAGCCGCGCGAGCAGCCGCGCTCTGCCTCGAGGAGGAACATGTCGCGCAGCTCGGTGTTCGGCGTACGGATCGCGGCGTGCGCGGGGAGCTTGCCCAGATCGGCGGCCGCGACGTGAGGCATCTCGTCGCCGTGAAGCGTGGGGACGAACGCGCTGTCGATGCCGTCGGCGATCGCGCGGAGCGTCGTCTCCTTCGTGCCGATCTTGCCCCGCACGAAGTGCTCGAAGCAGTGATCCAGCAATGCGTGGATCGTCTCGTCGCACTCGCCCATGAGGACGACGTCGGCGAAGGGTGCGAGCGGCAGCGGGTTCGAGAACGTGAGCGGACCGCCCATCACGATCAGCGGGTGTCGGTGATCACGATCGGCCGCGAGCGGCGGGATGCCTGCGAGCTCGAGCACCTCGACCATGCCCGCGAGCTCGAGCTCGAAGGCCACGCTCAGCGCGACGATCGGGAAGTCCGCCACGGGACGCTCGCTCTCGTACGTGAAGAGCGGCGTGCGCGAGCTGCGGTACGCGTCGGGATCGTCGGGAAGGAAGGCGCGCTCGGCGACGCGACCGCTCGCGCGGATCTCGCGGTGGATCTGCAAGAAGCCGAGCGAGCTCATGCCTGCGCGGTAGGGGCTCGGATACACGAGCGCCACGCGCTCGGGGCCATCACCGAACGACGCCCCGACCTCGTCGGCGAGGCGGGCTCTGACTTCTTCGCGAAGCGTCTCGCGGGAACGCGACATCCGGGGCCGGCTATGCGGCCCGCCGCCCGCCCCCGCAACCCGCGCGGCACGGGGACGTCCCTTTCCTAGCCGTCCGCTCGTCGCACGGAGGCCCCCACCTCGAGGACGCGCTCCGCCTCGCCCTCCTCGAAGACGGGCACGAGGTTCAGCCCGAACATCACCTCGCCGTCCACGCGGCGGAACGTCGCGAGCGTCTTGAGCGGCTCCTTGTCGGCCTGCCCCGTCTCCGGATCGAGCGTCGTGATCACGCAGCGCGCGCACGGCTTGGGCGCGCGGAACAGCACGCCGCCGATCGAGACGTGCGACCAGTGATCCTCGTCCCACGCCGTCGCGCCCTCCACGACGACGTTCGGTCGGAAGCGCGCCATGACGAGGGGCACGCCCGCACGCGCCTCGAGATCGCGCCGGGAGCTCTCGCTCGCCAAGAGCAGCGGGTAGCCGTCGGCGAAGCTCACCTCGTCTCCCTCGTTCGCGTGCTTCGGGTTGATCGCGCGGTGGATCGTGTCGGTCATCGCGACGCACGCGACGTCGCGCGCGAGGAAGCGCGTGAAGAACGCCGACAGCGCGGGCACCTCGGGCGCCTCGAGCGTGCTCCGCCACACCGTCACCGCCCGCGTCGCGCCGAGCTCGCCTCCGTCGGGCACGAGCGCCGTCTCCACCCGACCATGATCCGCGGCCTCGACGATCAGGGCATCGCCCTCGATCGCCGTCTTCACTTGCGTGAGCCGCGGCTCTTCACGCTGCGTGACGAAGCGCCCGGACGTCTCGACGATCATGAAGCGTCGATCGTGCAAGAGACCTCGACGCGTCACGACCGCGCGATCGAGCGCGATCGGACCACAGCTCTTGATCGGATAGACGACGATCGATGACAGGCGCATGCGGGAGCGGCCTTACCAGCACGGCAAGCGGGGATGGGGCCCCGCGCGCAGCATGCGCGCAGCGAATGGAGCGGGAGGGGGCCCCGTCCGGGGGAGGGTCGGCACCGACCCTACAAGCCAGAAAGGGTGCCGCCGCTGTGGTTGAACGGCGAGGGATAGAGACCGAAGCGCAGCGTGGTCTTCACCGTCTCGCTGCCCGCCTCTTGGAGATCGTAGAAGTCGTCCAGACGAAGCGAGAGCGACTGCGCGAGGCGCCACAGGAACTTCGTCGCCAGCACCGAGTCCTGCTGCAGCATCGCGAAGAAGAGCGGCCGCTCGAGCACCAGCACGTTCGTGGCCGTGCGCGCCTTCACGGTGGCCGAGCGCGGACGCTGCGAGAGCAACGCCATCTCGCCGAAGTGCGAGCCCGCGGCGAGGATCGCGACGGGGTGCTCGTTCCTCTCGACCACGACCTGACCGCTCACGATGAGGAACAGCGCCTCGCTGGCTTCGCCCTCGTTCAGGATGACCTGCTCGGGCGAGAACTCCTGCGTGCGGCAGACGTTCGAGACGCGCAGGAGCTCGGCCATCGACAGCTCCTCGAAGAGCTGGATGTGGCGCATCGTGTCGAGGCCCGCGTTGACGAGCGTCGCGCGCTCCGTCTGCTCGTCCTTCTCTGCCTGCGTGCCCGCCTCGGACTCCACGCGGAGCGCGACGACGGTGATGTTGTCCGCGCCGCCGCGGCCGTTCGCGAGCTCGATGAGCTGCGCGGGCACGGCGTCGAGGCGCGAGACCGCGAGGATCGGCGTGAGCTCCGCGGGATCCTCGATGTAGCCGTGGAGGCCATCGGAGCAGAGGAGGAACGTGTCGCCGTCGAGCACGTCGAACACCAGCGTGTCGACGATCACCTTCTCGAGCGGGCCCACCGCGCGCGTGATGATGTTCTTGTGCGTGCTCTGCTTGGCCTGCTCGGGCGTCATGATGCCGTGGCGCACGGCCTCCTGGAGGAAGGTGTGATCCTCCGAGAGCTGATGGATCTCCTGCCCGCGCACCATGTAGAGCCGCGAGTCACCGACGTGCGCCATCACGCCCTTCTCGCCGCGGATCAGGAGCGTGCAGCACGTGGTGCCCATGCCCTTCTTGCCCTGCTCCGAGAGGCCCATCTTGTAGATCTTCGCGGACGCAAGCTCGACGGCCTCGCGCATCACGGCCTCGATGCGCTCGGAGCTGCCGCCCTCGTCGATCGACGCGAGATCGGCGGCGCGCGTGAGGAGGTGCTCGTGGATCGCGGTGGCCGCGGTGCTCGACGCGATCTCGCCCGCCGCGTGACCGCCCATGCCGTCGCACACGATGTAGAGCCCCAGCTCCGGGTCGACGAGGAAGTAGTCCTCGTTGAGCTTTCGCTCCTTGCCGACGTCGCTGAGACCGAACGAGTGGATCCGCATATGGCCGACGAGGATGCCCGAACGGGCAGGGCTTGTCGCGACCCACGCGAGGTGTGCGGCGCGTCACCCGACGGCTGCACCCTGTCTCTCACCCGCCCTCTGGGACGCGCGTAGAATGCCTGCTCGCGCATGCTTCGCTCCGGCTACGTCCAGGTCGCTTCCTTCCGTGGGATTCCCATCCGCGCGCACTGGACCATGCCGTTCCTCTGCTTGTTGTGGAGCGGTCTGCGCTTCGCCCCTGGCGCGTGGATCGGCGCGGTCTTCGTGGTGCTGCTCCACGAGCTCGGGCACGCGTACCTCGCGCGTCGCTACCGCCTCCAGGTGATGGAGGTGATGCTGCACGGCCTCGGTGGGCACTGCGCGTACGTGGGCGAGCCCACCGACTGGCAGCGATCGATCGTCGCGTCGGGCGGCGTGCTCGCGCAGGCGATCCTGCTCGCGATCACGCTGCCGGTGCAGATCGCGCTCGCGGCCAGCGTCGCGAGCGGAGGTCCGAGCCCACCCGACTTCGTGTGGGATCTGCTCTACGCGTGGACGTGGTCGAACGCGGCGATCGCGGTCTTCAACCTGCTGCCGATCGGCCGCCTCGACGGCACCGAGATCTGGAAGCTCCCCGGCCTCTGGCTCGCACGACGACGACGACGCGGCATGGCCAAGAGCGTGACGACGAAGCCCCCGGCATCGACGAGCCCGCGCAGCGAGCCCGGGATCCGCGCGCGATCGCCGATCGCATCGAAGCCCGCGACGCGGCCCTCGAGCGAGCCGATGGTGATCGACGAAGACGCCGTGAAGGACACCGTTCGCAGAGCCCTCGAGGAAGCGCGGAAGAGCAGCGGTCAGCGACCCGAGTGATCGAGGGCTCGAGTCATCGGACCGAGGCGCCGCTGAGCTCGAGCATGCGATCGATCTCGCACGAGCCGCGGTGCGCGAACGGCTGACCGGGGCAGTTCATGCTCGCGCGGAACGTGTTGCGCTCGCAGTCACAGAACACCTGCGTGTCGGGGTTACAGCGCTCGCGCGGTCGCTCGCAGATCCACGTCTCGCCGCAGCCCGGCGGGCCCGTACACACCTCGCCGCGGCGACAGTCGCGGCTCGTGCTGCAGACACGATCGCCCGTCGCGGTCACGCTCGGTATGGCGGGCGCGATCGGCGTGGGCGTGATCGATAAAGGGGTCGGGGACGACGTCGTGACCGACGACGTGCCCGGCGTCAGAGCCGCCACGGCCGTACCGTCGTGGCACTCGCCGCGGTGCGCGTACGGACGGCCAGGACAGCCGAGGCTCGCGCGGAACGTCTGCCCATCACAGCTGCAGAGCTGCGCGCGTGCCCCCGCACAGCCGCGGAGACGCTCGCAGCGCCACGGCATGCCGCAGCCAGGTGGGCCGTAACACTGCTCACCGCCCGCACAGTCGGCGTTGCTCTCGCAGGTGCGATCCTGCGTGGTCGGCGGCTCGTCGTAGTCGTGGATGCCCAGCTCCTCGGCGGTCGCGAGCGGCCCCATCGCGTCGCACGCGCCCGGGTGCACGTACGCGCGACCGGGGCAGCCGATCGGTGCATAGAAGGTCTGACCGTCGCAGTCGCAGTACGCGATGGTCTCGCCGCTGCAGTCGCTCGCCGCACCGCACGCCCACGCGACACTACACCCGCGCGGTCCGCGGCACGCCTGATCGGCACCGCACTCGCGGCTCGTGGTGCACGCCACACCGCCCTCGGGCGCGGCCGTGTCCTCGGGCACGACGATCGTCGGCTCTTCCTCGACGACCGGCGGCGGAGGCTCTTCGAGGACCGGCGGAGGAGGCTCGGGGCGCGGCTCGTCGCGCACGGGCGCAGAGCTCGGGCATCCGAGGAGGACGATCGAGGCGAGCACACACGCGAGCCACGCGAGACGCACGGGCCGACCGATACACCCATCGATCGCGCCGCATCAAAGAAACGGCCGCGCACGCGAGCCGTGGACGCTCGAGCGCCCTCTCTCTCAGCTCGGGCCGCGGCCCGGCACGTAGACGCTGGCCGACTCCACGTTGCGCTCGTTGTCTCGGTACTCGACGCCCTCGACCACACGCGCGAGGTCGTAGCCCTCGATCTGTACGCACGCGCCGATGCTGCTCTCGCGGATCGTGCCGCTCTCGACGTCGAGGCTTCCGGCCTCCGCCACTTGCACGCCGCAGAGCGGCGCGCCGATCACCTCGAGACCTCGCGCAGTGATCACGCCCCCGAACACCGCCGCGATACCGGAGCCGCCGCCCTCCGTGGGGCACGTGCTGTCGACGCAGCTCCGCTCGCGCACGTTCGTGATGCGTACGTCCTCGAGCGACACGAGCGTGCCGGGCTCGAGCATCCCGAACGAGACGACGCCCGTGTCGACCACGTCGTCGATCACTGCGCGCACGAGCGTGATCGTCGCGCCGACGTCGGCCTCGACACCACGTCCCACGCCGTGCTCCGTGGTCTCGAGCACGCGGTGGATCCGCGCATCGGTGAGCGACATCGTCGTACCCGCGCCATAGGCCATCGCGCCGAGGGCGTGTGCGTCCTCGATGCCGAGCCGCGTGATCGACACGTGCGCGGTCTCTCCCGCCACGATGCCCTCACCCAGGTTCTGCGCGATCTCGACGCGACGCACGATCACGTCGCGCGCATCGAGGCTCGCGTCGCTCGCGAGCGTGACGATGCCCATCCACGCGGCGTCGAGCACCGCGAAGCGATCGACCGTCGCGACGGTTCCATCGATGACGCCGAGGCCTGCGGCGAAGTCGTCGCTGAGTCGCGTGGACGCAGAGACCACGTCGCCGAGCTCCAGCGTGGCGTGATCGGTCGCGTAGATCGCGGCGCCGCTCGCGCGCTCGATCAGCGTGCGACGGACGCGTGCGGTGCTCGCGCGCACGAACACGCCACGACCGTTGGCCATCGAGGCCTCCGACACCACGTCGCGCACGACGGCGTCCTCGAGCGTGAGCTCGGAGCCCTCGTCGACGATCACGCCGCCCTCGCTCGCACGCTCGATCGCGACCTCGCGCAGCGTCGCGGTGCTGCGCTCGTAGAGACCGATCGCCGAGCCGAAACGACCCGCACCGTTGGGGGACGTGTCGCGGACAGCGATCGCACGACCCTCGATCACGACGTCCCGCCCCGCGCCGATGCCGTTGTCGTGGCTGCCCTCGATCACGATCGTGTCCAGCTGCGCGCGCGTGCCCGACTCGAAGCTCAGGCCGCGACCGAGCCGACCGTCGGCGTCGGTGCGCGTGTCGCGGATCGAGACGCGCGAGGCCTCGAGGCTGCCACCGATCATGGCGATGCCTGCCGTCGCGGCGCCCTCGATCGCGACGGAGCGCACGACGAGATCGCCGCCGGACAGGAGCGCGACGTCGCCCGTCCTCATCGTCACGCCCTCGATCACGAGGCGCGCTCCGCGCATCACGCGCAGCGCCGGCTCCGTCGCGTCGTCGTGCGTGAGGACCACGGTCTCCGCGCACACGCCGCGGATCTCGAGGTCGGCGGGGAGCACGGTCTCCGTGGTGTACTCGCCCGCGGCGAGCGCGATCGTCAGCGGCTCCGTGGTGCTCGCCAACGCCTGGGCGATCGTCGCGAACGGCGCGGCCTCGCTGCCGTCCCCACCGCTCACGCCGACGCGCACGTAGCGGATCGCGCGGCTGGCATCGAGGCCCGTCGGGAACGTCGACGTCTCGCACGCGTCGTCGACGGGCTCGCACGATGCACGACCCGGCGGGCGAAACGTCGCACCGGTGCAGGTCTCAGCCGACGCGGGGCTCGGCTCGCAGATCGCGATCTCGTCGCGCATCGCGATCGACCAACCCTCGGGGCACGGCGTGAGCCGCGGCGGCGTCGGCGCGACCGGATCGGTGGTCACGACAGCGTCGGGCACCGTGCTCGCGTCGGCGCTCTCGCTCCCCGTCGGGTCACAGGCGGCCAGAGCGAAGGCGACACAGAGCGCTGCACGAAGACGCATCGCCGCGGGGTTACCGCAAACGCGTGGGCCTTCAATACATCGGGGCGATCACGCCGAGCACGTCGCCCGTCGACGGAGGCCCGGGCGCGACGATCGCGGGCAGCGTGCCGCTGAACGCCGCGTCGTTCGTGATCGCCGCGCCGCTGCGCGTGATGCCCACGTCCCAGCCCGGACGGCTCGCGAGGGTGGCGTCCTCCGCGCTGCGATCGATGGTCCCGAGGATCGCGCCCAGGCCCGCGCCCTCGCTCGTGATCGTCACGCCGGTCAGATCGTCCGCGGAGAACGAGGCGCTCGCGTCGAGGAGCAGGCCCAGCCGCTCCGCGCCCGCGATCGAGACGTTGCGCAGCGTGAACGGCGAGCCGACGAGCTCGAGGCCGTCGCCGATCTCGATCGCGCCGCGCACCAGCACCGTGCGTCGCACCGCGCGAACGGTCGCGATGTCGACATCCTCGAGCGTGACGCTCGTCGCATCGACAGCGGTGATCGCGGAGAACGCCGTGTCTCGGACGTGCGCGTTCGGCCCTCGCACCGTTGCCGCGACGCTGGCACCGATCCAGAGGCCCACGTCGCCGGTGCCGTCGATGGCGAGCGCGTCGTGCGCCGCCTCGCCTGCGATCTGCACGAGGCCGTAGCCGTCGCAGCCCGTGAGCGTGAGCGCGTCGGAGTCCACGCGCCCCGCCTCGATGAAGCCGCAGTACGAAGGCCAGCCGCGCACGCCGGTCCACACGTCCTCGATCGTGACGTGATCGAGCACGAGCGACTCTGCGCGCGACGTGAGGCCCACGCCGAGGCCACGCCCGATCGTCGTGTCGCGCACCGTCACGTCGAGATCGGACGGCGTGGACCCGGTGCCGCTCCCGAGCGCGAGCCCGAGCCACGCGAATCCCGTGATCGTCGAGCTCGCGATGCGGAGGTCACCCGCCGTCGCGATCACACCATGCGTGGCCGCATCGCTCGAGGTGACGCGCAGCCAGCGGCTGTCGTCGCGCGTCTCCTCGGTCACACCGCCCGTGATCGTCGCGCCCTCGACGTGTGTCGTCCCGGTCGATGCGACGTCGAGGCCCACGCCCGTGACCACCTCGATCACGACGGTGCGCAGCTCGGCCTCGCCGTCGCCGACGACGCGCACGCCCGTGTGGTGACCCTCGATGTGCACGCCTTCGATCACGCTCGCCGTGCTCGCGTCGCTCGTGAGCGTGATCGCGGGACCGTCGCTCGGGCCGACGACGACGCTCTCGGACGTCCCGCGGAGCGTCACACCGCGCGGCACGCTCAGCGCTGCCTCGAAGCGACACGACGGCAAGGTCACCACGTCGCCGGGCATCGCGGCCTCGAGCTCCGCGGTGACCGCCGCGGCGTCGCACGTCCCTTCGCCACCTCCGCAGCTCGCCGCGGCGAGCCCCGCGGCGGAGACGAACAGCACAGACACCGAGATCGATCGAGCCCACATCGAGAACGACCCGAGCCGCCAGCGCATCATCGTGGCATTCTGCCGCGCGTTCTCATCCATGCATCCTCCTAACGAGACCTTGGCGCGCTTCGTCGAGGGAACGGTGTCCGAGGACGAGCGCGCGATCGTCACCGCCGAGCTGGCATCGTGCGCAGAGTGCCGCGCCGTGGTGGGTGCGCTCGCGCGTCGAGCCGCCGATGCGCCGCCGATTCCCCGCACGTTCGCGCACGACGAGCCCGGAGACGAAGGCCTCGCGCCGCTCACCGCGGGGGCCACGATCGCGGGCCGCTACCGCGTGATCCGGCAGCTCGGCGCGGGCGGCATGGGCGTCGTCTACGACGTCGAGCACGTGCTCCTCGCTCGACGCTTCGCGCTCAAGACCCTGCACCGTGCGCTCGCCGCGCGCCGCGATGCTGTGCGCCGCTTCCTCGGCGAAGCGCGCGCGCTCGCCCACCTCGGGCACCGCGGCATCGTGGAGGTCGTGGACACGGGCAACGACGACGCGGGCTCGCCGTTCCTCGTGATGCCGTTGCTCGTGGGCGAGACGCTCGAGGCGCTGATCGAGCGCCAGGGTGTGCTGGGGATCGAGAGCGTCCTCGAGATCGCCAGGGACATCGCGCGCGCGCTCGCGTTCGCGCACGGACGCGGCGTCGTGCACCGCGACGTGAAGCCCGCGAACGTGTTCGTGCTCGAAGCACCGATCGAGGGCACGCGCGTGAAGCTGCTCGACTTCGGCATCGCGAAGCTCCTCGATCCCGACGTCACACGCACGGGCAGCGGCGTGATGCTCGGTACGCCTCGCTACATGGCGCCCGAGCAGTGGACGCGACCGCGCGAGGTCGACGCGCGCGTGGACGTGTTCGCGTGGGGCGTGACGGTGCATCGCATGCTCACCGGCGAGCTTCCGTATGCGTGGGCGGATCTGGCGGTGCTCGGCGCGACGATCGCGCGACCGGACGCGCGCAAGAAGCGGCCCGAGGCGCCGATCGCGCTCACGTCCTTGGTGGAGCGCTGCATCGCGCTCGAGCCGAGCGCCCGCCCGCGCGACGGCGACGAGATCGTCCACGCGCTCGACGCGCTCCGTGCCTCGCGTGTCTCCACGCGACCGCGGGCGTCCGAGGCTCCGAGCGGAGCACGGAGCGACGACGACGCGACGACGATCACGTCCGATCCCACGCAGCGCGACGTGCGCGGGACGATGTCGTCGGCGCCCGAGCACGCCTCCATCGCATGGCAGCAGAGCGCGGTGCTCGCGAGCGCGCCCGACGCGACGATCACAGCGATCGACCTCGGCGCGCTCGGCACGCCCGATCCGGAGGACGCGCTCGACTGGCTGCGCCGACAGCGAGTCCTCGTGCGCGACGAGAGCGCAGAGCAGGCGCATCGCTTCGTCGACGAGGCGCTCGCCGAGCTCGCGTACCGCACGATGAGCGAGGAGGCGCGGCGCGCGACGCACGCGCTCGCGGCGAGCCTGCGTGGCCGAGGGCTCGCCCTCGACGCGGCGCCGATGCGATGGGCCGAGGTCGGTCACCACCTCGCGCGTGCAGGCCGAGCGCTCGACG
>JAFLCL010000189.1 GCA_017303575.1 Deltaproteobacteria bacterium
TTCGACCGACGGATGTGGAAGGCGTGCTCCTCGCCCTCTCGCCGCGAGACGTGCCGGTCGGCAGCGACCGCGCGTCCGGGCACTTCGAGCCCACCAGCGAGGGCCCGACGCCCGAAGACGCGCTCGCCGAGCAGGAGCTCCGAGACGCCCGCGGCCGAGCGATCGGCGAGGTGCTCGCCACGGTGTCGGCGAGGGAGCGGCGCGTGGTGGAGCTCCGCACGCTCTCGGAGGAGGCCCGCACCCTCGACGAGCTCGCGAGCGAGCTGCACCTCTCGCGCGAGCGCGTCCGTCAGCTCGAGGCGCGCGCGCTCCGGCGGATCGGCGAGGCCTTCGTGGAGCGGGGCCTCGCTGCCTGAACGCGCACCGCAGCGAGGTGCCGCAGCCCGCCACGCGATCACGTCTTGCGTCGTGACGACGTCTCGATGGCCGCCTCCAGCTCCTCCATGCGGATGGGCTTGGTGACGTACGCCGCGAACCCGGCTCGCGCCGCTCTCGCCCGATCGGCGGGCAGGGCGGCTGCCGACACCGCGACCACCGGGATGGCAGCCGTCTCGGGGGCGTCCCGGAGCGCGGCGAGCGCTTCGTAGCCGTTCATCCCCGGGAGGTTGATGTCCATCAGGACGACGTCCGGCTTCATCTCTCGCGCCAGCGCGAGCCCAGCTTCCGCGGTGGGGGTGGCGAAGAAGTCGGCTCGGTCGAGCGTCGCCACGAGCTCGCGGACGAGCGCAACGTTCGCCTCGTTGTCCTCGACGTAGAGCACTCGCACGCGCGGCGCGGGCGGGCCGAGCTCGGTGGCCATGGAAAGGCCCGGCGAGGAGGGGCGGCTGGAGCGGGCCCCCGAGCGGTGCGCGGGGAGCTCGACCCAGAACTCGGAGCCGCCCTCGGGCCTGGCGCGGTAGCCGATCGTTCCGCCCATGAGCTCGGTCAGCGTCTTCGAGATCGCGAGCCCGATGCCCGTCCCTTCGATGGGCCCCGTCTCTTGGCCTGCGCGATGGAACGCCTCGAACAGTCGCCCACGATGCTCGGGCGGGATGCCGATTCCCTCGTCGCGGATCGTCACGCGCACGCCGCGCACCTCCGTGGTGATCGACACCTGGATCCTGCCGCCCGCGCGGCTGTACTTCACAGCGTTCGACCCGAGGTTCATCAGCACCTGGGCGAAGCGAACCCGATCGGCGTGCACCATCGGCACGTCGGCTCCGACCTCGATCGGGAGGAGAGCCACGTCCGCTTCGCGCGCGCGGACGGTCAGCGACGCCATCACCTCGTCGACGAGCTCGTCCACCGCGACGGGCTCGGGAGCCATCGCGACGCCGCGCGCCTCGATGCGCGCGAGGTCGAGGACATCGTCGACGAGGCGCAGCAGGTGCTCTCCGCCTTGGAAGATGCGATCCACCATCGCCCGCTGTCGCTCCGAGAGCGTCTCGCGCTTGTCTCGCTGGAGCAGCTGAGCGAAGCCGAGGACGGCGTTCAGCGGTGTCCGCAGCTCGTGGCTCATCGACGCGAGGAACTCGCTCTTGCTGCGGCTGGCCGCTTCTGCCTGAGCGCGCGCGATCTGAAGCTCCCGCGAGCGTCGCAGCTCGTCGGTGAGCTCGATCCCGATGATCGCGTAGCCACCACCCTCGAGGTTCTGGCGCGTGACTCGGAACGAGCGCCCGTTCGGCCACCTCACGTCGAAGACGTCGGTGGGGCGCCCCGCGGCCGCCTCGCGCGCGGCTCGGAACACCTCGCGCTCTCGGTCGTCCTCGAAGGTGCTCGCGCGTTCCATCGTCTCGAGCACCTCGGTGCCCGACGAGACAGCATCGGCACCGACGTCGCGCAGCATCGCGCGCGTCGCTGCGTTCGCGGCCACGAGGCGATCTCTCTCGTCGGCGATGAAGAACGCATGAGGGATGCTCTCCACTGCGGCGGCCAGGTGCTCGGCGTGGCGTCGGAGGGCGCGCTCGAGCTCGCGACGCGCGCTCAGGTCGCGAATCACCGTGGAGATCATCATCCCGTCGGAGGTGGCGACCGGGTTGAGGCTGATCTCGACGGGAAACTCCGAGCCGTCCTTGCGTCGCGCGGTCAGGTCCGAGCGCGCGCTCATCGCGCGTGGCTTCGGCGCCATCAGGTAGTGGCGCGCATCGATCGCGTGGGCCGCGCGCACCCGCTCGGGAACGAGCACGTCGTGGGGCAGGCCGACCAGCTCGCCGGGTGAGTACCCGAAGGCTCCTTCGGCCTGCGCGTTCGCGTACTCGATCCGACCCTCGCGCACGATCACGACCGGCTCGGCCACCGTGTGGAGCAGCTGCTGCAGCCGCTGGCTCGCCGTGCCGCGCGCCTCGAGCCAGCTGCACACCATGCCGCGCGCGAGGCTCAGCGCGTCGCCGATGGGTGTGCACCCGATGCGCGCGACCGAGGCCGTCGCGCCGCGCATCTCGAGGATCGTCGGTCGCCCGTCGCGCAGCGCGATCAGGAGGTCCTGCATCGACGCGTCGTCCTTCCAGACGTCTTCTGCGCTTCGCCCGAGCGCGTCGGCGTCGCGTGCCCCGAGCGACGCCACCATCGCGTCGTTGTAGAAGACGCTCAGCTCTGGCCCCCACGCCACGAGCGTCGGCGCCTGACTCACCAGCGCGAGCTCGAGGGCCACTCGCAACGCATCGGGCCACTGCTGTGGAGGCCCCATCGCGTGGCGGCTCCAATCGGTGGTCTCGATGCGACGTCGCATGGGGCTCGCGAGGTCGGCGCTGTCCGAGGCAGTGAACACGGTCGTGCGATCGCAGCTACACACGACACACCGTCGTTCAACGGCCACCGATCGCGGCGAGACGCAGATCCTGCGCTCGAGCGCGCGGGCCCTCTGGCCGATGCCCTGCGGCCGATGCCCTGCGTTCGACGACGCCCCGGAGCGCTTCGGCTGGCACGAGCGCTGCTGGGAGGGCCTCGTTGCTGCAAACCCTCGAGGTGAATCGTGGAGCTCGCCCAGACCCCCAGGGCCCGATCGCTGAGCGTGCTCGTCGTCGACGACAACGATGTCGACGTGGACGTCACGACCGAGAACCTGCACGCGGCGTGGCCCGGTCCGGTCCGAGTCACGCGAGCGCGCGACGGAGCCGAGGCCGCACGTTCGCTCGAGCGCGAGACCTTCGACGTGTGTCTCCTCGACTACCACCTCGGCGCGGAGTCGGGCATCGACGTCCTTCGCGCCGCGAGGGCCCGCGGCACCGACATCCCGGTCGTGATGCTGACGGCGGACGCCGATCACGACGTCGACGTGGCGGCGAGCGCCGCCGGCGCCGACGACTACCTCGACAAGTGCCGCTCGAGCCCGGTGATCCTCGAGCGCGCGATCCGCTACGCCATGAGCCACAGGCGCGGCGTTCGCGAGCTCCGCGAGCAAAACCTCGAGCTCGCGCGCGTGAACCTCGAGCTCGAGCGCCTCGACCGAGAGAAGAACGTGCTGCTCGGCATGGCCGCGCACGATCTCCGCAACCCCATCGGCATCGTGCAGTCCTACGCCGAGCTGCTGGCGACCTCGCCCGAGCTCGCGGGCACCGAGGCGGCCGAGATCCTCGAGACGATGCGCCGATCGTGCGCGCACATGACGGCCATGATCGACGACCTGCTCGACGTGTCCACGATCGCCTCGGGCACGTTGCTCCTCGAGAGACGCCCTTGTGACCTCGCGGAGGTCGTCCGTGGCGTCGTGGCCCAGCACACGGCGATGGCGGACGCGAAGAAGATCGTGCTCGAGCTGACGTGTCTGCCCGTGCCACCCGTGCGCATCGATCCGGCGCGGTTCGAGCAGGTGATGGCCAACCTCATCGCCAACGCGCTCAAGTACTCGCACGCGGGCACGCGCGTCATCGTGCGTGTCGCGCCTCGGGGCGAGGATCGCGTCCTCGTGTCGGTGAGTGATCAGGGCATCGGCATCGCGGCCGAGTTCCTCCCTCGGCTCTTTCGTCCGTTCGAGCGAGCCCAGCGAGCGGGCACGTCGGGCGAGAAGAGCACGGGCCTCGGGCTCGCCATCGCGCAGCGGGTGGTCGAGGCCCACGGGGGCACGATCGAGGTCTCGAGCCGCTCGGGCGAGGGATCGACGTTCACCGTCGTCCTACCGGTGGGCGGAGACGCGGATCGGGTCGCGCTCAGCCCGTGATCGCGTGGGCGACCGAGCAGAGCTGCTGCGCGTCGAAGGGCTTGCCCACGAAGGCGTTGGCGCCGAGCCGCTCGAGCAGCGACCAGTCAGCGGGGCCTCCCACGGCGCTGAGCACGATCACCGGCACATCGGCGAGCTCGGGACGTGATCGGAGCTCGGCCACGAGCTCGACTCCGTTCATGAGGGGCATGTCGATGTCGGTGACGATGAGGTCGGGCCGGATGTGGAGCGCCGACGCGAGCGCCGAGGCCCCGTCGGGCGCTGACTCGATGAGCGCGCCGCGGAAGCTCCGCGCGAGCGTCCGTCGGACGATGTCGCAGTACGCCGGGTCGTCGTCGGCGACGAGGATCCGCAGCGGCGGCGACGTGGGCGACGCCGCTACGCCGACCTGCTCGAGGGCGCGCCGGAACGTGTCGACCGTCGCGGTGCGCAGTGAGGGGTAGCTGGACAGCGCGGCGAGGATCGGCGCATCGAAGCCTGCTCCGAGCTCGGGACGGACCTCGCTCGGTCGCTTGGGTGGGCGTGCCTCGTAGGCCGCCAGGATTCGCTCCGACTCCGAGGCGAACGGGAGCTGCCCGGTGAGGAACTCGTAGGCCATCACCCCGATTGAGTACACGTCGATGCGCGGCGCCAGCTCGGGCTGGCTGCCCGCGCTGTCGAAGAGCTCCGGCGCGCCGTAGCAGGGGGTCGACCACGTCGTCGTCGGGGCCCCGATCCGGCGCGAGAGACCGAGATCCGAGACGACGATCCGAAAGCCCGGCCCGAACAGCACGTTGCTCGGCTTGAGGTCTCCGTGCACCAGCCCGGTCGCGTGCATCGCCGAGGTGCCACGACAGATCTGATCGAGGATCGCGAGCGTCTGCGCCACGCCGAACAAGCGACCCTTGTCCGCGAACAGCTGCGCGAGGTTGGTGCCGGGGACGTGCTCCATCACGATGTAGGGCGCGCCGTCGACCTCGCCCAGCGCGTGGATGCGCACGACGTGGGGATGAGAGACGCGGGCCATGGTGCGCGCCTCGGCGCGGAACCGCTCGAGGATCTCGAGCGACACGGGGGCATCGCTCCGGATCACCTTGATCGCGACGTCGCGATCGAGCGCCTCGTCCCGCGCGAGGTAGACGCTTCCCATTCCGCCAGCGCCGAGCAGTCGGACGATGCGGTACTCGCCGATCCGTGCGCCCGCCTCGAACGCAGGCGCGGGACGGCTGAGCCTCATGTTCCCCGGGCGCGCGGGCGCCGTGCGATGCTCGACAGGCGTCTCGTAGGGGCGGGGCGACGACGTCGAGGTCACTGCCACCACATGGCCACCGCAGACTCGTCCGCAAGCCCGGACGCTCGATCCTCCCCATCCTCGCAGGCGTCGACCCACGCGGCGGCATCAGGCCGGAGGCAGCTGCTCGTCGAGGTTCTCGAGGCCGCGCTCGAAGTCCGCGCCGATCAGCGCGTCCATGTCCACGAAGAGGCCGAACAGCTTGCCCATGAAGCTGTTGTGTCCGTTCATGGTCCACGTGACGCGCGTGCCCTCACCCTCGGGTGCGAGCGTGAAGATCACCTCCGCGGTGTCCTCCATCGGCGCGAGGAAGTGGAGGTCGTAGCGGACCTCGTCCGGCGCGATCGACGTGATCTCCATGCGCCCCGAGCCCAGCTGCTCGCCATCCCACGTGTACCAAGCGCCCACGCCGCTCGCCGGATCCGAGTACTCCTTGTGCGACGTCGGCTCGAGCTCGTCCCACGGGTTCCAGCTGATCCACTGGTGCATGTCGGTGAGGTAGGGCGAGATCTGCTCGGGCGTGCCGGAGACGACGCGACTGCGCGCGACCGTGTAGGTGTCGGGCTGCATCGCCGCGAGCCCCAGCACCAGGGCGATCGCGAGCACCAACACACCGAGCACACCGAGAGCGATCTTCTTCGCGTTCATCGCGCGGACGCTACCGCAGAACCCGCGCCCGATCGCAGGGCCCGGGGCTACCATGCGCGGCATGACTTCTCTCTCTTCTTCCGCTTCCAGCTCGCCTCGTCGGCGTGTCGTGTGGCTCGGTCTCGGTGCCGCGCTCGGCATCAGCGTGACGATCACCGCGCCGCTGCTCGGCGCGTGCTCCTGCGAGCCGAGCCGACCCACGACGGAGGGCTGTGACTCGCCGCTCACCGACTTCTCCGGCATCGACACCGTCGAGATCGTCGATGCGCGCGCTGTGAACGGCATCCAGGGCGGCTCCCACTTCCAGTACCAGATCCGCGCGACGGGCACGGGCCTGGGCGAGTGCATCGCGCAGAGCGGAACGCTCACCGGCAGCAGCGGACCGCTCGCGAGCTCGAGCACGGCGGTGCGCGCCGACGTCGAGGGCAGCGAGGTGGTCACGCGACCGGTGTTCGTGTTCCCGAGCTTCCTCAGCGGCGACGGACACCTACGCGTCGAGACGCTCGGCCGCGTGGTCGAGGTCGACGTGGTCCTCGACACCTTTCCGCGCTCGCCCGATGCGTACGTGACGCCCGACGCGTTCGAGCCGCCCGACGCGTACGAGGACGACGCGCCGATCGCGGAGGACGCGCCGCTCGCGGAGGACGCGCCGCTCGCGGAGGACGCATCGATGTCCGACGACGCGCCGATCGCGGAGGACGCGCCCTGAAGCTCACCGCACGTCGCGGAAGACGTTCTCTGCTTCCTGCTGGAGGGCCACGCGGTTGGTCGCGAGCACGAAGATGCGCTCGGCGGCCTTCGCGAAGCGCTCGACCGATCCGGGCTCGATGCCGAGGCCGTACGTGATGCGATCGCGCACGCGCGCCGCGTCGAGCAGCAGCTCGTAGAGCTCGGGATCGAGCGCCGCGATCTTGCTCGCGTTGCGACGCACGAGCTCGCTCGCGTCGAGCGACGGACCACCCTCGATGCCGAGATCACCGAGGCCGATCTCGATGAGCCGCCAGCCCATGCGGATGCGCGTGGTGGGCGCCACGGCGAAGGGCACGGCCCGCAGCGTCTCGATGATCACGAGGCGACGCACCGGACGCACGAGCACCGACGCGCCCGCAGCGATCAACAAGAGGCCCACCAGGAGAGGACAGACGGTGGACGCGAGCTGTCGCGCCGCGCGCTCCATCTCGTCGCCCTCCTGCGGCTCGCCCTGACCTTGCTGTGGCTCGCCCTGTCCTTGGTGCGGCTCGCCCTGCCCGGGCTCGGGGTCGGACTGTCCCTGTGACTGTCCTTCGCCTTCGTCCTCACCGGTGCGGAAGAGGTAGGGCGCGATCAGCAGCGTGCCCGCGGTGAGGCCGAGGCCGACCACGATCACCGACACCCAGCCCAGCATGGTGAGCCGCGGGCGCGCGGCGCCCTTCTCGGTGATCGAGCCCGCGAGCAGCGAGCGTGTGCCGAAGCGCCAGCGGTGCAGGCGATGACGCTCGCGCGCCACGAGGTAGCCGAGCATCAGCGCGATCGTGATGAACAAGATCACCGCGGACGTCACGTTCCAGATCGCCCACTTGTTGCCCGCGTCGAACTCCGCGAGCGCGTCGTCTCGCTCGATGATCGAGAACATCGCGCCGGTGCCGAAGATGAGCGGCACCCACGCGGCGAAGAGCGCGCGGCTCGACGCGAGGCTCCACACGCCACCCGAGATGAAGATCGGCGTGAGGAACAAGACGGCGAGGAGGATGCCGCCGAAGGGGCCGAGCGCTGCGAGCGGCGCGGTGAGCAGACACATCGTGGTGAACCACGCCATGCCCAGGCAGCCGAGGAAGCTGCCGCGCATGCGCGCGATCGAGAGGCCCTGTCCCAGCGTCACGCCGAGGATCGCGCAGAGGCTCAGGATCCCGAGGATCATGATCGTCTCGGGCGCGGGGCCCTCGAGCACGACGATCACGAGATCGAAGATCGTGATCATGAGGAGGACCCAGCCCTGGTAGAGCAACGCGGGGCGCGCGAGCTCCTTCAGGTCACGGCGCCACTCGGCGCGCGCGGCCTCCTTCTTCTTCGCGTCCTCGAGCGCGGTGGCGGTCACAGCGTGCCTCCCGCGGAGCCCGTCGAGAGTCCGACGAGGCGGTGAGCGATCGGCCCGGGCTCGAGCCGGTAGACCGTGTCGCCGCGACCGATCAGCGCACCGACGACGGCGTGCGCTCCCGTGCGCAGGCGCAGTCGAAGCCGTCGTCGTGCGTCGTAGCGCGCGCGCTCCACGCGGTAGCGCTGCCAGCGCGCGGCGAGCGTGTTCTCGTCCGAGCCCACCGCGTGCGGCAGCCGCACGAACGACGCGAGGAGCGCGAAGCCGCTGCTCGTCCCCAGCAGCACCTGCCAGAACGGCGGCTCCGGCGGACCGAGCGCGACCTCGGGCGGGTAGTAGATCCACGTGAAGCGCTGCCCCTGGAACGGCAGCGGCGGTGGCGCATCGAAGCGCGCCGAGACGGCGATGCCATCGGTCGCAGGCCCCACGAGCTCGAGCAGCGCGGGCAGATCGAAACGATCCTGCCAGCGCGCGCGCGCGCCAAGGTCCTGCCAGCGCGTGCGCGGCGTCCTGCCGGAGAGCTGCTCCATCTTCAGGTTGCCGAAGCCGTCGTCCGCGGCAGCGACCAAGGTGACGGTGTCGCCGCGTGACACGAGCTCGGCCGCCGCGGTGATCCACACCTCGACGAGCCGATCGAGCACGTCGGCCAGGCCCACCGCGTCGTGACCCGAGCCCGAGCCGGGCAGGAACGCATCGAGCACGAGCACGACGTTGCGCGTCGATTGCTCGCGTGACTCCGGCAGGCGCAGGGTGAGGCGACCCGATCGCACCGAGAGCTTCCAGTGGATGCGTCGCGTGTCGTCGCCGCGGCTGTACTCGCGGAAGCGGAAGTAGTCCTCGTTCGGGAAGCGGTGCGGCCGCGTGACGACGTCCGGGCTCTGGTGCTTGCTGCGCGGGGGATCGACGATCTCGAGGCGTCGGAAGCGCGGGAGCACCTTGAGGTCGCAGCTCGCCGCGGACGCGACGGAGATGCGCGTCAGGCCGAAGACGTCCTGGTAGCCGATCGTCGCGGGGCCCAAGCGGTAGAGGCCGCGCGGGCTGCGGCGCAGCTTGCCGGCGACCGTCGCTTCTTGGGATCGCACCGCCGCGCCCACCACGTGTCGCGTCTCGGAGCCGAGCTCGTCGGGCAGCACGTCCTCGACGAGCAGGTGATAGCCGGGCGGCACGGGCACGCCGCGCAGGTGGAAGCGCTCTTCGCCGCCCTCGCCCGAGAGCACGACGGCGGGCGACATCTCACGACGGATCGACACTCGCTCGCGCGCCGACGCGCGCTGGAAGCCCGAGACGAGGAACGCGGAGAGGAACGAGGTGATGCCGACGATGCCGTAGAAGAGCAGCAGGCCCATCGTCGCGACGAGGCCGAGATCGCCCCAGTGCAAGCCCAGCGCGGCGAAGAGGAACACGAGGCCCGCAAAGAGCAGCGAGTAGCCGCGCGGCGTGAGCACGCCCGCGTGGCGCGAGATCACCGCGAGCAGCTCGCGCATCGGCACGTTGCTGGTGTCGCGGCGATCAGCCTTCTGCGCGCGACGCTCCGCGAGCTCGATGCGCGTCTTGCGTGTGACGCCGATCACCTGCATCAAGAACACGGGGAACAGGTACACGAGCGTGAACAGCAGCAGCGTCGGCGCAGTGTCGGCGACCTCGGAGACCTCGAGGAACAGCGCCGCGACCAGGCCCACGAGGATGGGCAAGAGCATCATCCCACCGAGGTGGAACGAGATCGCGACGAGCGAGATCAGCGGGTGCGGGGTGCGCACGAGGCGGCGAGAATAGTCTGAGTTGGTCTAGGTCGAGGGACCTCTGGCCCCTCGAGCTCCCCGTCGCTCGCCTCGTCGCTGCGCTCCTCGACTCGACTCCTGCTCCAGGGGGAGCTGCGCTCCCCCGCCGCAAGGCGCCCCCGATTCTCTCTCGGTCCCTGAGTTGGCCGGGCAAAGGGGCCGCTCGCCTGAGCATGGCTCGCATCTCCCCCGCTTCGAATCGGGCCGCAGAGGTGGGGGGTCCGATGCTCAGACATCCTCGGCCTTCGGCCTGCGGAGCTCGCCCTGGACCCCCCACCACCGCGTCCCTTCAGGTCGCGAATCGATTCTTTCTCGGTCCTGATGAGAAAGACACCGCGAGGGGCGCGCGGGCGGGGGTCGCAGCGCGACGTCGGCGCGGAGACGACACGCGGAGCGGAGGCCGCCGCTCGCTGCCTCGGTTACGGTCTCACTCGATCGTGCAGATCGCGCTCGGACGCTTGATGCGCAGGCAGAGGCACTCGTACACGCGGTACGGGAAGTCCTGATCGCGCTCGCCGAGGTAGGTGAGCGAGAGGTCCTCGGTGATCGCGATGTCGAAGCTCTGATCGCCCGTCGAGAGCAGCACGGCCTTGCCGTTCGGGATGGTGGGCGAGGTGAACACGCCGTCGTCGCAGAGGCGCGCGATGGCGTCGATCTCGGGGGCGAACTGCCCCTCGCGCTGCTGCACCAAGCGCGCGTAGTCCTTGGCCGCGATGGCCAGCGCGAAGGGGCGGTGGTGGCTCTTCTCGAGGAGGGCCTCGGTGGCCTTCACCACGTCGCGGTAGGCGTTGCCGTAGGTGCCCCAGTCGCTGCGCGGCACGGTGGTGCGGCCCTTGGCGCCGAGCAGACCCTCGATGCCCAGGCGCGGATCGCCGTTGAAGATCAGCGTGTCCTCGCGGTCGGCCACCGCGTGCGCGGCGCGCGTGGCGCGGGAGGCATCGAGCGGCGCGCCGAGCTTCTTGGCGAACGCGACGTCGCGCCAGTGGAGGACGAAGTCCTTGTAGAGGATCGGCACGCGCAAGAAGATCTCGTCCGCGCCCATGACGGGCTTGGGATCGGTGCGACCCATGAAGTCGATCTCGGCATCCTCGTCGGGGCCGTACTGCTCGACGGACACAGTCTCGATGCCGGCGCCGAGCGGCCCGTAGATGCCGATCATGCGACGGCCGACGAGCGTGCGTCGCGCCTCCTTCACGATCTCTTGCTGAAGAAACTCGAGCTGCTCGGGGCTCAGGGGACTCTCGGCCATGATGGGACCTCTCTCGGTGATCTCCGCGGAGATCGTGAATGGACATCGAGCGCCAGAGGCGCTGGAACCTCAGCGTCGGAGATCGCCCACGGTGACGCCGACGCGCATCGGCGCGTGACCGCCGACAGTGCCGCCGCGCAGATCGCCGACCGTCGTGCCCGCGCGCACGGTGGAGCTCGCGAGCGCCGCGCTCACACCGAGCTTCGTGCGCGCGACGATCTGCTGCAGCGCAGGGCCCTCTTCCTCGAGCAAGTGCTCGACCAGGATCTCGAGCGACGCGGGCGCCATGCCCTCGTCCGCGAGCAGCTGTCGCAAGAGCACGCCGTGCTCGGGCTTGAGGCGCGCGATGTTGTGGATCGCCACCTCGGTCGCGGGCCCACGCCCGCTCGTGCTCGCGCTCTTCATCGCTGCCTCCGAGCCGCGAGTCTTGGGAACCCGCGCTCGCTGCGTCAACGATCGAGCTGAAGTTTCTTCGACACTGCGAGCGAGAGTCAGCGCCGTCACGCCGCGATCCCGATCGGTTACCCTCCCTCGCCGCCCGGCGTTTCCACATGAACCGTCCCTCGCTCACGCTCGTGCTCCTCGCGCTCTCTTGGCTCCTGCCCGCGTGCGGTGAGGATCCGCCGCCTCCGCCGCCGACCACACAGGCGCCACCGCCCGAGCCTCCGCCCACCGCGCCGCCGCTCTCGGAGTGCGACGTGATGTGTGATCGGGTGATGGCGTGCGACCTCGCGGATCTCGGGGATCGCGGCTCGTGCGTCCGTCGCTGTCAGACCCGGGCGCCCCGCGACGTGCAGATGCTGCGCTGCCTCCAAGAGCCCACACCCGACGGCGCGCGTCGCTGTGATCTCGCGCTGCGCTGCACCGAGGTGTGGGTCGAGCGTCGCTCGCGCCCGACGGCGATCGTGCCGGAGCGGGAGCGCCTCGATGCACGCTCGCTCGGTCCCGAGCTCGAGATCTCGCTCGAGTCACGCCTCTTGAACGCGAGCCCCGAGTCGAGCCGCTACGACCTCGTGCTGCTCGTGCGCGGCCGCGGCCAGTGGGACGGAGGCATCGGCGATCTCGACGCGGGCGCGCCGCTCGATGCGGGCCCGTTCGATGGTGGCATCGAGGCTCCCGACGTGTGGGTGCGCCTGGGCGCGTACACCTCCGATGGTCGCCTGCCGCTCGTGCGCGCTCAGCCGCGGCCCGCGAGCGACGACGCGGACGCGCCGTACTTCGTGTTGAGCTCGTACTGGGCCGGCACCGGCGACTCGTTCCGGATCCGTCGCGTGCGCGACGAGCTCGTCGTCGAGCACGCGTTCCTCCAGGACGGCGGCTCGGGCGGCGCGCAGATCGAGTCCGATCTCTCGACGAGCCTGCGCATCCAGCTCGCGCCCGGCGCGCGCATCACGGCGCGTCGCGAGATCGTGCCCTGAGCGCCGCGAAGCCCTCGTCGTGACGCGCACGCTCGATCAGCTCGATCTCGAGGACGTCCTCGGCGCGCGCGGTCTCTTCGCGCAGAAGCTCGCGGGCTACGAGCCCCGGCCCGCGCAGCGCGCGATGGCCGAGCTCGTCGAGCACGGGCTCGAGCACGGAGGCGTGTCGTTGATCGAGGCGGGCACCGGCACGGGCAAGACGTTCGCGTACCTCGTGCCCGCGCTGCTCTCGGGCCTTCGCGTCGTGATCTCCACCGGCACGCGCGCGCTGCAGGATCAGATCGTCCTTCGTGACGTGCCCAAGCTCGCGGAGATCCTCGACGACGATCTCCCCGTCGCGGTGCTCAAGGGCCTCTCGAACTACGTGTGCCTGCGTCGTCACCACGAGCTGCTCGCGAGCGCCGAGTCGGTGAGCCGACCCGACGTCGTTCGACACCTCCCGGTCGTGCAGTCGTTCCTCTCGCGCGCTGCGACCGGCGAGAAGCGCGAGCTCCCCGAGGTGCCCGAGGACGCGCCGATCTGGGCCTCGATCGAGAGCGGTACCGACACTCGCGCGGGCTCGCGCTGCCGCTTCTTCGACGACTGCTTCGTGACGCGCGCGCGCGTCGCGGCCGAAGCAGCGTCGGTGGTGGTCGTGAACCATCACCTCTTCTTCGCGGACCTCGCGCTGCGATCGCGCGGCGCGAGCGTGATCCCGCCCTACGACGCCGTGGTGTTCGACGAGGCGCACCAGCTCGGCGACGTGATGACCGAGCTCTTCGGCCTCGAGATCAGCGGCCCGCGCGTCGATCGCCTCGCGCGCGACGCCGATCGCACGATGGCCGCGCTGCGCCTCGAGAGCCCCGTGAGCGATCGCCTGTTCCGCAAGGTGCTGCTCGCGACGAGCGATCTCCTCGACGTGCTCGGCGGCCTGCGCGGCGCGAGGGGTGACGCGCGTCGCACGCTCTCGTCCGAGGATCGCGAGGCGTTTCGCGATCACCTCTTCGACCTCGAGGCCGCGCTCGAGGCCGCGGGCGCGCACGTGCGCGGCTGTGTCGATCCCGAAGAGCGCGCGCACGACGTGCTGCCCGCGCTCGCGCGTCGCTTCGACGAGCTGCGCAACGATCTGCTCGCGGTGATCGAGGGCGGGCACGGCCTCGTGGTCTGGCTCGAGCAAGGGCGCGGGCGCGGAGGCCGCGCGGGTGCGGTGCTGGGCGCGAGCCCCGTCGACGTGTCGCGACACTTCCGTGAAGAGGTGATCGAGCGAACGCGCAGCGTGATCCTCACGAGCGCCACGCTCGGCGCGGGCCTCGGTGGCAAGAGCCACCTCGAGCGCGCGAGCGAGCCGCCGCGCTCACGCGAGACGCGCGTCGTGCGTGACGACGACGACCGCGGGATCGACGGATCGACGGAAGCGCGCGCGCTCGAGCCCTCACCGTTCGCGTTCGTGCGTCGTGAGCTCGGCATCGAGGGCGAGGTCGACGAGCTGCTCCTGCCCTCACCGTTCGACTACGCGCGTCAGGCCGCGCTCTACCTGCCGGAGCTGCCCGACCCGCGCGATCCGAGCTTCGCCGTGCAGGCGCGCGAGGAGATCGACGCGCTCGTCACCGCCTCGAACGGCGGCGCGTTCGTGCTCACCACCTCGGTGCGCGCGCTCGAGGATCTGTCGCGTCACCTCGCGCCGTCCTTGCGACGACGCGGCCTCGAGACGCTCGTGCAGGGCGAGCTGCCCAAGCACCTCGTGCTCGAGCGCTTCCGCGCGCACGGCCACGCGGTGCTCTTCGCGACGCTCGGCTTCTGGGAGGGCGTGGACGTGCCGGGCCACGCGCTGCGCCTCGTGATCCTCGATCGCGTGCCCTTCGACGTGCCCACCGATCCGCTCGTGAAGGCACGCTGCGAGCGCATCGAGGAGGACGGCGGCTCGGCGTTCAAGGAGTACCTCCTGCCCTCGGCTGCCCTCACGCTGCGGCAGGGCTTCGGACGGCTCGTGCGCACCGAGCGCGACCGCGGCCTCGTGGCGATCCTCGACGCGCGCCTGCGCAGCAAGGGCTACGGCAAGCTGCTCCTGCGCGCGCTGCCCGAGGCGCGCCGCCTCGAGGCGCGCGCCGACGCGCTCGCGTTCCTCACCGAGATCCGAGCGGAACACGGTTGATCACCTCGCCGGGTTGAGACCCCGAGCGGCTGTGTCACGCTGGCTTCGCTTCATGGACAAGACTGCCGTCGCCCGGCGCGTGCACGCGAGCGCGCCCGGAAAACTGATGATCTCGGGGGAGTACGCCGTGCTGGAGGGCGGCTCGGCGCTCGTGGCTGCGGTGAGCCGGAGGGCGCGTGTCGCGCTCGATCCGATCGACCAATCGCTCGGGGCAGCCGACGGCTCACCCGGTCTCGCGAGCGGCTCGCCCGACGGCGGCACGTTCCCGCCCGAGGTGCTGCTAACCCGTGAGCGTGCCGAAGAGATGTTCGGCCGCGTCACGATGGACCTCACCCTCGATGTCTCCAGCCTGCGCGACGGCGAGCGAAAGCTCGGCCTCGGCTCGTCCGCGGCGGCCTCGGTCGCGACGGCGGCGGCGGTCGCAGCGGCGCAGGGCAAGGATGTGGAGGAGCAGCGCCACGAGATCCTCGCGCTCGCGCTCGAAGGTCACCGCGCGGTCGCGCCCGAGGGCAGCGGTGCGGACGTGATCGCGTCGGCGCTCGGCGGCTTCGTCGTGGTGCAGAAGGACGACGAGGGCATCGACGTCGAGGCGCTCGAGCCCGCGCCGAGCTTCGTGTGGCGCGTGGTGTGGACGGGCTCGCCCGCGCGCACGAGCGACTTCGTGAAGGCCGTGAAGGCGCTCGGCGAGAGCGATCGCGATCGCTACGACGAGCGCATCTCGGACATCGCGGCCGCGAGCGGCGAGTTCATCGAGGCGTTCGGCGACGACGACGTGGTGGCCGGCATCGCGGCGGTGCGTCGTCATCACACGGCGCTGCGCGAGCTCGGCGAGGCCGCGGGCGTGCCGATTGTCACGCCGGCGCTGGCCGAGGCCGCGCAGCTCGCGGAGGCCGAGGACGGCGCGGCCAAGCCCTCGGGCGCAGGCGGCGGTGACGTCGCCGTCGCGCTCTTCGCGGACGAGGCCTCCGCGCTGCGCTTCGAGACCCGTTGCAAGAACGCGGGTCTGGGCCTCGTGCCCATGAAGCTCGGGGCCGACGGTGTCCGATCCGAGCCCCCTCCGGTGCTCTCGTAGTCGTCTCGATCTGGAGCAGAGAAACCGATGGTCACCTCGCGCATCCCCGGCTTCTACAAGCTCTCGCTCGCCGATCGTCGACGCGCCGCGGCCGAGGTGCTCGGTGTGCCCGTGCGCGAGCTCGACGCCGTGCTCGGCGCGCTCGACGTGCGCGCGGGCGGCCTCGACAGCAAGACCGCGGACAAGACGATCGAGAACGTGATCGGCACGTACGCGATGCCGTTCGCGCTCGCGCTCAACCTGCAGATGAACGGCCGCGACTACCTCGCGCCGATGGTCGTCGAGGAGCCGTCGGTCGTCGCGGCCGCGAGCAACGCCGCCAAGATGGTGCGCGAGGGTGGCGGCTTCGTCGCCGAGTCCGACGCGCCGATCATGATCTCGCAGATCCAGCTCGACGGCGTCCCCGACGCGGCGCGCGCGAGCGCGGCGATCCTCGCGCGCAAGGACGAGCTCCTGCGCGCTGCCGATCGTGCGGTCCCGAACCTCGTGTCGCGCGGCGGTGGCGCGCGCGATCTCGAGGTGCGCGATCTCGGGGATGGCTGGCTCGTGGTGCACGTGCTCGTCGACTGTCGCGACGCGATGGGCGCCAACCTCGTCAACACGATCGCGGAGTCGCTCGCGGAGCGCATCGCGCGTCTCGCGGGCGGACGCGTGGGGCTGCGCATCCTCTCGAACCTCGCGGACCGCCGCTGCGTGCGCGTGCGCTGCGCGCTCCCACCGCACGCGCTCAAGGCCGAAGGCTTTCGCGGCGAGGACGTGCGTGACGGCGTCGTGCGCGCCTCGCAGTTCGCGTCGCGCGATCCGTACCGCGCAGCGACGCACAACAAGGGCATCATGAACGGCGTCGATCCGGTCGTGATCGCGACGGGCAACGACTGGCGCGCGATCGAGGCTGGCGCACACGCGTTCGCCGCGCGCGCCGGCAGCTACGGGCCCTTGTGCACGTGGCACGTCTCGCTCGGCGCGAGCGAGCCGTCGTTCGGCGGGCTCGCGCCGTTCGCGCACGAGGAGGCGGGCTGGCTCGTGGGCGTGATGGAGATCCCCCTCCAGCTCGGCATCGTGGGCGGCACGCTCCGCGTCCACGAGGGCGCGCGCCTCGGTCTGCTCGCAGCGGGCGTCGACTCGGCGCAGGAGCTCTCGATGCTCGCGGCCTGCGTGGGCGTCGCGTCGAACCTCGCGGCGCTGCGCGCGCTCTCGACGGTCGGCATCCAGC
>JAFLCL010000019.1 GCA_017303575.1 Deltaproteobacteria bacterium
GGAACAATGAGGACATCGTCGAAGGTGAGGGAATCAAATTTATTGAAAAGTTCTTCGTTCATCGGGGAGTCTCCTTTTTAATAACGTGACAGTCACTTATAAAGTGACTGTCACGTTGGCTTGATCTATTCGGCTTGTCTTTTCAAATACTCGTGAATAGCTGTGTCGTAATGTGCTGTGGAGGCGAAGCCTTTGATGGATAATTTCGTGCGCGTTTTGGCTGAGATGCCACCTGCTCGAAGTTCCTCCAAAACGGCAGCGTAATCGGATGGGTCACAAACAAGGGTGACTCGTTCGTGGTTCTTTGCTGCAGCACGGATAAGAGTGACGCCGCCGATATCAATGTTTTCAATGGCATCGGCATGGGTGACATCTGGCTTGGCAATGGTCGCTTCGAATGGGTAGAGATTGACCGCAACAAGGTCTATGTAATCCCAACCGAGGTTGAGAAGCTGTTGATGGTCTTCGTCGGTGGGGCGGGCGAGCAAGCCGCCGTGAATAGCGGGGTGCAGGGTTTTGACGCGGCCGCCAAGAATTTCGGGTGACTTGGTGTAGTCGGCGACTTCGGTTACTGGGATATTTTGTTCACGGAGCATTTTGGCAGTGCCGCCAGAGGCGAGCAGAGTCCAGCCGAGAGAAGCGAGGCTTTGGGCAAATTCGATGAGTCCGGTTTTGTTGTGGACAGAGAGGATGGCAATAGGCATAAGAATTCCTTATAGAGTTATAGGTTTTGAGAAGATCGATTTGAGGGTGTTTACAAGAAGGCGATGTTCAGTTTGGTGAATGCGAATTTCAAGGGATTCGAGCGTATCTTCTGCATAAATAGGGATAGTTTCGGTTGCAAGCACAGGTCCGTTGGCAGGGCTGAGTGATCCAGGCGGCGGCGTGGGCGCTCGCACCGCGGCGATGCCGGGCTCCGACTTGCGCGACACCGCGGCCATCAAGCTCGACTCCACACGCCCCGTGGCCGCGAAAGGCCCGCCGGCAGACTCGCGTCGGTTCTGTGTGAGCAGCGGCTCGAGCTCGTCGCGCGAGATCTCGAGGGAGTGCTCGCTCGTGATGTCCACGACGACGAAGCCCAGGCTCTTCTCGTGCGCGTAGCCGAACGCGGCGCGCGCGCCGATCTCCTTGTGCGCGATGCCGCCGCTCGGCGTGAGCCAGCCGAAGCGCTGTGCGGCCTCGGTGAGCTCGGCCTCCGACGTGAACACTGGCAGCGCTGCGAGCCCCGTGCTGTTCACCAGCGTGCGATAGCCCTCGACGCCCTCCCACGGCACGACCCACAGCGTGCGCTGCGAGAGAGCGACCATCGCGTCGACCTTGGCCTGACCGCCCGCGCTGGCATCGGTCAGGAGGCGCTTGAGGGCCTCGTTCTGTCGTTCCGTCATTCCCGGGCCTCGTCTCCTCGGCGCGCTTGCGGCGATGGAGAATTCGTTGTTCCGGAAATGCTAGCCCGACCGCTCCGTGTCCCCGCAACTTTCGCGCAGCGGGCCGTGACTTTCCCGCCTGTCGGCTTACGCCGTCACTCCGCCGCTTCGCGCGTCGCCGGGCGGTTCGCGGGGAGATCGTCGGGCCGCGAGACCACAGAGAACGACACGCGCGCGCCCGTCACGCGGCCGTCCTCGACCACGTTCTCCGCCCACGCCCGTCCGCCGTGCGCCTGCGCGATGCGCGACACCAGCGAGAGGCCGAGCCCGAGCGACTGGTGCGCCGCCCCTGCGCGATGCTCCCCTCGGTAGAAGGGATCGAACACCCGCTCGATCTCGTTCGGATCGAAGCCTGCGCCGTGGTCGAGCACGCTGAACACGATCTCACGCTGGCTCCCAGCGCCTCCGCGTGTCGCCACCTCGAGCTTGACCGCGCCCTCGCCGTAGCGGCGCGCGTTCTCGAGCAGGTTCGCGAGCGCGCGACCGATCAGCGTCGCGTCACCCGAGAAGGCGATCGAGTCCTCGTCGGACGCGAGCAGCTCGAGCGACAGGCCCATGCGCTCGAGCGCGCGCGCCCCGAGATCGAGGCCCTCGACGGTGCGCATCGACAGCGTATCGAACGAGAGCCGAGAGCTCGCCAAGAGCTCGCCCACCAGATCGTCGACCTCGAGGATCTCCTTCTCCAGCTCGTCGACGAGCTTCGCGTCGGTGCCCGAGTCCCGCGCCATCTCGAGGAGGATCCGCAGGTGGCCCAGCGGCGTTCGTAGCTCGTGCGATACGGCCGCGAGGAGCTCGCGCTGATCCTCCAATTGCTGCTGGATGCGCCCTGCCATCTCGTTGATGGAGTTGCCGAGCACCCGGATCTCGCCCACACGGTGCCGCGGATCGAGCTCGACACGGGCGGCCAGGTTTCCTTCTCCGATCTCGCGCGCGACGCTCGCGACCTGACCGATCGGCTTCGCGATGCGGCGCGCGATCACGCCCGCGGCCGCCCAGAGCGTGCAGCCCGCCACCAGGAACGCGAGCGCGATGAGGCCCCACGGCTTCACCTCGTGGCGAGCGCAGATGCCCACCTCGCCGCGCAGCGGACCACCGTCGATCGCGACCGGCGCGACGAAGTGGGGCGTGCCCTCGCAGCGCAGCGGGCCGTAGTCGCCCATCGGGATGCCGTTCGGGTCGAGCAGTCGGATGCCGACGTCGAGCTCCTCCGCCATCGCGTTCGCGAGTGCGCCGCGCCGCGCGGGCTCGTCCCACACCTCCGCGAAGCGGTTCCCCACGAAGGTCTGGAGGCGCATGTACTGCTCGCGCGGATCGCGCTCTGCTGGAAAGAACAGCGAGAGCACGATCACGACGGTCGCGCCGGTCATCACGATCGAGGCGCCGAACCACATGAACAGTCGACGGTGCAGGCGACTGCGCACGTAGTGCTGCACCGCCGCGATCGGCGCGCGCCGCGCGATCTCGTCTTCGCTCTGGCAGTACGGATGGTGGCGGCGAAAGCCCATCGCTCTACCTCAGGCGGCCGGGACCAGGCCGTCCTTGGACAGCACGTAGCCGACGCCGCGCACCGTCTTGATGCGCGCCTGGTCGTCGTCTCCGATCTTCTTGCGGAGACGCGAGATGTGCACGTCCACCGTGCGCTCGCCGACCACCACGTCGTCGCGACCCGCCTCTGCGAGCAGCGCGTTGCGAGGGATCACGCGACCCGCACGACGAAGGAGGGCCGCGAGGATGTCGAACTCGAGGCCTGTGAGCTCCACGGCTTTTCCGTCCACGGTGACCTCGCGCGTGCCCACGTCGGCGGTGATGCCCGCTGCCGAGAGCTTCTCGCCCGTGGTGTCGGGTGCCACACGACGCAGCACCGCGCGGATGCGCGCCAGCAGCTCACGCGGCCCGAACGGCTTGGCGACGTAGTCGTCCGCGCCGAGCTCGAGCCCGACGACACGATCCGTCTCGTCGCCCCGCGCGGTCAGCATGATGACGGGGATGTTCGACTCGAGGCGGATCCGCCGGAGCACCTCGAGCCCGTCGATGTGGGGCATCATCACGTCGAGCAGCACGGCGTCGTAGCCGTTGCCCGAGCTGGTCGATGCGTTGGGGCGCAGGAGCTCGAGCCCGTGCTTGCCGTCGGACGCGTGGGTCAGCGTCACTCCGTTCTGCGCGAGGTAGCCCTCGAGCAGCTCGGAGAGACGCTTGTCGTCGTCGATGAGGAGCAGGCGGATCATGGGTCGCCGATGTTACTCGCTGACGCGCGTGACGTCCTCGACGCTCGCGGTTCGTTCTCCGCGCTCGTCGTAGACGCGATGCGCCGAGCGCGTGCAGATGTCCGAGACCCGGTTCTCGAACGCGTGACGTCGCGCCTCGTGGTGCTGTGCGCAGTGACCGAGGTGAGCGAAGCCGGAGGCGAAGCCGCCCACGGTGCCGAGGGAGAAGACGACGACGAGGAACGCTCGCTTGATGGGATGCATGAAGAGACTCTCCTGAAAGAGATGGGTGTTGTCGGGGCGAAGGCGCGAGTGACTAGTTGCGGTAGGGGCCTCCGCCGAAGAAGCCGCCGCCCTGGCGGTCGAGCATGTCGGCGAGCGTCTTGCGCTGATCCTCGTCGAGCGCCTCGGTCACCTTCGCGAGCGCGCCGAAGAAGGTCGTGCGCATCGTGCGCAGGGCCTCGTCGTGACGCGCGTAGAGCGCGCCCATCTGCGTCTCGTCGATGTTGCCCGCGCGGATGGCGGCCGCGATCTCGCGGCGGCTCGCGTCGAGCTCGCCACGGCCCCCCTTCATCGCCTCACGCACCTCGTCGTAGGCCTGACGGATCACCTTCTCCTGACCCGGCGTGGTGTCGAGGCGCTCGAACACCCAGCGCAGGCCGAACGCGTTGCGTCCGCGCTCTGCCCAACCACCGTGGCCCCAACCGCCGCGACCCTCACCGCGCGACTCCCAGCCTCCGTCGCGACCGCCGTGGTGACCCCAGCCTCCGCCGTGGCCCCAGCCGCCGTGATGACCGCCCCCGCCGTGGCCGCCGTGCCAGCCATGACCGCCGCCACCCCAGCCCCGTCCACCGCATGCGCCCATGCGGCCGTAGCCGCGACCCGCGCGCAGGACCTTCACCAACCCGACCAGACTCAACGCACCGATGACGAATCCGAACATGCTGCCTCCTCGTCGCGTCTCCTCGACTGCGAGGTGGCGACGAGGTCCAGCATGCGGAGGTCATGTGAAGGGTCCTCCCCGCGGCCGATGAAGAAACGTGGCATCCGCGATCCACCGACCCGCCAGCCCATTTGCCAGGACAAAGGCGTTCGTCTACGAAGCGCGCCTCATGCCCTCTCGCCTCGGCCCCGTTTCACGCGCGCTCGCCTCGATCGCGCTCGTCACGGTCGCGGCGTGCGGCGCATCGCAGCAGGGTCCTGCGCTCAGCTATGGCGAGAGCGCGCGTCGCGACTACGAGCGCGCGCTCGGCGCCTACCGCGACAACGACTGCCTCACCGCCACGCCGCTCTTCCAGCACGTGCGCCGCGAGTACCCGTACAGCCGCTACGCCGCGCTCGCGGAGCTGCGCGCCGCCGACTGCGAGCTCGAGCAGCAGCACTACAGCGAGGCGATCCGTCAGTACCGCTCGTTCATCCGCGCGCGCCCCACGCACGCCGACCTCGACTACGCGCACTTCCGCGTGGCCGTCGCCTACTTCCGGCAGATCCCGCAGGACTTCTTCCTCTCGCCGCCGCGCGAAGAGCGCGACCAGGGCCCCACGCGCTCGGCGCTGCGCGTGATCGAGCGCTTCGTGCGCGAGTACGAAGACAGCGAGCACGTCGCCGAAGCGCAGCGCATGCAGCGCGACGTCCTGGCGCTGCTCGCGCGCCACGAGCTGTTCGTCGCGGACTTCTATCTCTTCCGTGATCGCCCGCGCGCCACCATCTCGCGCATCGAAGGGATGCTCGAGGACTACCAGGGCTCGGGCCTCGAGCCGCTCGCGCTGGTCTTGCTCGGTCGCACGTACCTCCACATGGGCGAGCCCGATCAGGCGCGCGTCGCCTTCGAAGACGTGGTCGCGCACTACGGCGAGAGCGGCTTCGCAGCGCAGGCGCGCAACTTCCTCGAGCGCATGGACCGAGGCGCCGCCACGGTGGACGAAGGCGAGCCGCCCGCGCCCGAGCCCCAGCCGGAGATCGATCCCGACGCGGAGCCCATCGAAGAAGAGGCGCTCCCCGAGCCCGAGCCCGACGACGGCGATCAGAGCGCGACCATCACCGAGCCCACGGGCGTGGTGGTGGACGAGCCCGTCGAGACGCCTCCCGAAGAAGAAGACGACGAAGACGACACGTCGGTCCGCGACACCAACGATCCGCCCACCGGGCCCGATCGTCCGCGCGCGCCGGAGCCGGATCGGCCGCAGGGCCAGACCCCGTAGCGTCGATCAGATCACGAGCAGGCCCGCGTCGGCGCACTCGCGCGCGATCTGCGTGGCCGAAGGCACCGTGTCCTCGAGCCCCAAGCGTCGCGCGATCTCCCGCGCCGCGCCGCGCACCTCGCGCATCGAGGGCACCGGGCTCGCGACGTCCGAGGTGCGACAGCGCGCCCACGCCAGCCGCCACGCCGCGAGCACGAGCGATCCCGCGTCGCGCAAGAGCGCCTGGTGCGCGTCGCGGTGCGCGGCCCAGAACAGCAGCCACTCGTTCGGCATCTTCTCGATGGACGGCATGGGACCCTCCTTCGGCGTGCGGATGAGACCGGGGCGTCGCGCCCTCTCTTGGCCCTTCGGATGGTGAGGTTCCTCGTATGAGGGAGCCGGCGCAGAAGACGCAACTTTTCGACGAACCACCCCTCCGAGGGCCTGTCGGGGAACACGGCTCGCGCTCGATCCCGTTCGACGTGCGGCGATCGCGTGGCGCGTACTAAGCTCCGCCGCCTTTTCGCCTGACGGCGCACGCGGGCCAGGACTTCGAATGAGCGAGCAAGAGAAGAAGGACGTGGAGACCGACACCCCGTCCGAGACCGAGACGTCCAACGCCGACGCCGCGAAGGCCGACGCCACGAAGGCCGACGCCGCGAGCGCCGACGCGAAGGCCGACGATGCGAAGGCCAGCGACCCTGCGCACGAGATCGGTGCGAAGGCCGCGGCCTCGTCCGACCTCGAGCACGAGATCGGCGCGCCGCCGTCGCGTCCCGCCACCTCGGACCTCGCCGCGTCTGCCGAGTCGGAGCTCACGCCAGGTCCCGCGCCCACACCGCCGGCGCCCACGGTGCCCCTGGCGCCTGCCGCGCCCGCGCGTCCTCGCCGCACGCCCGCGCAGATCGGTCGCGGCGTGTTCCTCACCCTGCTCGGCCTCGTCCCGCTCTTCACGATCATGGCGCTCGATCACCAGATCGCGCGCGGACCGCTGTGGGGGATCCTCTCGACGCTCGTGCTCGCGGTCGGCGTGCTCGATCTCGTCGGTCTCTTCACGCCCGCCCACGTCGACCTCGACGCCGCGCGCCCGTGGCGCGAGACGTGGATCGCGCCGGAGAAGGGCGAGCCCATGTTCCTGGCGCCCGTCGTCGCGATCCCGGTCGCCGCCCTGCTCGTCATCGGCGGCGCGCTCTTCGCGAGCTGGTCGGCGCTGCCGTGGATCATCCTCGCAGCGCTCGGCTGCCTGGTGCCTGCGGCGCTGCGTCGGCCGGGTCTTCTCGTCTTCACGTTCGGCTCCGCGATCATCCTCCCGTTCCTCGGCACCATGGGCCTCTGGGATCCGTGGGAGACGCACTACGGCGAGGTCGCCCGCGAGATCCTCTCGCGCGACGACTGGATCAGCACGTGGTGGGCGCACGAGGAGTGGTTCTTCTCCAAGCCCATCTTCATCTTCTGGGTCGAGTCGCTCTCGATGGGCGCGCTGGGTGTGGGCTTTCAGCCCGACATGATGCTCTCGCCCACGCCCGAGCTCGCGCACCCCGAGTGGGCGATCCGTCTGCCGCACTACCTCGAGTCGATCGTCGCGATCGTCGCGGTCTACGTCGCGATCTCGCGCAACTTCGGCAAGCGCGCGGGCGCCCTCGCGAGCGTGGTGCTCGTGACGATGCCGCACTTCTTCTTCCTGTCGCACCAGTCGATCACGGACATGCCGTTCGTCTCGACGATGACGATCGCGATGTCGTTCCTCATCCTCGCGATCTCGGAGGACCCCGAGCGCGAGGTGCGCGGCGTGCGCTTCGGCAACGTCGTCCTCTCGTTCCAGCACCTCGTCGCGTTCGGTCTCGTGGCGCTGATCACGCCGCAGGCGCTCTACCTCGTGAGCCGCAACGTCACGCTGGTCGAGGGC
Source organism: Deltaproteobacteria bacterium (assembly GCA_017303575.1). Classification (GTDB taxonomy): domain Bacteria; phylum Myxococcota_A; class Polyangia; order Polyangiales; family Sandaracinaceae; genus JAFLCL01. The sequence continues at coordinate 7,715 of JAFLCL010000019.1, forward strand.
GGCTTCGCGTGGCACCGCGATCAGTTCTGGTTCGGCTCGGGCGGCGGAAACGCCGGAAATCCGGGCAATCCCGCGCTCCGCGAGATGTTCCCCGCCTACGAAGGTCCGTTCGCGCAGCCGACCGCGCAGGGCCTCTACTGGCTCATCGGCCTCGGCGTGTTGCTCTACTTCCTCCGCAAGGAGCGGCGCGCGCAGGCCTTCGCGATGTTCGGCTTCTACGTGTTCTGCGCGCTCTCGTTCATGGCCAAGGGCATCCCCGGCTTCGCGCTGCCGGGCCTCGTGGCGCTCTTCTTCCTCCTCGGCAGCAAGCGCTGGGCGCTGCTCCTCGAGGGACGTCTTCGCGTCGCGCTCGGTATCGTGACGGTGCTCTCGGTCGGTGGGCCTTGGTACGTGGCGATGTACATCCGCCACGGCTCGGCGTTCACCGATCGCCTGCTCATCCACGATCACATCAACCGCCTCACCGCGGGCGTGCACGGCGACACCGGCAGCGCCGAGTACTTCTTCGAGCAGCTCGGCTTCGGCACCTTCCCGTGGATCGCGATGGCGCCGCTCGCGATCGGCGCGTGGGCCTTCTACGCGCGCCGCGACAACGCGAGCGCCGAGGAGCGCAGGAAGAGTGACGTCGCGATGCTCGTCGGCCTCTGGGGCACGAGCGCGTTCGTCCTCTTCTCCGCGATGACGACGAAGTTCCACCACTACATCTTCCCGGCCGTGCCGCCCGCGGGGATCTTGATCGGCCTCGCGCTCGAGCCGCTGTGGGCGCAGGCCACGACCCATCGTTGGAAGAACGCGCTCGGCACGGTGATCGCCGCCCTCGCGCCGCTGCCCGCGGTGCTCGGTGTGGGCGGCCTCTGGGGCGATCTGCGCGGCATCGCGCCGCGCGTGATCGACGGCGAGGTGCTCACCGGACAGCAGCTCCGCGACTGGGTCACGCAGCACCCGCACCCGAGCTCGTACGCATGGGCCGGCGCCGCCGCATCGATCGCGCTCTTCGTGATCGCGTGGCGTGTGCTGCGCCCCGCGCAGGGCGAGACGCTGCCCGTCGCCCAGGCGCAACCGCTCGCGATGACGGGCGTGTTCACCTCGCCCGCGCTGCCGGCCGCAGGCGTCGGCCTCGTCGCGGCCACGGCGCTCGTCGGCGTGGTCGGTCGCGATCTCTCGTGGGCCACGGACTCGCGTCCGTTCGGCTACGAGCGGCTCATCCACCTCTTCGTCTACAACTACCAGCGCAGCTGGCCCGACCAGTACGACTACCGCCCGATCCTCACGGGCTTCGCGATCGCAGCGGGCGTGCTGATCGGCCTCGCGGCGCTCTCGTTCTTCCGGGCCACCGCGCTGCGCGCGCTCGTCGGCCTCGCCTTCTCCTTCGCGGTCTGGGGCCTGGACGTCTACCTGCCGGATCTGTCGCCGCACTGGGGACAGCGCAGCCTCTTCGCGCCGTACTACGAGCGCCGCACGGGCCCCGAGGAGCGCGTGATCGCGTGGCAGATGAACTGGAAGGGCGAGAACTTCTACAGCGGCAACGCTTGCTACATCTTCGTCGACCTCGACACACGCGCGCTCACCACGTGGGCCGGTGAGCACGATGGCGAGCGTCACTTCGTGGTGCTCGAGCCCTCGCGCGTGGGGGGCCTCCGCTCGACGCTGCGCGGCAGCGAGGTCGTGCGCGAGACGACGACCTACGACAACAACCACTTCATGCTCGTGTCGGTGATCCTCGGCCGCACCGGCGAGGCCGCGCGCCGCTACCGCGAAGAGCACGGCATCCCCGAGCCCACCCCCGAACAGCTCCAGTGAGCGGCCAGGCTCTCGCATCGAGCCGCGTCAGCAAGCGCGGGCGCGCGCGTCGGTGGCGCACGTGAGCGACTCGATCGAAGGCCTCGTCACCCGCGCCGTCAGCGGCTTCTTCACGGTGCGCACCGACGCGGGAGAGATCCTCACCTGCAAGCTGCGGGGCAAGCTCAAGCAGGAGCGGCAGAAGAGCGAGCTCGCGGTCGCGGGTGATCGCGTGCGTGTCGAGCCCACGGACGCCGGCGAGGGCGTGATCGACGCGGTGCTCGAGCGTCGCTCGTGGATCATGCGACGCGAGCCGGGCCCGCGCGGCAAGCACTTCGACGACCTCGTCGTCGCCAACGTCGATGTGCTCGTGATCTGCGGCGCGGCCACCGATCCGCCGCTCCAGCCCGGCCTCGTGGATCGTTTCCTCGTCGCCGCCGCGCTCGGCAACGTGGCTGGCCTGCTCGCGGTGACCAAGCGCGATGCGCTCGACGACGCGTCCGCCGAAGCCGCGACGCTGCGCGACACGCTCGAGGTCTACCGTCGCATCGGGGTGCCCGTGATCGAGACGAGCGCGCGCTCGGGCGTGGGCATCGACGCGCTGCGCGAGGCCCTGCGCGGCAAGATCTCGGCGTTCATGGGCAAGAGCGGCGCCGGGAAGTCGAGCCTCGTCAACGCGCTCGATCCCAGCCTGAGCCTCGCCGTCGGTGAGATCAGCGGCACCAGCAAGAAGGGTCTCCACACCACGCGCGTGGCGACGCTCCATCCCTTCGGCGAAGGCTGGCTCGTCGACACGCCCGGCCTGCGCGAGCTCGCGCTCCCCGAGCTCGACGTCGCCACGCTCACGTCGCTCTACCCCGAGCTCGCCGCGCTCGGGATGTGTCAGTTCACCAACTGCCGACACACGCGTGAGCCCGGCTGCGTCGTGCGCCCCGCCATCGAGCGCGGCGAGATCGCGGCGTTCCGCCTCGACAGCTTCAGAAAGCTCCTCGAGACCTGACGATGCGGCTCAGCGCCGCGCGCGGAACGAGGGCTCGAGGTGTCCCATCTCGCCGCGCGCGTGACGCGCGAACGCGTCCTGGATCTCGGCGCGGCTCGTCATCGCGAAGGGCCCACCGAAGATCACGGGCTCGCCGATCGGCGCGCCCGCGAGCACCAGCACCTCGAGCCCCGTCGATCCTGCCGAGAGCGCGACCTCGTCGCCGTCATCCGCGAAGGCCGCCGCGGCGTGCTCGGGCAGCGCGCGGTGATCGGCATCGGCGCCCACCAGCCCCGAGCCCGCGATGGCGAGCACCACGCCGTTGTGCCCGCGCGGCAAGGGAACACGCAGCGTCGCGCTGGGCTCGAGGTGCACGTCGAGGAACACGATCGGCGTGAGGAGCTCGGTCAGCGTCGATCGATGTCCGTCGAGCTCGCCTGCCAGCACCCGCACGCGCGCGCCGTCTCCGCGCACCTCGGGCACGTCCTGCGCCTCCACGTGGAACGCGCGAGGCGCCGCGTCCTTGTGCGCGCGCCGGAGGTTCACGAACATCTGGATGCCGTGGCACTCGAGGCCTGCGACGCTCGGGATCTCCTCGTGCATCATGCCGCGCCCTGCCTGGGTCCAGTGGAGCGCGCCGGGCCCGATCACGCTGCGATCCCCGAGGCTGTCGCGGTTGACGAACGAGCCCTTCGAGTCCTCGAAGAGGTAGGTGACCGCCGAGAACCCTGCGTGCGGGTGGGGCGGGAACGTGGGCTCGGACATGCGGAAGTCGTCGACGTTCAGGATCGGATCGAGCGACGCGCCGGCGATCGTGCGCAGTCCATACGACGTGAAGGCCGCGCTCATGCGGTGCTCTTCGAGCCGTGTCACCGCCCGTACGCTCCGCGCGTGGCCCATCAGACGGCTCCGCGCGCCATCGCCTGCGCGACGGTCTCGGCCTGGATGGCTGGGTAGCGCGCGTTGTGTGTCGGCCCGAGCAAGGCCTCTCCGCCGAAGACGCCGCGCGCATACATGAGCGGCAGCCACGCGTAGAGGTTGCTCGGCTCCGCGGCGAGGCGTCGCTGCGTCTCGCGCTCGAGATCCTCGAGCGAGCCGAGCCGCTCGCGTGTGAGCGTCCTTCCATGCACGCGCTCCCAGGTGTCCGCGAAGGTGAGCGCGTCCATGCGGTCGCCCGAGACGTGGAGCCGCGCGGGCACCGAGCTCTCGTCGAGCGCCGCCGCGGCCGCGAAGCGCGCGGTGTCCTCCCACGTGGTCCAGTCGATCGGCGTCGTGCCGTCACCCCAGTAGCGGAGCACCCCGTGCTCCGCATCGAGCAGGCCGAGGAAGCCGAGCACGTAGCGGTCGGCGAAGATGCCCTGGAGCACGTGCACGACCTCGAACGAAGGGCTCACGAGCTCGGCGGCGCGCTCGGCGAACGTGCGACGCCAGTCCGAGTTGACGTTGATCCCGGCGGGCAACGTGAAGAAGTCGAAGGAGTAGTCCGAGGGGAGGAAGCGCCGCGCGCCCGCAGCCTTCGCAGCGCGGGCGAGCGCGAGCTGCGCGTCGATGATCACGTCCGGGCCACCCTGGAGCGCGGAGACGACAGCGAACGCGCCGCGCACCGCCTGGGCGCGCTCGGCGTCGGTGGCGGACACGGCGTCGAACGCCACGAGCTCCACGCGATCACCGGCGAGCGCCGCGACCTCGGGCTTGCTCGGATCGCGCACGAGGACCCGCACGCGGGCGCCCCGCTGCTCGAGGACCGATTCCACGATCAGGCGACCGAGCTTGCCTGCACCACCCACGACCACGATCAGTGTTTCGTCGTTCATGAGGCCCACCCTGCGCCCCGCATGGCATCCTGACAATGATGGCAACCACGGACTCATCGTCAGGCACTGCATGACGAACGCGATCTCGCCTGCGGACATGGTCCTCTTCGCCGCCGTCGTGCGCGACGGGGGCTTCACCCACGCCGCGCGCACGCTCGGCCTCTCGAAGCAGACCGTCAGCGAGCGCATCGCGAAGCTCGAGTCTCGACTCGGCGTGCGCCTGCTCGAGCGCACCACGCGCAGGCTCCGCACCACGGAGCCGGGCGCTGCGTACTACGCCCGCTGCGCGTCCATCGCGTCGCAGATCGAGGACGCGAACCGCGAGGTGCAGAGCGGTCACGACGCGCCGGTGGGGCTCTTGCGCGTGTCGGCGCCGGTCCTCTACGGGCGACGCTTCCTCGCGCCCGTGGTCGTCGACTACCTCCGGCGCCACCCCGCGATGCGCGTGGAGATCGCGCTCGCGGATCGGCGCGTCGACCTCGTGGAGGAGGGCTTCGACCTCGCGATCCGCGTCGGTGAGCTCGACGACTCGTCGCTCACCGCCAAGCGGCTCGGTGACGCGCACAGCTACTACGTGGCGAGCCCCGCGTTCCTCGCTGCGCACGGCAGACCCACGGTGCGTGGGCTGCGGAGCCTGCCGACGATCGGCATGAGATCGTCGGAGACCTGGGAGATCGGCGGTGCCTCGCAGAAGATCGAGCCGGTGCTCGTCGTGAACGATCTCGAGGCCGGATGTGAGGCCGCGGCGGCTGGGGTGGGCATCGCGCGCTCGCCTGCGCTCGTGTGCCGTGAGGCCGTGCTCGAGGGTCGCCTCGTGGTGCTCTTCGACGACGAGACGTCGGCGCTGCGGCCCGTGTTCGCGCTGTACCCGAGCCGACGCTTCCTCGCCGCGAAGGTCCGCGTGTTCCTCGAGGCGCTCGAGAGGCTCGTCGCGCCGATGCAGCCGATCGAGCGCGTCGTGGGTCGGCGAGGCCGTCGCACCCGGGCTTGAGTCAGGGCACGCAGCAGCGGGGCTCGACGAGCGGGTGGAGCGACGCGACCCACACGAGATCGGCGTCGAGCAGATCGGTGGGCACGGGCGCGCCACCCTCGGTGATCAGCATCGTGCTGGCGCCCGGCCACGTCGGATCCTCGGCCCGTGAGACGACCCCATCGCCTCGCGGATCGCTCACGCGATCGGGCTGAGGCGCGTCGATGCCGAACACGCTCTCGATGCGGACGCGATCGATCACGCCGCCCGGCAGATCGAACGACGCGAGGTCGTAGCGCGTGGCGAACAGGCGATCGGTGTCGCTGAAGGCGTCGAAGAACTCCCAGCGCCGCCGTGACCACGCGCCCGTGCGTGCGTCGCGCACGGCCACCGTGAACGCCTCGGGCTCGGTGATGGGATCGCCTTGCTCGAGCACCACGAAGTCGTCGCCCGGCCCGTCGTACACGACGAAGCTCGCGTCCCACGCCACCTCGAACGCCACGCGATCCACGTTCGGCTCGAGCGCGGCGTCGCCGCCCACGAACGGCAGCGCCGCGCCCTGCGGGGAGCTCGACGGGGGCGCGACGAGCAGGTTGCCGATCGTGAATTCGGGCGCGAGCAAGAGCGCGCCTGGCGTGGTGATGGGGAACACCAGCTCGATCCCGCCCACCACGAGGCTCGCCGAGCGCAGCGCATCGGACGCGTCCCAGCGCGATCCCACCACCGTCACGTCGCCCGAGCGCGGAGGGCTCGTGCACGCGTCCCACCGCGCGACGACCGTGAACGTCTCGTCCACACGCTCATCGCAGTCGTCGTCGAGGCCATTGCACCGCTCGGGCACGGCGGGACAGAACGCGTCGGGCGCGAGCGCATCCTCGTCGGCATCGATCTCCGAGGACGCATCGACCTCGGTCCCCGCATCGGAGGCCGCGGCATCGATCGTCGCGTCGAGGCCTCCGTCGATCCCCACGTCGGTCCCCGGAGCCAACGCCGCGTCGAGCGCGGCATCCGTCACCTCGTCGGTCCCGGCGTCCGGTCCCGTGTCCGCGCGGTAGCCGATGCGCCCGCAGCCTCCGAGCACGAGGAGCGCGAGGAGTGGGATGCGCGAGGCCCGCTCGATCGCGCGCGTCACGTCGTGCCGGGGACGTTCGCGCCTTCGACGGCCACGCGCGGCCCGAGGATGCGATCGACGAGCACCTTCGGGGTCTCGAAGAGCATCTCGTCCTCGCCGGGGCCGTGCTTGGTCCGGTGCGTGGTGACGAGCGTCGTCTTGCCGCGCGCGACGCGGTGGCCTTCCTTCTCGCTCGTCACCTCGTAGGCGACGCCGACGCGGCTCTCGTGCTCGGTGAACCACGCGGCCACGCGGAAGCGCTCGCCATAACGAAGCGGCTTGATGTGACGCGCGCGCGTCTCGACCACGTAGAAGCCGAGGTTCAGCGGGATCATGTCGACAGCGTCGATGTGATGCGCGCGGAAGAGCGCCGTGCGCGCGATCTCGAAGTACTTGTAGTACCAGCCGTGCCACGCGACGAAGAGCGGATCGAGGTCGTGGAACGGCACCTCGAGCACGATGGAGACGGCGTCCGCGGGCGCGCGCTGTCGCATCTCGCTCGCCTCTCGCTGCTCTCGGTTCCTCGCGGGGCTCCTCGTGGGGCTCGTCATGGTGCGTCGTCCATCGTGCCCGATCGCGATCAGGGCGCCACGCCCATCACCAGCGTGCGCAGCGTCTCGACGTCGCAGCCCACCGGTCCGCCCGTCGACGAGGCAGTGAAGAACGGGCTCGTCGGCGAGAGCGCCCAGTCGCTCGCGCTCGCCTCGACGAAGCCCACGTCGTCGACGCTCGCGACCACCGTGCTGCTCGCGCCGTACACGCTCGGGCGCGGGCCGATCACGACGAGGTTCCCAAGATCGGGGAACGCCGCGATGCCTTCGTCCGTGCCCACGACGAAGCCGAACGCGCCCGTCGCGAGGATGCTGTCGCGCACAGTGATCAGGCCGCGCGCGCCGGGCTCTGCGAGGAGACCGTTCTGGATCGCGCCGGGTGCGGTGACTCGATCGATCACGACCTCTGAGATCGGCCCCGCGCCGCCTGCGAGCAGCTGCACGATGCGGCCGGTGTCCGCGCCGAAACGTCCGAGCTCGATCGGCTCGAACAGCGACTGACCCACAAACACGCGCGAGAGCGCGGGGCTCGTGTCGGGGCCCGCCCCGAGCGAGATCCCCTCGGGCACGTCGCGCACGTGGTTCCACACGAAGGTCACGTCCACGACACGCCCCGAGCCTGCGCCGCCGAGATCGCCGGGCACGATCGAGAGCGCACGCGCGCCACTGCCGCGCGTCGTCTCCCATGCGCGCTCGATCACGTTGCCCGCGATCAGCACGCGCTCCGCGTCGTAGACGCCGATCAGCGGGCCCGTGGGCCACTCGATGCCTGCGTAGCTCGGATGCCCCGGATACCAGGTGAGAGGGCGCGTGATGTGGTTCCTGCAGATCACCGCATCGCTCGGTGCGCTCTCGGGCGTCAGAGGCACCTCCGTCCCGAACACCACGCCCTCGCCGCTCGACTCCAGGTGGTTGTCGAGGATCGCCATCGACGATCCGAACGTGTAGAGCAGCACCGCAGGCCGTGGTCCGCGGTTCGCGTGGATCTCCGAGACGTGGCTGCGCGCGAGCACCGTGCGCGCACCGTTCAGCTCGAGCCCTGCACGCGCATCGCGCGCGTCGCTGCCGTGCACCCAGAGGCGCTCGAGGATCACGTCGGTCGCCGCGGGCGTGGTGCGCACGATCGAGGGCGCATCGAGCGCGTCGGTCGCGATCTCGAGCCCCACCACACGTACGTTGGGCGCCTCGATGCTCAGCGAGGGCAACGTGCCGCCGCTCACGATGCGTGCGAGCGCGGGCGCGTCCGTCGGAGCCACGCGCGAGGTCGCCGGCACGGCCGCGTCGATCGCGCGCGTGCGGATCGTGAGGTCGCCTCGCGAGACCACGTAGGCCGATCGGTAGCTCACGCCCGGCTCGAGCTCGATCACGTCGCCTGGCATCGAGACGGCGAGCGCGGCGGTGAGCGCTGCCGTGTCCGCGACCGGCACCACCCGACGCTCGACCGGAGCCATCGGCGCGACGAACGCCGGCAGGGTCGCCGTCCCGGTCGTGCCCAGCAGGCACTCCGTCGGCAGACCGACCATGCCGGCGTCGCGATCGAGCGCCGCGTCCGGCGCCGCTGCGTCGATCGAAGGCGCGTCGATCGAAGGCGCGTCGAGGCCGGGCGCATCGATCGCGGCATCCGGCGCGAAGGCATCGAGGCCGGGCGCGTCGATCGATGCGTCGATCGTGATCGCGTCGAGGGCCGCATCGAGGCCGGGCGCGTCGATCGCATCGGCATCGCCAGGCTCGTAACGCAGTCGCCCGCACGCAGAGAGCGCGCACACGGCGAGCGACGCCACGACCACCCGCCCCGCCGCCCGCCTCATGGGATCACTCGTCGTCCGTGCCCGTCGGCAGCGACATTCCTTCTTCGATCTTGAGCCACATCGCGGTCTGATCGCCGACGTAGACGAGGCTCGTGCCCTGGTAGAAGCGCAGGTCGTAGCGCGCGACGATGCGCTTGCTCCCGCGCCGCAGCTTGGTCGCCTGGCACTCGATCTCGATCGGCACGCCGGGGATCGCGAGCGCCTTGTAGCGCGCGTCGTGGATGCGACCGCCGTAGCCGATCCACCCATCCGCGTGTCGCAGATCGAGCACGTAGTAGGCGTGGACGAAGCCAGCCATGCCCGTCATGTGCACCATCAGGCCGCCCGAGACGTGGCGCGGGTGCTTGAGCGGGTGCACGCGCTGCTCGCGCGTGATGGGGAGGTCGTCGTGCGTGGGCATGCGCACGCGTACGAGGCTCTTGTCGCGATCGACCGCGAGGATCTCGTCGAGGAGCATGCCGCCAGGCGCGTAGGGACAGTCGTCGATGAACGCTCGATCGATGGGCATGGAGGCGCTCAGCTCTTGAGAGTGTCCGAGGCCTTCGCTTCACTCTTGGTGGCCTTGGCCTTCTCGGCCACGCGGCGCGTCCAGAGCAGCGTGCCAGCGCCGAGGAGCAGCGAGAGGAACGCAGCGCCCGTCGTGATCCACAGGCCCATGCCCGTGTGCGCGACGAAGAGCTGGAAGAGCACGTACGCGGCGTAGCCGAAGAGCAGCATGCTGACGGCGATCGCGACGTACGCCGTGTAGCGAAAGCCCGTGAACGCGATGGCCGCGAGCGCTGTGCCCAGCACCGGCACCACGATCACGGCGATCGAAGGCGTGCCCGCGAGGCTCTCCTGCGAGAGCAGCGAGAGGCCGTTCAGCATCACCGTGCCGTGATCGGCCGCGAGATCGAGGCGCACCCAGTCGAGGAAGAAGCCCACCAGCATCGCGAGGCCCGTGGCGCCGATCAGCGCGCGGAACGCGATCGGCACGGCGTTCGGATCGGGCTTCTTGGGCTCGGCCTTGTCGCCGTCGCTCTTGGTGAGCTCGCCCTTCTTGCTCGTGTCGGCGAGCGAGGGCGCGAGCTCTTCGTCCTTGAGGGTCGTGTCCGCCATAGGTGGGCCGACTCTATCCGGAACCCTCGGATCGGCACACGTTCGCGGTACGGTCGTCGCTCGTGAGCGAGCCCCCGCGTCCGAGATCGATGCTGCCGAACGCGACCCGGGCGATCGTGCTCGGCGCGATCGTGATCGTGCTCTCGCTCCTGGCCGCCGTGATCGTCGTGCGGCTCGCGCGTCCGGCCGAGATTCCCCACCCACCGATCGGCCTCGAGGTGCTCGGCACACCACCGCCCACGAGCGCGACCGACGTGATCGCGCGCGAGTCGAGGCGTCTCACCTCGCCGCCCGGCCCCGACGAGGTGCACCAGCGCTTCCTCGAGAGCTCGCCCGACGCCGACCTCGTGATCGACGACGCGCTACGCGCCGCGATCGCTGGGATCGATCGCGCCCGGCTCGACGACCTCGGACGCCTCGTCGACGCGATCTACACCGGCGCTCCGATGGGCGATCGATGCGCCGATCTCGACGCACGCTGCCCCGGCCTCGAGATCCTCCGCGCCGCGCAGGCGGCGGAGCTCGTCTTGCTCGATCGCTGGATCGCTGGCGATCGTGAGGGCGCGACACGCCTCTTGATCCGCTTGTTGCTCTCGTCGATGGAGCTCGCGCGGACCGGCCGCGCGGTGATGACGCAGGTCGTCGCGGTCTCGACGCTGCTCCGCGCCACGGGCCTCGTCGTCATGCTCCAGCGCGATGGCCTCACCATCGAGGGGCCGCTGCGCGCTGCGCTCGAGCCCGTGGCCGATCCGTCGTTGGACATGGGCCGCGGCTGGATCGAAGAGATGCACCGCACGGAGCGGGCGCTGCGCACGCTCCCGCCGTACGGCATCGTCGAGCAGCTCGCGTTCGATCGTGCGGCCGCGGCGCGCGCGATCTACGTCGGGCAAGAGGCCTGCGTCCGCTACGCGCGCGATCCGAGCGCGCCTCGTCCCGCGCCGCTGCCGCTGCCCACGCCGAGCGGCGCGTTCGTGTCGAGCCAGACCGAGCTCGCGCTGATCGAGGCCATCCTCCCGGAGTGCGAGCGGATGATCGACTCCGCGCGCTCTCGGCTCGATCGCTCGCGTGATCGAGCACGCGTGCTCCTCGCGCGGCCTTGACGCTCCAGGCCCGAGCACCCACAACGCGCGCCGCCATGCTCGATCTGCCCACGCTGGAGGCCGCGCTCGACCCGGTGCTCGATCCCGTCTTCGAGAAGCCGATGCGCGCGATCGGCTCGCTGCTCGAGGTGAAGCTCGAGGGCACCAAGGCCTCGCTGCGCATCAAGCTGCCTTCGCCTTCGCCCACGATCGAGGCCAAGGCGCGTCGTCGCCTCGAAGAGGCGGCCAAGCGTGTGGGCGTCACCGAGGTGGTGCTCGACATCCAGGTCGAGGTCCCGACGCGCGAGGTGCTGGGCGACGATCCCGTGCCCGGCGTGCGCAACGTGATCCTCGTGATGTCGGGCAAGGGCGGGGTGGGCAAGAGCACCACCGCCGTGAACCTCACGCTCGCGCTCGCCAAGCTCGGCCACCGCGTGGGCCTGCTCGACGCCGACATCTATGGTCCCTCGATCCCCACGATGATGGGCGTCTCGGGCCAGCCGATCTCCAAGGACGGAAAGCGCATCTCTCCGCTCGAGCGCTTCGGCGTGAAGATGATGTCGATCGGCTTCCTCCTCGAGGACGAGAAGCAGGCCGTCGTGTGGCGCGGCCCGATGCTGCACGGCGCGCTCAAGCAGTTCCTCGAGGACGTGGACTGGGGCACGCTCGACTTCCTCGTGCTCGATCTGCCGCCGGGCACGGGCGACGTCGCGCTGACGATGGCGCAGAAGCTCAAGGTGACCGGCGTCGTGATGGTGACGACGCCGCAAGAGGTGGCCCTCCAGGACGTCTACAAGTCCGTCTCGATGTGCCACAAGCTCTCGCTCCCGATCCTCGGCGTGGTCGAGAACATGAGCTACTTCGTGGACCCCGCGGGCGGTCGTCACGACCTCTTCGGCAAGGGTGGCGGACAGAAGATCGCGGACTTCGCGCAGGCGCCGCTGCTCGGTCAGATCCCGATCGTGCAGGCCGTGCGCGAGCAGGGCGACAAGGGCTTCCCCATCGTGCAGGCCCAGCCCGACGGCGAGGTCACTGCCGTGTTCCTCAGCGTCGCGGAGGCGCTCGTCGAGAAGGTCCTCAAGGACCACTTCGAGCGCACGGGCGGCGAGAAGCTCCCCGCAGGCAAGGGCCCCACCCGCCTCAAGATCATGCGTTGATGTCACCCTGCGCGCGCCGAATGGCGCGCAGAAACAGAGCGCCCGATCCGCACTGCGCCGCAACGGCACGGCGGATCGAGTGGCCACTCGTCGCCTCCGATCGCCCTTTTTCTCAGCGATTCCGCGCGTACAGCCTCACCTGCCGCTGGCACGTGATCTGCTGACGCGCGCGTCACCGTGGACACCCGCAGCCTCCTCCTCGACGACGAAGACCCGACGCAGATCGACAAGATCCCCGCGCCGCTCCTGCACGCGCTGCTGGTTCCGCCGCCGAAGAAGAAGCCGTCGGTGATCCCGCCCCCGCTGCCGCTGTCGCTCACGCGCAAGGTCGAGCCCGCGCGCCTCACGGACTCCGACGAGGTGTGGCTCGCGTCGCTCCCGCTCGCGACGCGCGCGGTCCTCGAGGCCGCACGTCACGCGCCGAGCGAGTGGCCCTCGGCCCCGCGCCTCGAGCACGCCGTGATCCGTCCCGTCGTCGGAGACGGCACCGTGCCGCTCGTGTCCGCGGAGCTCGAGCTCATCGACGCTTGAGTTGACAACGCCGCACACCCCCTCGATCGTTGCGCATGGCGTGGATGCGGTGGGCGTGGCTGGGCGCGGCAGTGATCGTTGGGTGTCCGGGCCCCGTGCAGGAGCCACCACCGACCCCGCGCTGCACGACCGTCGTGCGCTACGCCGATGCGGATCGCGACGGCTTCGGTGCCGGCATGCAGTCCGTGTGTGCCGAGAATGCGCCTCCGGGTCTCGTGGAACGCGCGGGGGACTGTGACGACGGTGATTCCGCGATCCACCCCGCTGGCTTCGAGGTCTGTGGTGGTGCAGACGAAGACTGCGACGGCGTGCTCGACGAGGGCGCGGGCTTCGAGTTCGTCGCCGACGGTGATGGGGATGGCTACGGGAGCATGCGGTCCGACGCGCGAACGATGCGAGCGTGCACAGCGCCAGAGGGCTTCGTGCGGTTTCGTGACGACTGCGACGATCGGGCATCGACCACGCATCCGATGGCCAGCGAGCGATGCGACGATGTCGACCAGGACTGCAACGGACTCTCGGATGACGATCCGAGCTTCACGTGCCGACTCGGTGAGAGCGTCGCGTGCCGCACGACCTGCGGCAGCGCAGGCACCGCGGCGTGTGCGGCATGCGTCGGGCCCGCGGCCAGTTGCACCCCGCCTGCAGAGAGATGCAACGCCTTCGACGACGACTGCGATGGTCTGATCGACGATGGCGTACGGTCGGTGAGCATCCTCGACCACACCGAGATGACCGGCGCGACCTTCGTGCGGAGCGTAGGAACGCTCGACGGTTGGATCGTGGTGGCTCAGCTCGCCGACGGATCTCTCGCCGCACAGACCGTCACCGAAGACGGCACGCTCGGCAGTGTGGTGACGCTCGTGGCCGGCAGTCACGCGAGCCGCTCGGGGGCCACGCGCTTCGACGTCGCTGCCAACGACACGTCGCTGTTCGTGTCGTGGTCGGGCAACCGAAGACTGCAGCTGCTCGAGACGAGCGTGGCCGCCCCAGCCGCGTCGACGCCCCAGTCGGTCTACACGGGTGCCTATGGTGTGGGCGACACGGTCTCCATCGCGCTGCTGGAGGAGTACATCGCGCTCACGTACGTAGACCCGGGCCGTTCGCTCTATTTGACGGCCTACGCCTACGATGGCTCGCGCACGCGAGAGCTGATGGTCTACTCGTCGACGGCGACGGCTCTGCGGCCGGACATCGTGCGCATCGCCGACGAGTATGCGGTGGTCGTCCACGGCAATGGGACGGGTGGTGTCGCCGCCCGCGCCTTCTGGTTCAACGGGACGGGCAGCGGCTACATCACGCAGGTCTCCGACGCGGCCCACGTCTCGTCTACGTCTGGCCCCGTGGAGTCCCTCTCCGCCGTGCAGGTCTCGGGGGCGCGCGTTGCAGTCGTGTGGTCGGTCGGCGCGGAGTCGACCCTCGAGGTGCTCGACTACACGTACGCCTCCGACAGCTTCAGCACACACGTGGCGCCATCGCCGCGTGCCGTGCCCACGCTGCCGAGCCCGTGCGCACACGATCTCACCATGATGGGCTCTCGCGTCCTCGTGGGCCTCGCACGCGCGCCCGCGCAGCTCGAGGTGGAGAGCGTCACCTCATCCGGCGTGAGCGAGGCGACGGACGTGCTCGACGACGACGTGGGCTCGATCACGTGCCGCACGATGCAGACCAGCGCATCCGGCGACATCGCGCTCTACACGGTCGTCGGGCCGAGCCACGTGGTGAGCTACCGGTGGGGGTGTTGATGCGCGCGCTCGTTCTCGTGGTCCTGCTCGTCGCAGGGTGTGAAGCGACAGTGCTCCCCTACGACCCCTCGTGCAGCGCGACGCAGACCTCGTGTGATGGTGTCCGATGTGTCGACCTCTCGCGTGACCCGCTTCACTGCGGTGCCTGCGGGACGATCTGTGAGGGACTCGAAGAGTGTCGCCTCGGAGCGTGCGTCTGCCCCGAGGGCCTCGCGCCCTGCGATGGCCGCTGCGTGGACTTGGCGTCCGCCTCCGACTGCGGGTCGTGTGGCAACGCGTGTGGAGCCGACGAGCGCCTTTGCGCGGACGGGGCGTGTACGGCGTGCGGCGGCCGCCTCGAACCCTGTTGCGAGTCGGGTGCGTGTCGAAGTGCGTCGAACGTCTGCAGCGACGGCGAGTGCGTGAGCTGCGGCCTGGACGGTCAGCTCTGTTGTGCGGATGGCGGGTGCGCGACGGGGCTCGCGTGCACATCGGAGGGGCGCTGCGGGCAGTGCGGCGCGGCGGGCGAAGCGTGCTGCGCAGGCGACGTCTGCGACGGGCCGATCGTCCACACGTGCTCGGAGGATCGCTGTCTTCAACGGAGCTGCGACGCGTTCGAGACGCTCGGGTTCGTCGAGGGCTGGGCACCGCGTGGTCACTGTGGCGACGAGACGTGGGAGTGCGCGCACGACGGCATCACGGCACCGCGCGTGTGCGTCGCAGGCGACGACACACCGATGCGTGACGGCTTCGGCTGCGCGGAGTGCGTCATGCATCAGTGGCTCAGCTGTTCCGTCGAGCACGGCTGCGCGCGCCAGGCCTCGGAGTTGCTGTGTTGTTGGGCGGCGCGTTGCCCCGACGCTCGCTACCCATGCTCCTCGTGCGACGAAGAGAACGAGGCGCTCGGTGCCTGCAACCTACGCGACCCCTCGGGCTCCTACTGCGACCGGTTCTTCGCCGGCGGGGCGATCTCTCGCTGCTTCTGAGGAACGTCGACGCCCGCGCGGTCACCGACCAGACTTTGCGAATGGACCCGATCGTCACCGTCGCCGAGCTGATCGCGCTGCGTCCACACGTGCCCGTGCTCATCGACGCGCGTCGGTCGCGCGAGGCGTTCCTCACCTCGCACCTCGCGGGCGCGCGCTTCGTCGGTCTCGACCGAGAGCTCGCAGGTCCCGTCGCGAGCGCGTCAGAGGGCGGACGTCATCCGCTGCCCTCGCCCGAGGCCTTCGCGAAGACGCTCTCGCGGCTCGGCGTGACGCCCAAGAGCGACGTCGTCGTGTACGACGATCAGAGCGGCGCGATCTCGGCCGCGCGCGTGTGGTGGATGCTGCGCGCGTACGGACACGATCGTGTGCGGGTGCTCGATGGCGGATGGGCCGCGATCACCGACGCTGCCTCACGCGGTGAGCTCGCGCTCGAGAGCGGGGAAGCGCCCGACGCGCAGTCGCAGCATCCAGTGCGCGCTTGGAGGGGCGAGACCGTCGATCGCACCGCCGTCGATCGTGCGCGTGTCGATCCGTCCTCGCTCGTGATCGACGTGCGCGCGGCCGATCGTTTCCGCGGCGAGAACGAGACGATGGATCCCGTCGCAGGCCACATCCCCGGCGCCATCAACGCGCCCTACGCGACGACGAACCTCGACGACGCGGGCCGCTTCCTCGACGCGACGACTCTCAGGGATCGCTACGTCGCGCTGCTCCGCGGTCGAACGATCGATCGCACGATCGTGCACTGCGGCTCGGGCGTCACAGCGTGCCACACGCTGCTCGCGCTCGATCGTGCAGGCCTCCACGGCGCCAAGCTCTACGTCGGCAGCTGGAGCGAGTGGTGCCGAAGGCCCGAGCTCCCTCGCGAGACTCGAGTGGATTGAGTCGAGAGACCGGCGCCCCATAGGCCCGTTTAAGTCGGCCTAATTCGAGGGGACCCCGCGTCGAGCGCAAGCCTCGGCGCGAGGTCACCATGAATCGACGCACGTTCCTCCTCCGCTCCAGCGCCGCCACCGGCGCGCTCCTCGTGGGCTGCTCGGCCGCGCACGATCTGCCCGGCGACGCAGGCCCCCCACACGACAGCAGCGCGCACGACGGCGGCACGCTCTTCCCCGACGCGCCTCCGCTGCGTGACGCCGCGCTCGGTGGCGCGCTCGTGATCGAGACGGCGTTCGTCGTGAACCTCAACGACCCCTCGTGCACGCACAACGGGCACACCGTCTACGTCGAGGCCGGCGCGTGGGACGACGACGTCGAGGTCAGCTTCCTCGGCGGCTCGCACGAGGTGCGCTTCAGGGTGAGCGAGCTGCTCGCGCTCCAAGCAGGCGAGCGGCTGCCCTTCGCGACGATGGGCAACGGACCGGGCCACGGCCACTGCGGCACCGCATGGCGCCGCGAGGTCGGCCCCTTCGACGACACGCTCGTCGATCACTGCACCCCCCGCGGCACCGCCGTCTGCGAGCAATGACGCTCGATGAGAGGGTCACTTCTCCGCTTCCAAGTCCCCCAGAACATTGGGCGCGTTCGGCACACCGTGCAGGTTCGCTTCATCGCTTGGTTCCAGCGGTGTCCGAACGAATCAATGGCGGCGCTCCCTCCAGACCTCCATCGTTCTCGGGCGAGGAGGATTCGATGACCGATGCGACGACTGGTGTTCCGCCGTGGAAGTTCTGGCACCCGCTCCCGTTCTGGCAGGTGATCGTGATCGCGTTCGTGATGCAGATCCTGTGCATCATCCCGCTCGTGGCGCTGAACCAGCTCGCGGGCCTCGCGATCCCCGAGTGGGTCGCCAGCGGCATCGCGGGCGCCGGCATGTTCGTGGCCGTGCGCTTCTTCGCGAACCGTCGCCTCGCTTGAGTTGGCCGGGTCGAGGGCGTCGAGCGATCGCACGACAAGTGCGATGCTCGCGGGGTGCTGCGGCAGGACATGGAGGTCGCCCTCCCGGTCGAAGGCGCGCGCGCTCGCTACGGCAGCGTGCGTGATCAGGGCTTCGCCGTGTCGGTGCTGTGGAGCGCAGGCATCGCGAGCGACTGGGGCATCTTGTCGCGCCTCACGTCCTACATCGCGCGCCAGCGTCGCCCGCAGCTCTCCGTCGTCTTGCGCGGTCGCGGCTACGTCGCGACCGACGGCGTCGTGACCAGCCTCGGCGTGGGTGATGTCGTCGTGCTCGATCAGTCGCGCCAAGACCACGAGGGCTACGCAGGCTCGCCGTGCGAGGTGCTCGTCTTCGAGTGGGAGCCCGACATCGGCCTGGGTCCCGCGCACGTGGGGCCGCCCTTCATCGGCCGCCTGGGACCGCGCGATCTCGCGCGCCTGCAGGCGCTCACGTCGCGCTTCTCCGAGGAGACGGCGCTCGCGTGGATGCTCGAGCTGGTCGAGCTGCTGCGCGTGCTCGGCCTCGGCGCAGAGGCGCTGCCCCGCGCGCCCGCGATCGTCACGCCGCGCGTCGCGCAGCTCTACCGCGCGCTCGGCGAGCTGCGTGGACAGCTGGATCGACATCCCTCGCTGCCCGAGCTCGGCGAGGCGGTGGGCCTCTCGGAGCGCCAGGCGCGCCGCGATCTCGACGAGCTCGAGTCGCAGTTCTCCATGCCGATCGACGGCTTCCGCGACGCGCTCTCCGACATGCGCATGAGCCACGCCCAGCAGCTGCTCTCGATCGAGTCACTCTCGCTCGCCCGCGTCGCCCAGCTGAGCGGCTTCCGCTCCGCCATCGCGCTGAGCCACGCGTTCACCGCGCGCTCGGGCCAGACCCCCGGCGAGATCCGCACCCTGCTCCGTCACCGCTGGCGGTGAGGGGGCTGGCGGTGAGGGGGCTGGCGGTGAGGGGCTCGCGGTGAGGGTGCAAGCACTCAAGCTCCCCTCTCCCGCGAGAGCGGGAGAGGACACGCGGGCTTGGGCCCCGCGAGGTGAGGGCTACGTGGCTCGCGCCGACCAACGCCCCGAACACTCCAACGTCCGCCGTCACATTACGTTGTAAACAAATCGATTGCATACAATCGAAATGGCGTCAGAGTGTGCTCACGCCGAACGAACACGGCGCAACAAGGAGCCCTCCATGACCATCGCGACGCCGAGCCCCGTCCTCTACACCGCCACCGCCACTGCCTTCGGAGGCCGCGAAGGCCGCGTCGCCTCGGACGACGGCATCCTCGAGCTCCAGGTCGTCCCGCCCAAGACGATGGGCGGCAAGGGCGGCGCGACCAACCCCGAGCAGCTCTTCGCGGCCGGCTACTCCGCGTGCTTCGGCAGCGCCGTCGCCCACGTCGCACGCTCGCAGAAGCTCGTGACCGGCCCCGTCGAGATCACCGCGAAGGTCGGCATCGGCCCGATCACGCGCGCCGACGGCGGCCAGGGCTTCGGCCTCACCGTCGCGCTCGAGGCCAAGATCCCCGAGCTGTCGCGCGAGCAAGCCGAGGCGCTCGTGAACACGGCGCACCAGGTGTGCCCCTACTCGAACGCGACCCGTGGCAATGTCCCAGTGACCGTCACGGTCGTTTGAGCTCTGTTTCCCGCGCCTCCGGCGCTCGGTACGGGGAGACCCGGCAGCTCCCCCGCGTCGCACAGAATGTGCGCCAGAGGGCGCGGCCCCCCTGCTCGTCCTTCGTCGCTTCGCACACGTTTCCTCGCGCCTTCGGCGCTGACTGCTCGGATGCCGTGCCGGCATCCTCCGCTCGCTGCTCCAGGGGGAACTTCGTTCCCCCGCCGCAAGGCGCCCCATCCGCGGCGTGATTCTCAAGGACGGTCTTCGATGAGCCTCCGACTCGACGATCAGCTCTGCTTCGCGCTCTACGCGGCCTCGCGCGCCGTCACGGCGGCGTACGCGCCGCTGCTCGCGCCGCTCGGTCTGACGTACCCGCAGTACCTCGTGATGTTGGTGCTGTGGGAGACCGACGGCGTGTCGGTGAAGCAGATCGGCGAGCGCCTCGCGCTCGACTCGGGGACGCTCACGCCGCTCCTCAAGCGCCTCGAGTCGCAGGGCCTGCTCGCGCGTCAGCGCAGCGCGGAGGACGAGCGCGTCGTCGAGATCCACCTCAGCGCAGACGGCAAGAAGCTCAAGCAGCGCGCCAAGTCGATCCCCGAGAAGCTCGGCTGCAAGTTCGGCGTGCCCCTCGAAGAGATCATCGACCTTCGCGATCGTCTGCACGCGCTGACGAGCGCGACACGCACTTCCGCGACCGAAGACGCATGAGTCACGGATCGGCAGCTGCGTAGCCGCCCGGCGCCGACAGCGGTGCGTGAATATCCACACGCTCTCCTCGTCCTGCCCACGCCCCGCGAACGGCGTCACCGCTCCACCTCAGAGCACCAGTGCCGTCACCAGCGCACCCCGAGTCCACCGCGTAATGGATGGAGTATCGCCCTCCAGTGGGCGACACCCACGTTCGCGCATTACGTTGATACGCATAGTGCTTCAAGGTGCTGGACGCCTGGGCCCTACCATGCTCCCGAGCAACGGCGGTGGAGCCACGACGGTGCTGGCTCACGCCAGATCGTGGAAATGCAGGCATTCGACTAAGGCGTCCGGAGCGGTACCTGCGACGGCAGTGGCCATGTCACCCCAGCAGACGGAGGGACCAGCAGCTCCATCGCGTCGCGCGCCAAAAGTGCATAAGCATGTCGAGAGGTCATTATCTCAGTGGCACGACGAACGGCGGCGCGCACACTCGCTCGAGTGCCAGCCGTGAGTGCAGCCAGAACCAAGTCCGCCTCCCTTCGCACGACCGTTTCCACGTGATCACGACGCATATCTAGAAGGTTGCTGTGGTTCAGTCTCAACACGTTGATCGTGGCATCGCCTCTCTCGCTAGCCCCACGCGGGCGCGCACACCATTGCGGCGGACCCCCCAGACGCGGGTCTACGGGCTCATACTTGAACTGGATATGCGTCGCGGGATTCGTACGTCCCGCTGGATCGAGGAGCAGGGGAACCTCCCCGCCGGGAGGGTCGGCCTCTGGGTGCAAGACGCCGCTCCCTGACTTCAGAGGGAAGCTGTCGTTCTTGCCTGATCGGTTACAGTTGGCGCATGCGAAGAGCATGTTTGACCAGTTCCAAGCAAGCCACCAGTACCCGTGCGTGAAAGAGCTTCCGGGTCGACGATCTCCTCGCGCCTTCGGCCGGTAGTGCTCAACGTCGTTGTACACGCAGTGAAGCCTGGTTTCGCAGTAGCAACACTTGTGAAACTGCCGGTGCCACAAAACCTCTGCGGCGATGTCGTAGCCATTGATCTCTCTTGAGGTGGGTGCTCGTGCGCATGCGATGCGCCGGATCCTGGGGAGATGTGTCAGTCGAGCGGCGCCGACTGCTGCGGGTTCCCGGCCGCGCCGGACGCGAATCACGCTCGGCCCCCACTCGTCGTTGTCTTCCGCCCCTTGGACGATCGCCTACTGCGTGCGACAGTTGGCCACGGAGGGACGATACCGGCGATGGCGAGCTCGCCAGAGATGGCCGCTAGTTCGCTATCCTCCTGATCGCTCCGCGCAGCCAGGTTAGCAAGGAAGCCATGCCGATCGAGCTGGCGCCCCAGCAAGTCGGGCTTCAAGTCGCCTATCCCAAAATACTGGCGAAGGATCTGTCCGCTGGTAAGGAGCATCGCGGGGTCAGTCCCCTGCACGGCCTCGATCCCGGTCGGTCCGCGCGAAAGAATCCACGTTTCGTCCGCGCGCACCCCGACCAGGGTGAGTGGGTTGTGCGTCGTAACGACGAACGACATCTGCGGCAAGATCTCGCGTACACGGGAGATCGCTGTCATCTGCCACTGGGGGTGCAAATGCAGGTCGAACTCGTCGATAAGCACTAGCCCCCGTGCGTGGGACAGAAAGTCCGGGCTCAGTTCGCGGCCATCCTCTTCGGCCATTTCGGACCATCGCGCAACGAAGTCAAGGAACCAGCCCGCCGTGGTAAGATACCCGTCGCTCATGGACTCGAATGGGATTCGTGCGCCGTGACGTTCAGTGACCCAAAGGCGCTTGCCGTCAACCTCGATCTCGGCGACGTCGAGCAACTTCTTAAGCGCCAGAAGAACTATAGCAAGAAGGTCGCGCGACCGCGGACTTCGACCAGCATCCCCATCGAGGATGAGGATCCACGTCTCCGCGTGGATCAGGTCGCGAGCCTCGCTGAAAAGCGTTGCCACCTCTGGCCCACCATCGGTCTTGATGGTGGCCTCGCGTGTGCGTCCTCCCAGGGCAGACCCACGCCGACAGCCGTATCCGAACAACGGGAAGAGCCGTTCCCGAGTCTGCACGGGAACCTGTGTGACCCGGGGACCGGTATCAGCGCGGAGGCGGCTCTCGTGGAAATCAGATCCACCGACTTCGACAACGACGCGGGCTTCGTCTGTTCCCATACGAGGCCAAGGAGCCGCGAAAGCATCATCTGGCCAAATCGCCGGGTCCTGTGCATTTCGGCACGCAAGCGCAATACTGCGCAGTATGGTCGTCTTTCCGACGCCATTCGGACCCAGTAGAACTATCCACTGGCCGCGGCCCTTGGGCGGTGAAGGAAACGTCAGCTGAAGATTGGACAGTCCACGAACGTCTCTCAGTGCTACCCGGGAGAGCGTGACTGGAGCTTCGGGCACCCGCGCCGCCTGAGGCGCATTGGTTGACGCCGGCGGCGGATTGGGCAGTGTGAGACGACTCCAAGTATCGCTGACATCGAGTGACGAACTTTCCCGTTGCTGCAACTCCCGGAGTTGATGAAATGCGTACGAAGCGTAGCGGCAATCCACGCCCATTTCGCGGAGCACGCGCGCTAACGCGGCAGTTCGTCGCATCCGCGGCATTCCGCTTTCCCGCACTGCGTCCACGAGGAAGACCCAAGCGTCTGGGTGCTCCGTCGCGATGCTGCCGACGGCGCTGATCGCGTCGGTCTCTTCCGACGTCGTAAGGTCGCCGCCAAAAACCGCGAGAATTGCTGACCATCCGCTCCGCCCTTCCGTCGCTGAAACCAGGGACGTTACTTCGCGCGCTAGACGTCGCGCTTCCGACAACTCAGTCTCATCGTGGTGGGGCCCGAAGTGGTGCGTGAACGCAATGGCCGCCAGCCTGATTGTCGTCGGATGCCCATTCGACTCTAGGCAGGCCTGCAACAGAAGAACTCGGTTGCCTCGCGAAAAGACATTCACCGGATCCAAGGGAAACTTGTTAAGCAGTTCTAGCCAGAGTGATCGATCGAGCGCGGGTGGACGCGGCACGAGGTAATCGATGCCCGTGGTCGACGCTTGCAACCAAGATGACGGATCAATGGCGCCGGCCCGCTGCCCAAGCGAACTGAATGTGGCAAGGCACAGTCTGGCAAAGGCCTCCTTTAGGTTTGGATTCAATGCCTTGCTGAAGGCGTTGTTCGCGTCGCTCATGCGGAGGCGAGTAGATGACGAGCGCCAGAAGTGAGACCACGCAGGAATGGCCAGAGGGGGGGCTCCAGCATGAAGCTGGGACGTCGTCCATGGGGCTCTCAGGTGAGAGAGCGAAGGCAGTATGTCTCCCTCATCTACGCGCCATCTCTGCTCCGCCTGGATCCACTCGAGAGTGTCTCCGAGTTGTTCGGCGCGGAGCGACCTTGCGAAGCTGCGGAGATCTTTCGCACTGCGTGCTGCCCGCAGACACGTTGCGAGTGGCCATGCGCAGAAGTCAGCGACCATTCTCCAGTCATCCAGTTTCCAGTGCTCCGCAAAAACTTCTAGCGCGAGCGCAGCAGTCTTCGCACTGGGATCCAAGGCAAAATCGCAGAGCGCGAGAACAGGCTCCCATCCACGGGGACAGGGCGTGGACGGTCTTCGACTCGTCGTTGCGTGTCGCACTCTCGGTCCAACGCGGTAGACGGACCATCGTCTCAGGTTCTCAGTGGAGCGGCGGAGCGATCGCGAAACCCACGCGCACCATTCGCCCGCCTCGGAGCCTCTCTCGGACCCGGCGAGCAGGGGCACGACCTGCGCGGATGGAAAGGCGTCTCCGGCGTCCGCAATCCTACGGAGAAGCCAGTCTCGCGGTCGGATGTTCGCCGTGTACCCGATGGCTATCATGCGCGGTAGTTGGCTGGGCGAACCGAGGTACCGTTCTACAAGTCCAAGCGCCCAAACCTGACCAACCCCAACGCTCTCGATCAAGCATGCGATGGCACCAGAAGCCGGCGCCGATCGCCGCAGCCGTTCTTCGATCGCTTCCGCAAGTAAGCTGCCCCACTCAGACTCAGCCACTCGAGCTAGACGCAGGTGGGCGTCAGAGGGCGGGAGATCTAGGAGTCGGACCGCGCGAGCAAGAAGGGCCGCGGCCTGGCGTGGTTGGTTGAGTACCGATCCTTCCTCCAGAATCTCAAGCGCCAACGATGCTCCGATACCGGCGTGGCTACCTGGCCAAGAGTCCGCAACCGCGTCGGCTTCTACGCAGAGCGTGTCGGCGAGCCCGCCCCGAAGGTGCGAGTTCTCGCTGAAGAGTCTACTGGCCATGAACAGGAGGACATTGCGAAACATGGAGGCGCGCGAGATCTGCTCGAGGCGCGCGCTGATCATGACGTCCGGTCCTGCCGAGAGTGCCCACGCTGCCATGAACTCTTGCAACGAGCGAATCTCGAAGCCAAACTGCCCGGGCTCGGGCTCCACGAGGAACACCAGGCGCTGTTCGGCCGCCTTGAGCATGTCGGCGACCAACTCCTCGCGCTGGTTCAGAGCGTCACTTTCGTGTGGCGCAGTGTCAATTGTCTCCTCGCCGAGGACCTCGTGTACGACGGCCCGCAGTTGTGCTGACGACATTCGTGCAGGGGCCCCGCCGGCTCGTTCCGCCTCAACTTGTAGGAGCAGAGCAACTCGCGTATGGATTGCCTCGATGTGGCTGCGATGGTCCGCTAGAAGCGCTGATGCGAACGTTCCGCGTTCGATCTCTCGATTGTATGTGTAGTCGAAGTATCTAGCGAAGAGTCTCCATCGTTCGCGGGGTGCTCGCCCTTGCTGTTGGATGAGCGCAGTGATGATTGTCACTTGAAGCGGCGTCGTCATCAGACGAGCGGTTGACGGGTTTTCCGCGGCCTCTCGCATGCGTTCCAAGAGACGTTGCTGCTCGTCCACGCCTGGAACTTTGGCGGCCAGCAATCTGGCGGCGTATTCTAGGGCGTGGGACGGATCTAGCGAGGCTAGAATCTGCGGTCTTAGCGGAATGCCCAGGGCGGCCAGTTCACCGGCGTATCCCTGTGGCCTGGTTGTAGCGAGGACCTGCGCGTGGCAGTTGTTGCCGGCCAGTGTGAGCAGGAGACGTCGTGCGGCGATGACAATGGCTTCTCGATCGTCGGTAGCACCCACCTCATCAAATCCATCGAACACAATGAGGAACCCGATGTGTCCAGATATTGCGAGTAGGTGCCGTGGCGACAGGCCCACGGTATGCGCACTGGGGAGTGTCGCGATGAAGTTCAGGATGTCCCCGGACTTTACTCCAGAGCGTGCTTGGCTGGACAGCCAGGCAGCCAACGCGGGCAGCGAGACATGCAACGGAAGCAGGGCCTTGTCGGGCAATGAAAGGCGCAGTTCGCCGTTTGCCGCGGATCCTTCTTCAAAGGTGGCAAGCACGATCTGTTCGCGCGTCGCCAGGTGCTCCTTGGCTGACCTGAGAAGGGCGACACGGTGTAGTTGGCATGCAATCTGACCCAGGGTCGACTTGCCTTGGCCCGGACCGCCGATGAGCAGCACGCCGGACGCGCTAGGATGAGGTCGGGGAGGACGTCCGTTGCGGATTCGTAGGGCTGTTTCGCTAGCGTCGTCTTCGTGGTTCGGCGGCAAGTCGCAGAAGAAGAAGCTGAGGGGAAGCGGACTAGCACCCATCAGACTTCCCAGGAACGGCTCACCTGACTCGGCGTGGGGTGAGTTCTTGACCGGCAGGTCGACGAAGACCCGCCGCAACGGCACATCCGTAAGCGTGTGTCCAGCCTGGCCGAGCTTCGCGAACTCGTCGGCGAGCATGAGCTTCGCCAGCCAATCGCGTATTGCACGAACGTCGTCGGGCCCCAGGCCTGCACTCGTCGCTGCGTCCGCAAGCATGTCGGGCGTGGCTTCGGGGTCACCGAGCGGATGGAGGCGAGGTTTCCTCGCGCTCGGGCGGCGTGGAGGGGTGCGTTTTTGGGTGCCAGACGGCGACCCGACCTTGGTCTTTTGCTTGCTAGGCATCTTCGCTCGCAGCCCTCCCTGGACGAACGTACTGGAGCCAACCCTGAGATGTCGAGGCTTCTTCTCGCTGCGAGCACGCCGTTGCGCCTGACCTACCGGCTGGTCGCTGGCCTCTGAGACGTCTTGCGCCGTGGGTCTGGGCGCCCGCCAGTCGGCGAATTCCCGGGGTGGAGTTGGCGATGAGAAGGCCTCGGGGCCTTGACGGAGGAGGCCGCACGCCGTCCGGGCGCGACTCGGCCGAGCCGGAGCATCGGCGTAGGCGCCCAGGGATCGCGCGAAGCGAGCTGCTCATGGTCAGCGAGCGCCTGGGCGCCTTTGGAGAAGGCCGGTCATCGTCGGAGGCCTGGCCGCCCCTCGGCTGACGTGAAGCACCGTCGGAGGGCGCCTCGGCTCCGTTCGCCCGAAGTGGGTCATCGTCGGACAGCGCCTGGCCGCCCCTCGGCGGACGGGAGGCATCGTCGGAGGGCACCTGAGCGCCCTCGAGCGGAAGCGGCTCATCGACGGAGGGCGCCTGGGCGCCCGACGGCGGAAGCCGGTCATCGTCGGAGGGCACCTGGGCGCCCTCTGGAGGAAGCGGTTCATCGTCGGAGGGCACCTGGGCGCCCTCCGGAGAAGACCGTGCCAACTTTTTCGCTGCCGGGCGCGAATGAGCACGAAACTCGGCGCGGCTGCTCTCGATACGTGCCCTGACAGCGGAAGAACCGCCCAGGAGCAGAGCAGCCATGAGCAAGAGACGCATCCCGTCCATCGACACCTCCCTCGATCCCGCCACCCTCGGCGGGCCGGCGCTCGAAGCCGTGCGCGACGAGCTGCTCGCGATCGACGAGCGCGACCTCCTCAGCCTCAACGTCGAGGTCTCCGCGGCCGCGACGCTCATCGTCGGGGCTGCGCCGGTGATCCGCCGCCACCGCGCGGCGCTCGTCGCGCAGTTCGGTGAGCCGATGACGGGGGCCGCCCTCGATCGGCTCGAGCTGCTCGCGCGCGCCGCGCTCCAAGCGCACGCGGCCTACCGCGCGCTCGAGAGCGGGACCGACGTGCAGCAGCTCTCGGCCGATGTCGTGAAGTACCGCGAGGTGCTCGTCGCCGAGGTGCGCACGCTCGTCCTGCGCGGCGTGCTCTCGCGCGGTGTCGTCGGTGAGCTGCAGGGGACCAAGGGGTTCAGGAACCAGTACCTCGACCTCATGCAGCTCACGGCGGTCCTCACGGAGCACTGGGACACCGTGGAGCCGCAGACGGGCCTCGAGCTCGCGTACGTCCAGCAAGCCGAGGCCGCGGCGCACGCGCTCGTCGATGCGATCGGCGCGCGCAGCCTCGCGTCGCAGTCGCCCGCGGCGGAGCTCCGGCAGCGCGCGTTCACGCTGATGGCGAGCACCTACGACGACGCGCGACGCCTCATCTCCTTCCTCCGCTGGAAGCGCGGCGACGCCGACCGCATCGCACCTTCTCTCTTCGCGGGTCGCAGCAACGGTCGTCGCGCGAAGCCGAGCGAGAGCACCGAGGAGCCCTCGCCTGACGTGACTCCATCGCCCGATGCGCCCGACGGCGACCCGTTCGCCGGCACTTGAAAAAAAACGATGACGAGCACGCAACACGCCCGCGGCCTCGTCGATAAGTGAACCGGCGACGAGAGAAGCGCGTCGCGAGAGAAAAAAGAAACGACGCACGCAACAGGCTCGAAGACGCGTCGATAAGTGAACCGCGAGAGAGAAAGAAGCTCTCGTGTCCCCTCCCCCGGCCCCTCCCGCCGTCGCGGGAGGGGGGTCTTGCTGAGTCGCCTCGGCCTTTGATTGCGCGCTCACCGGAGTCGCTCCGAGTGAGGCGTGAAGAGTCCCGCACCGCGATTCGCCCAGCGCGATCGGCAGTGCAGGTCTGGTGCCCCTTTGTCTCCACACAGTGTCTCGAAAGGACCTCGTCATGCCTGAAGTGTCTGTTCCCTCCACGTCTGCATCCGTCGACCAGCTCGCGAGCTTGCGCTCGGAGATCGACGCCCTCCTCGACCGCGACGTGCTCACGCCGCGGATCGACGTCGCTGCCGCCGCGCCTGTGGTGATCGGCGCGATGCCCACGATCGAGAAGCACCGCGCGGCCGTGCTCGCCATCTTCGGCGAGCGAGGCTCACGCACGCTCGATCGACTCGTGCCGCTCGCACGAGCTCTGTCGCTCGCACACGCGATCACCGTCGCCACCACCGAGCGGGACCTCGAGCCCCTGGCGAAACGAGCCTTCGAGGTGCGTAACGGGCTCTACCTCGCGGCCTCCGCGCTCATCGAGCGCGACGTCGTCTCGAAGAGGTCGCTCGTGAAGCTCACCGGCGGCACGAGCTACCAGGGCTGCGTCGAGGACACGCGAGCGCTCGCATCCTGGTTCCGTGCACTGCCCAGCGACGCGCGCGCGCAGTGCAAGGTGAGCGACGCCGACCTCGCTCGCGCCCACACGATGGCCGACGAATTCGAGGCAGCGTTCTCAGAGCGCAACTTCGCCCGCGTGGCGGGGACCCTCGCGATGGAGGACCGCGCTCGCGTGTTCACGCTGTTCTTCCGTGCCTACGACCGAGCGCGCCAGATGCTCTCGTACGTGCGCTGGCACGAGGGCGACATCGATCGGATCGCACCCTCGCTCTACGCCGGCCGCGCGACGCGCAGGAGCGACTCCGCAGTCGTCACACCGCCGCAGGCGCCCACGCCGATCACCCCGACGCCCGTCGTGTCTCCCGACATGCCTGGCGCCGATCCGTTCCCCGTCTGAGTTGGCCTGGGTCGAGGGACCTCTGGCCCCTCGAGCTCCCCGTCGCTCACTCCGCTTCGCTCCGCATCGCTCCTGCTCCAGGGGGAGCTGCGCTCCCCCGCCGCAAGGCGCCCCCGATCTGAATCGCTCCTGAACCCCTCGAGAAAGAAAGAGAGTCTGATCATGCCTTCCCCCCGTACCTACGATCCCCGACACCCGGCCTTCACCCATGCGCTCGACGCGATGCGCGCGGAGCTCGGGGCCATCCCGCAGGGCGAGCTCCTGCCCATCCGGCTCGACATCACGTCCGCCATCATCACGGCGTTCGGTGTCCTGCCCAAGGTGGTGAAGCTGCGCGAGGCCATCGTGGACGAGCTCGGCGCCACCGCCGTGCGCTACGTCGATCAGCTCGAGCGCAGCACGCAGGCATGTGCTCGCGCGCATGCGCTCTACCTCACGACGATCCACGGCACCGAGGTGGAAGAGAAGGTGTCCGAGCTCAGCGGCGTGCGTCGTGTCCTCTTGGTCGAGGCCCAGGGCCTCGTCGCGAAGAAGCGCCTCTCGGCGTCGTCGCTCGCGGAGATCGTGGGAGGCACGGGCTTCAAGGCGATGTGCATCGACGTGCTCCAGCTCGTGTCGGCGCTCCGCGCGGACTGGCCGGCGATCGAGGCACACACACCGGTGACGTCGCTCGAGCTCGACGAGGCCGAGGCCCTCGCGAACGCCGTCGCGGCGCTGCTCGGAGAGGCCGAGCAAGCGAGCGCGAGCTCGCCCGAGGCCGTGATGCGTCAGCGCGCATACACGCACTTCATGCGCACGTACGACGAGGTGCGCCGCGCGGTGGCCTGCGTCCGCTGGGTCGAGGAAGACGCGGACGACTTCGCCCCGTCGCTCTTCGCGAACCGAGAGCGTCGACGCGACGACGACACCGAGATCGATCCCGTCGTCACCCCGATCGTCCCGATCGTTCCGATCGTCCCGATCGTCGCAGCACCGACGAACGGTCCCGTGGCGCCGGTCGTACCGTTCAACCCTGATCTGCCGGGCGCTCCGCCCTTCGTGACGTCGTGAGCAACGCGCTCAAGCTCGGCGCGAAGCGCCCTGTCGACGGCAAGCAAGACCTCGGCGCGTACGTGCTCGATCCCGATCACCTCACGACGCACGGCGTGATCGTGGGCATGACCGGCAGCGGCAAGACGGGCCTGGTCATGGTGCTCGTCGAAGAGGCGCTCGCGAACGAGATCCCCGTGCTCGTCATCGACGTGAAGGGTGATCTCCCCAACCTGCTCCTCGCGGTTCCGTCGTTCGATCCAGAGCCGCTCGCGCCCTGGGTCGAGGCACCGCGAGGAGACGAAGACGGCATCGCCGATCCTCCGCTCGTCGCGGAGGTCGCCGCGAAGCGCGCGTCGAGCCTGCGGAGCTGGGGCATCGACGAGGACGCGCCGCGTGACTTCGGCGAGAAGCACCACATCCGCATCGTCA
Source organism: Deltaproteobacteria bacterium (assembly GCA_017303575.1). GTDB lineage: Bacteria > Myxococcota_A > Polyangia > Polyangiales > Sandaracinaceae > JAFLCL01. The sequence goes on from JAFLCL010000019.1 coordinate 37,665, forward strand.
CGCCCGGCTCCGACGCAGGCGAGCAGCTCCATCTGCTCTCGGCGCTCGAACGTCGCTCGCCTCGATGGGACGACGACCTCGAGGGCGCGCGCTCGACGTTGGGCGCTGCGATCTCTCTGGTGATGCGGCTCGTCGGTCGCGACGCCGAGCCAGGCAAGAGCCGAGAGCACGCGCTCTTGTCGGTGCTCGCCGAGAAGCGACTGATCGCCGGCAAGGACGCATCACTCGGTGCGTTGGTGCCAGAGATCCTCGAGCCACCGTTCGTCACGATCGGTGCGTTGGAGGTCGACGAGTTCCTCTCGCCCCGCGCGAGGAAAGAGCTCGCGGCGGACCTCAACACACTGCTCGCCGCACCGTCGCTCGCTGGATGGAGAACGGGCGCGAGCCTCGACGTGGCTGCGTGGATGGCGCCGGTGGAGGGCAAGACACCGGCAACGGTGGTGAGCGTCGCGCACCTCGACGAGGACGAGTGCCAGATGGTCCTCGGCGTGATCCTCGAAGAGGTGCTCACGTGGGTCCGCACGCTGCCCGGCACCTCACAGCTGCGCGCGCTGGTGGTCTTCGACGAGATGTACGGCTTCGTGCCGCCACATCCCGCGAGCCCACCGACGAAGCGGCCCATCGTGTCGCTGATGAAGCAGGCCCGCGCCTACGGAGTCGGCGTGGTCCTCGCGACGCAGAACCCGATGGACCTCGACTACCGGGCCCTGTCGAACGCTGGCCTCTGGATGCTCGGCCGCCTCCAGACCGATGCAGACCGGGAGCGTGTGCTCGAGGGCCTGGGTGAGACGGGCAAGAAGAGCCCGCTCGGCAACGTGCTGAAGAAGCTGCCACCGCGCTGGTTCGTGGTGAGGAACAGCCACGACAAGGGCCCGCCGATGCTCCTCCAGCCTCGCTACGCGATCTCGTATCTGCGCGGTCCGATGACGCGAGAGGAGATTCGCAAGGCGAGGCTCCCGCGCGACGCCGCGTTTGAGACGACCGTCGAAGAGAATCAGTGAGGACCGGCCCCGTCGTCCTCGTCACTGCGGCCGTACACTTTCAGCCAGCGGACCAAGCGGTGATAATCGACGAGGTCCAGAGCGACTCCAGCCTTATGTGGCGCCCCCTGTTCATACTCAAACGCTTGCGGTTGGAACTCGCTCGTCGTGACGAGAACGCCGCGGTCGAGGTTTGACCAAAGAAGCGATCCCATCAGCTCACGCACCATCGCGCCGCTCACCTTGTTGTCGGTATTCTTCCGCTTGCACTGGATGCCCATGACGAACTGACCGACGCCCTGTTTTCGGACGGCCAGTATGTCTATGCCATGGTCGGGGTGTCCACGGCCGCTCTTGGGTTGGAGCTTCACCTCGTACCCGTCCCGGTCGAGAAGGTGCGCGACGATCTTCTCAAATTCCCGTGGGTCGAGAGTCATGAGGTCGTACGGTTGTCGTCCCAACGAGTCGACCAACGCGCGCATGTCGGCGTCGGCATGTACGATCGCTGGTGAGGTCTCACCGAGAGGTCTGCCATCTGGACCGACGATTGCCGGGACGGCAAAGGCGTCTGCGACGTCGGCCATCGCTCCGTACGACAGTGGTACGGGTACGGAACCCTTCCAGTCAGGGCCGAGTGCCCCCACGCCCTGCGGCATCGGGGCACTTCGATGAAGGTGCACGGCTTCGTACAAAGATTGGGTTGCAAGCAACGCAAACGCGTGGTGCACGGGATGCTGCAGTAGTGGGGTTTCCGTGACGACAAGATTCCCGTCGACCGTCTTCGGAAGATCTCTAGCGTCATCTGCCGCGGACCGAGCCCGCAACGCATCCTCCGCCGTGCGGTAGACCGCCCATCGTTGACGGTCAGATCTTCCGCCTATTGGAGACGAGGGGAAACGACCGCCCTCAATCTGTGGATAGCTAAACAAGCAATCTGAGAGAATCCGAGCTTCCACGCCTGGCTCTCCCAGATACAGGGCCCCGGAGACGTTGCCCATACGGGAGTCACGCATCACGCTGTGGCGTGACCAGATCGGACTTGGCGTTACCCGGATCGACGTTACGCCTTCGGCGTCACGCAACAACAGAGTGACATCCGTGGTCCGGTCTCGCGACCGAAGGAAGATCGAAAAGCAATACGCGCCGGGCGGGACAGGACCTGCGAGAAAGGCGTGCTGCGTCTCCGCTCGTGCGAGCGCGAGACATACGCTCGCCGGGTCTGGACCAGGTCCGCCCGCACTCGGGTCTTGAAACTCCGCGGCTGCAAGCGAAAGCGTCGGCATCCGGTCAGCGCGGATCGATCTGAAACTGGATCATGAAACCGCCCGAGTTGCAGACGAGTGTGCGCTGCCTCAGCAGGCTTGCGGTGATGGGAGAGCCCTCGCAGGTGAACATCAGGTCGTTGGCGCTGACATCCTCGTCCCAGACCTCGATTGCGAGGCTCCCACCGCCGATGAGCGTCGCATCGTAGGGACCAAAGAAGGTTCCACCGAACGCGTCGTCGCGTGTTGCGCTGGTGGCGATAGGGGTTCCGTTGACGGCGACGACGATGAACGGGTCCGGGGCTCCCCCGAACGCATCCCACGCGTCTCCCACCGGATCCGAGCTCGGTACCGAGACCTGAACGTCGGTGATCGAGTAGACGCGTCCGAACGCCGCCTCGCAGGCGCCGCCGATGCAGATGGTCTCGCCGCTGCACTCGTCCACCGACGGCGAACAGCTTTCGCCAGGACCAGGGCCGGATCCCCCGCAGGCACCCAAGGTCAGCGCAACCGCAACCGCTCCCACCCACTTCGTCATGGCTGAACGCTACGCTCGATCTGTCGGGCGTCGCAAGCGCCCTCGACACTACGCGTCTCGACTGCGCGTAGCTGGAGAAGCGATCCTGGCCTCGTCGAAAGGTGCCGCGTGAAGTCGCGCATCCATCGCCTGGCGGCCTCGACCGTGATCCGCTTCCGAGCCGCACGCGCATCGTCCGCGATCCCCTAGGGGTCGCTGGCCCCCTACCGGATCATGGGCGATGCACCCCAACCCGTGGTGGAGGTCACGGGCTGAGCCCCACCACCCCTCGTTCTTTTTCGTTGCGATCGCCGGGGGTGGATCGTAGAAGAGCCCACCCCTCCGGCGGCTCTGGGAACGGCTCTGGGCACGACCAACGGGCGGGGACCTCGCGTCACCATGAAGATCACCAAGGTCGAGATCTGCGGGTTCAAGTCGTTCGTGGACCGCACCGTCGTCCGCATCGACCACGACGTGACGGCGATCGTCGGGCCCAACGGCTGCGGCAAGTCGAACATCGTCGACGCCATCCGCTGGGCCATGGGCGAGCAGTCCGCGAAGAACCTCCGCGGCAAGGCCATGGACGACGTCATCTTCAACGGCTCCGAGACCCGCGGGCCGCACTCGTTCGCCGAGGTCACGCTGACCTTCGACAACGCGGATGGCATCGCGCCGCCCGAGTACAAGGACTACGCGGAGATCGCCGTCACGCGACGCCTCGATCGCTCGGGCGAGAGCGAGTACCTCATCAACAAGACGCCCGTCCGCCTGATGGACGTGACCAACCTCTTCCTCGGCACCGGCGTCGGTACCAAGGCGTACTCGATCATCGAGCAGGGCCGCATCGGCTTCATCGTCTCGGCCAAGCCCGAGGATCGCCGCCACCTCATCGAAGAGGCCGCGGGCATCACGAAGTTCAAGGCCAAGAAGAAGGCCGCCGAGCGCAAGATGGACCAGACGCGGCAGAACCTGCTGCGCATCGGCGACATCGTCACCGAGCTCGATCGCAACCTCGCCTCGCTCAAGCGACAGGCGCAGAAGGCCGAGCGCTACAAGCAGTACCGGAGCGAGATCAAGGACCTCGAGCTCCACGTCGCCTCGCACCGCTTCCTCGAGCTCACCGTCACGCGACGCGTGGTGAACGAAGAGCTCATGCAGGCGGAGGGCTCGCTCGAGGGACACCGCGCGGCGCTGCGCGTGCGCGAGGCGGAGCTCGAGGGCGAGCGCCTGCTCGTGGCCAACGCCGAGGGCGCGGTCGATCGCGCGCAGCGCACGGCGCACGACCTCGACAGCAACACCCGCATCCTCGAGGGCAGGCTCGCGTCGGCCAAGGAGCGCCTCGAGGGCCTGCGTGAGTCCGAGCGCCTCGCGGAGCGCGAGATCAGCGCGCTCGCCGAGCGCCGCACCGTGCTGTCCGAGGAGCGCGACGGCCTCACCACGACGCTCGCGGAGCTCGAGGAGATCGAGCGCAACGAGGCCGACGAGCTGGCGCGCGAGGCCTCGGTGCTCGAGGAGCGCAAGCTCGCGGCGAGCGAGGCCGAGTCGATCACGATGCAGGCGCGCTCGCGTGTGAACGAGGCGCAGCAGCGCATCGTGCGCGCCGAGACGGTGCTCAAGGGCTTCGAGCGTCGGCGCGAGGACGCGCGCACGCGCCTCGATCGCCTGCGCAGCGATCGGGAGGAGCAGGAGGCGCGCGTCGTCGATCTCACGCAAGAGGTGGACGAGCTGCGCGTGCGCATCGAGGGCCTGCGCGGCGGCAAGCAGACGACGGCGGAGCGCAAGGAGCAGCTCGAGAGCGAGCTCAAGGATCTGCGCATCCAGATCACCGACAGCGAGAAGGTCGTCGACAAGCTCCGCACCGAGGTCGCGGAGAAGCGCTCGCGCCTGCGCTCGCTCGAGGAGATCCAGCGTCGCTTCGAGGGCGTGGGCGGCGGCGTGCGCTCGGTGATGACGCGCTACGGCCAGACCGATGAGGAGCGCACGAAGAAGGGCGTCCTGGGCCTCGTGGCCGATCGCATCGAGTGCCCCGAGGATCTGACGAACGCGCTCGCGGGCGCGCTCGGCGATCGCCTGCAGCACATCGTGGTGAGCGACGTGGAGGCGGGCCTCGCGGTGCTCGAGTTCTTGGAGAGCGGCGATCGTGGTCGCGCGACGGTGGTGCCGCGGCTCCCGCGCCGCGTGGTCTCGGCGCTGCCGATCCTGCCCGAGGATCCTTCGATCCGCGGCTGGCTCGCGGACCTCGTGAAGTACGAGGCCGGCGACGAGTGGCTCGTGCGCCACCTGCTCGCCGACGTGCTCGTGGTGAGCGACCTCGACGCGGCGCGGCGCCTCTTCGATCGCGGCCTCTCGCCCACGTTCGTGACCGAGCGCGGCGAGCTGCTCGCGCACGGCGGCACGCTGACCGGCGGCAAGGGCGAGCAGGCCTCGGCGCACATGATCGCGGTGAAGCGCGAGATCCGCGACCTCCACGGCATCGTGAGCAAGCTCGACGCGGACATGGGCGCGGCGGTGACGCGGCACGGCGAGCTCCGCAGCGGCATCTCGTCGCGGCAGGCGGCGCTCGATGCGGCGCGCACCGAGGCGCACGACGCCGAGATCGCGATCGTGAAGGCGGACAAGGACCTCAAGCGCGCGGACGAAGACCTGCTGCGCACACGCGCGCGTGTGGAGAAGGTCGCGCTCGAGGCCGACGATCTCGCGCAGGCGCTCGCGGACGCGCAGGGCGAAGAGGACGAGGCGCGCGGCGAGATCGAGTCGGCCACGACGATCAAGACCGACGCGCAGGGCGCGCTCGAGACGAACGAGCAGATCTACGAAGAGCGTCGCTCGCTCGTCGAGCAGCAGAACCAGAAGGTCTCGGACGTGCGCGTGCGCGCGGCCCGCGCCAAGCAGCGCGCCGAGGGTGATCGTCAGGCGCTCGATCGCCTCGATCGCTCGATCGCGGAGCTCGGTGAGCGCGAGAAGCGCCTGCGCGGTGACCTCGAGCGCGGCGCGGTGCAGCAGGGCGAGACGATCGCGCTGCTCTTCTCGGCCAAGGAAGAGCTGCAGATCACCGTGGAGCGCGCGTTCGCGGCGCACGAGGTGCTGACCGCGGCGCGCACCCAGTACGACGCCGTGAAGATGGACCTCTCGGGCCGCGAGGCGGACCTCAAGGAGATCCGTCAGCGCATCGACGTGGGCGCCAAGCGCGTGAACCAGCTCACGCTCGAGAGCCGCGAGCTCGACCTCGCGCTCGACAACCTCCTCGCGCAGGCGCGCGAGCGTCATCGCATCGAGCTGCCGAAGGTGATCGGCGACTACCACATGCGCGATCTGCCGGACGAGAACGTCAAGACGCGCATCGACGAGCTGCTTCGTCTCGTGGAGCGCATGGGCGAGATCAACCTCACCGCGATCGAGGAGTACGACGAGCAGGCCAAGCGCTACGAGTACCTCCACGCGCAGCAGCGCGATCTGGAGGAGGCGCTCCTTCAGCTCGACAAGGCGATCAAGCAGATGAACCGCGAGTCCAAGCGCCTCTTCAAGGAGACGTTCGACTCGGTGAACGAGCGCTTCAAGCTCGCGTTCCCGCGCCTCTTCGGCGGCGGCAAGGCGGAGCTCCTGCTCACGCACCCCGACGACCTGCTCGAGACGGGCGTCGAGATCGTGGCGCAGCCGCCGGGCAAGAAGCTCGGCTCGATCGAGCTCATGAGCGGTGGAGAGAAGGCGCTCACGGCCGTGTCGCTCATCTTCTCGATCTTCCAGCACCGCCCGAGCCCGTTCTGTCTCCTCGACGAGGTCGACGCGCCGCTCGACGAGGCGAACATCGGCCGCTTCGCCGAGGCGATCCGCGCGATGACGCGCCACTCGCAGTTCATCGTCATCACGCACAGCAAGAAGACGATGCAGCTCGCCGACGTGCTCTACGGCGTGACGATGGAGACGCCCGGTGTCTCGAAGCTCGTCTCGGTCGAGCTCAAGAAGACGGAGCGCAAGGTCGCGCCCGCGCCGCAGTCGGCGCCCGCCGTCGCCTGACGCTCGACGCTCTCAGACCGGTCGCGCTGGTCGGTCGCCGCCTCGTGTCAGCTCGCTCCGTGGAGGAGCAGCGAGAACGCGGTGGCGGCGACGATCCAGGCCAGCACGGCGACGCCCGAGAGCGCGGCCATCGCGCCGAGCCTGACGACGACGTGTAGATCACGCCGACTGGCGATCGCACGGTTCAAGGACCACGCGATCGCTCCGATCACGCCGCCCAGCGCACCACCGACGACCGCGAGGAGGAACGGGATCGCGGCTGCCACCGCCAGCCACACGGGGATCGGCTCCCCGAGCACGCGCTCGATGCCCGCGCCGCGTACCTGCACCACGCCTCGGAGTCCGTCTGCCCACACCTCGAGCTCGACCGGCGAGCCGTTCGCCCCGGGCAGCACGTAGCTGCGCCCGAAGAAGCTCTTCTTCGACACCACCCGACCGCCGTGACGAACGACGAGGCCCCGGACCAAGCTCGGTTCTTGGACCTCCAGAGGTCCCTCGAGCCCCGGGATCTCCACGCGATGGACGCCTTCCTGCTCCGCCTGCATGGACCGAGCATAGCGGAAGGACGTGGCGGCCTCGCGCGGGTGATCCATCAGGGCTTGCGAGGCGCGTGGTCGAGGAGGTCGATGGCCGCGGTGAAGCGCGTGAGGCCTTCACGGATCTGCTCGGTGCTCACGAGGCCCGCGTCCGGAAGCTCGAGAGCGTCTCCGTCTTTGACGGCGTCGAGCACGTCGATCACGAAGCCCCACGCGTGCTCCGCGTCGGTGGTGTCGTCCTCGCGTGCGTCGATCGCGTCGCGCAGCGCACCGAGGTCGTACGACGGTCCCTCGACCAGCGTCGGTCGATCGGGCCACTGCGAGGCGAAGAGCTGCGCGTGCTCGCGGCGCGAGAAGCACGGCGCGAGGCGTCGCGAGGCCGCGCCGAGGACGCTTCGCTCGTAGGTGTACACGATGCCCTCGCCGTCTCGCAGGACGTAGCCGAAGCACGTCTCGTCGAGGTCGAAGTGCACGCTCTCCCACACGCGCGCCGTCACGTCGTCATCATCCATCGCGCGAGCGTACCGAACGCGGCGCGTTTCGACTTTGCAGGTCGCGCGCCCTGACGCAGCATCGCGCGATGCGTACCTGGGGCACCGAGGTGTCCGTCGCCGACGAGGCTGGATCGCGCGCGCACTTCGATGCGCTCGCGCGGCGCCTTCCCGCGGTCCCGTCCGCCTACCACCCGAGCGGTGCGCTGCCGTTCACGGGCTTGCTCGCGCTGCTCGTCGGTGGCGCCCTGGGCGCGGTGCTCGGCGCGGCCACCGGGCTCGTGCTCGCGGCGGTGTCGCTCGGCCTGTTCTCGTTGATGGCGCTCCTCATCGCGGTGATCGCGGCGTGTGGCTTCGTCGCGTGCATCACGCTGGTGTGGGGGCTCGGCGTGGCGGTCGTCGGAGGCGGGCTCACGTTCGGCGGCCTGGGCTGGGTCGCGGCGTGGACGACGGCGCGCGTGGGTAAGCTGGGCAAGAACCGCAACGTCACGGCCGCGGTGGTGATCGCGTTCGCGGCCACGTTCGTGGCCTGGAGCGTGGTCGCCTCGGTGCCGCCGATCGTCGCGTCGTTCGTGCCGCCCTCGAGCGACGACTTCTCGCTGAACGGCCTCGTCCACATCTTCGGCGACTACGGGTGGTTCCACGTGGTCGTCTTGATCGTGGGCTTGCTCTTCGCGTTCGTGATGGCGTTCGTGGGCGCCGAGGACGAGGTGAAGTCGCAGACGTTCTGCGAGCCCTGCGGCGCGTTCATGACCACCAAGAGGCTGCCTGCGATGAGCCTCGTCGTCGCGGAGCAGGTCGCGCGCTCGCTCGCGGTGCGCGACATGATCGCGATCGTCGACGTGCTCGCGAGCGACACCGGCAGCGACGTCGAGCCGACGCTCCATCGCTGCGCGCGATGCGGCGCGGGCTACCTCGACGGCAGGCTGTGGGCGCACGCGAAGTACGTGGACTCCAAGGGCGACAAGATCGTCGACCGCGACTGGCTCGCGATCTCCACGCAGCTACGGCCCGAGCACGCATTGCCTCTCTCGCGGCTGCCCGATCGCAAGGATTGAGAGGGCGAGAGAGAATCCCCGCTTCGGAATCGGGCCGCGGCGGAGGGGATCCGATGCTCGAACATCCTCGGCCTTCGGCCTCTCACGCTGACTCGCGCATCGCCCGGAGGCCTTCGTCGATCGTGATCACGGGGCGGTAGCCGAGGTCGCGGCGGGCGGCGGCGTCGTTCACGGTGACCGTGGAGGACATCATCGCGATCGCGAAGCGGCTCATCGGGGGGCGGGCGCCGGTGACCGACCACAGGGACTCGACCACGCTCGAGAGAGGTCGCGCGAGCCAGCTCGGGAGGTTGCGCGACGGAAGCGTCACGCCGCGTGTCTCGGCGAGGCTGCTCAGCGTGTCCTTGATCGAACGATCGACGCCGTCGGTCACGAAGTAGGCGCGGCCGCCCTGGCCCTTCTCGAGCGCGAGCACCAGCGCCTCGACGAGGTTCGCGACGTGACAGGTGGAGGTCTGATGGCGCCCGTGATCGAGCCACGCGTACGCGCCCTTCGCGTTCATCTCGAGCACCGCGGGCAGGATGCTCGTGTCGCGGGGGCCCCACACGAAGCGCGGACGGATGGAGATCGTCGTCATGCCGTCGCGCCCGTTCGCGGCGAGCACGAGCTTCTCAGCCTCGGCTTTGGTCTCGGGATAGAGGAAACGATGGCGCGTGGGGTAGGGGTGGGACTCGTCGACGCGCACCAGATCGTGTCCGTCGAAGAGCGCGGCTTCGGTGCCCACGTGCACGAAGCGCTTCACGCCGGCCTTGCTCGCGGCGTCGAGCGCGTTGCGCGTGCCCTCGACGTTGGCCTCGAAGAACTGGGCGCGCGTGCCGTGCTCTTCGACGTACGCCGCGCAGTGGATCAGCGCGTCGATGGCCTCGAGGTGCTTCGGCTCGAGCGCGCCGAGTGAGGCGGTCACCGCCCTCGCGCCCAGCGCCTCCACGGTCTTTCCGCTGCTCGCGGATCGCGCCATCGCGGACACCTCGTGGCCGTCGCGCACGAGGCGCTCGATCAGGTGACCGCCGACGAAGCCCGAACCACCGGTCACGAACACACGCATCACGCGCCTCCTTCGCGATCGGTCCTCGCCTGCTGCGAGGCCGACCACGCGTCCCAGTACGCGCGACCCAGCGCCTCGAACGACGCGAGGTCGTGTCTGGTTCCATCGCTCTCGGCGAGCGTCACGCGCGCGCAGTCGATGACGAGCGCGGTCCACACGCTCTTGTCCGTGTGCCCCTCGAGACGCAGGCGCACGCCGTGCTGGAGCTCTACGTAGACGTGCACGATCGCGAGCACCGGCTCGTCGCGCCATGCGACCTCGCGGAACGCCTTCGTCTCTTCGACCCACTGCAACAGGTGCTTCGCGACCACGTGCTCGCAGCGCACGAGGTAGCGGTGGTCCTTCGGTCGCTCGTGGTGCGCGCGCACGAACGGCACGTCGATCACGAGCTCGAGCAGCTCGTGATCGCCGGCGTTGCGTCCCACCGCCTCTTCACCCTCGTCGCCCTCGACGTCGATGCGCTCGAGCACGCCGTCGTGCAGCGTGGTCTCGAGTCGGCGATCGGCATCGGCGCGGGGCGCGTCCACGGACCGAGTGTCGCGTGTTCGCGCCTCACGTCGAGCCTTGGTTCAAAACGGGATGTCGTCGTCGACGAAGTCGTCGGTGGGGAAGTCGTCTCCACCGCCGCCGCCACCACCCGAGCCACCGCCGCGCGGTCCGCCACCACCACCGCCACCCGAGCCACCACCACCGCCGCCGCGCGGTCCGCCACCACCGCCGCCGCTGGAGCCGCCACCGCGCGGTCCGCCGTAGCCGCCCCCGCCGCCGCCCTCACCACCACCGCCGCCGCCGCCGCCGTCACTGCGGCCACCGAGCAGGATGATGTCGTTCGCGTTGATGTCGGTCGCGTACTTCTTCACGCCATCTTTGTCCTCGTAGGAGCGCGTCTGGATACGGCCCTCGACGTAGATGGTCTTTCCCTTGTGGAGGAACTTGTGGAGGGCCTCGGCGCGCTTTCCCCACAGCACGACCGTGTGCCACTCGGTGCGCTCCTGACGCTCACCGGCCTTGTTCAAGAACGTCTCCGTCGTCGCGAGACGGATCTTGAGGACCGACTGCCCCCCTTGCGTGAACTTGAGCTCGGGGTCCTGCCCGAGATTGCCGATCAGCATCACCTTGTTCAGTCCAGCCATGACTCTCTTCCTTCCTTGAATTCTGGCGGATTCCGGGCCCCTCACGCTCGTCGTCGTCGACGAGGCGCTGTCAGGACCGTCCGCTCTCCTCGCTGCGTGCGCGTCTCTTCGACGGCTCGCTCTCGTCGTTGCTCGCGATCTGCGCGGAGCCGCTCTTTCGTTTCGGGCCCTCGGCCTTGGACCTCGCTGCTCGGTCGCCCTCGGGGCGTCCGGTCTTGCTCGAGGCTGCCTCGGCGGTCCCCAGGCGTTCGTCCAGATAGAAGAGCACGGCCAGCTCTCGGACGATCGCCGCGCGCCTGGACTGACGCGTCTCGGGCCCGATCTCGCCGCTGGCGAGCTGCCTCTCGAGCTCGGCCGCCTCTTCGAGGAGCGCGTTGCGACGCGCGACGCGCTCGGCTCGGCCGCGATCGTCGGTCGGCTTGCGGCTGAACAGCAGCACACCGCCGAGGAGGAGCAGGCTCGCGACGGCGATGGCGTAGAGACGCGCCGGGCTCGGGCCCGGGATGTCGCGCAGGCGCACGTGGATCGTGGAGAACGCGGGCTCGTCGGGCGCGCGCTGGATCTCGGTGCCCAGCAGCGGCTGTCCTTGATCCTCGAAGCGCACCGCCTGCGGCATGCCCTCGACGTCCATGCTCATCCCGCGCGGCGCGGTGCTGATCACGCGGTACTGGAAGGTGCGGAAGGGGTTCGGGATCTCGATGTCCATCTCGCTGCCGGTGACCGGCAGATCGAAGGCCCACGCGAGCGTGACCTGGCCCGTGGGCAGCGAGCCCTCGATGCGCACGCCCTCGCCCGCGAGCTCGACCACGCGCTGATCCGTCATCACGGGCTGCGTCTGGAACGAGACGTAGCCCTCGGGCAGCTCGATGCGCGTGCCGCCCTCGGGGAAGAGGTACGTCGCGGCGCCGAGGTTCGAGAGGCGCGCCTGCTGGATCACGTGGATGCGCTCGTCGCGCAGCTCGAGCATCGTCTGGCCGAGCACGAGGAGGAGCGAGCGATCGGAGCGCACCGTCTGCTGCGTCTGGACGCGCACGTCGTAGCCGATCGCCGTGGGCAGCTGGAACGGTGTGGAGCTGTAGGTCGCCCCGCCGCGCGGGACGTTGACGCGGTACGCCTGGCCGCTGCCGGTGGGGAGCTCGGTGTAGGTGAACGTGCCCGTCGCGTCGGTGCGTCCAGGCGTGCGCTCGCGGTCACCGCCCTGTCGCATGATGCCGAGCTGGATCTCCTGATCGGCGAGGGGCGCGCCGTGCTCGTCGACGACGCGGATGCGGATCTGACCCGCGGGGATCGAAGGATTGGGATCGGCGCTCGCGACGCGTGGCTCGCGGAAGGCGCGCTCCATCGTCTCGTCCATCGGCGTCGCGTGACCGTGCGGATCCTCGACGGGCGTGGGCGCATCGGCCGTGGGCGGAGGATGACCGGGCGGCAGCTCGCCCTCGATCGGCGGGCCGTGTCCCTCGGGCGCGGGATCGGTCGGTGGCGCTTCGGGCGCGGGCGCCTCGAGCGGCGGATGGTCCGGCGGCAGCTCGTCGGGCGGCGCGTCTTGCGCGAGCAGCGACGCGGGCGCCATCAGCGCGAGCGAGAGGAGGAGCTTGCTCGTGGTCCTCACGACGCGTCCTCCTTCGAGGCTTCGGGCGCGGTCGCGATCTCGTGCTCGGCCTTCGGCTCGGCCTCGTCCTTCGTTCCGCGCGCGAGCTGCTCCAGGCGCTCGGCCTCGGCGCGGAGGGCGCGCGCTCGCTCGCGCAGCGACGCCTCGTGCTCGGCCTCGCTCTTCTTCGTGGTGTCGTCTTCGCGCGGCGCGTCGTCGAGCTCCTTGGTGGGCTTCGCGATCGGCGCGTCGGCATCCGAGGCCGTGACGCCCACGTAGTGCGCGACGAGATCCTCGGCGCGTGATCGGTAGGGCGCGAGATCTTGCTCGAGCAGCACGAGCACTTCCTTGGCGCGCACCCGGTACGCGAGGTCGAGGCGCTGGAAGTCCTCGGGTGAGATCTTGCCGACGGCGTGCTCGTACTCGAGATCCTTGATCGCGCGCAGGAGCGACTTCTTCTCGTCGATCAGCGCGGCGCGATCCGGAAGCTCGGCAGACTCGGAGATCGCCTCGACCTCACCGCTCGCGGCCGCCAAGGCACGGCGCAGGCTGCTCCACAGCGCGACCAGCGCGAGGAGGAGCGCTGTCGACGCGAGGATCATGAAGAGCAGCGGAAGAGCGGCCACGTGGGCCCATCGTCTATCACGCCATGACGCACGCGTCTGCACGCGCGATCGCCCTGTTTGCAGGGGCTGTCGAGGCTCCGCCGTCTGGTGTGCGCGCGCCCTCCGTGACACGTTCCGCCATGCGCTCGCGCCTCGGCCCGCTGCTGGTCACTGGCCTGGTCCTCGGTCACCTCGCGTCGGGCTGCGGACCTTCCGGCGAGGGCTCGTCTTCGGAGCCTCGTCGCGATCGCGCGCGACGGACGGCCGGTGACGAGGCACGAACGCTGCCCGAGGAGACGCCGCCGCCCGCGACGCGCTCGGCACGCGACCTCGAGATCGACGCGACCTTCCTCGACCTCGTCGCGGCCGCGCGGAGACAAGACGACCTACGCGATCAGGACTCGAGCCTCGGCTGCCTCGTGCGATCGAGCCCGCTGCGCCTCGAGGCCGATCTCGCCGCCGCGGTGCGCCCGTTGCCCGAGCCTCCGCCCTCGCTCACCGCGCGCCTCGAGTCACGCGTGGTGGTGCTCACGCGGTACGGCGCGATCGGCGAGCCCTCGGCGCCGCTCGGTCTGGTGGCGTTCACGACGACGAGGCCCGCCGCGGGCGCCATCGCGCAGGTGTTGATCGTGACGCCTCGCGCGCTCTTTCTCGGTCGCACCGATCGACAGCGCTTCGACGAGATCGACCGCTCGCGCCTCGCGAGCCTCGACGACGGCGCGAGCCAGCTCTTCGTCACCGCGAGCGCAGGCATGCCTGTCGCGGAGCTGGTGTCGGTCCTCGGCGCGCTGCCTCCGATGCCGGGACGCATCGCCCTCGCCGTCGCGCTGCCGGAGGGCACACGGCTGCCCGAGCCCGCGCCCTCGACCGCCGAGACGGCGGCGATCTGTCAGCTCGAGCCGCTGACGGACGCGCAGTGGGGGGACCTCGCGACGTCCTCGATCCGCAGCGCCGTGGAGCCGCTCGTCGATCGGGCGCGCCTGTGTGCCGGGACCACGGACGGGCCCGGCGCGCTCGGCGGGCGGGTGGTCGTGACGATGCGGATCGATCCGAGCGGTCGCGTCTCGGACGCGTGCGTGAGCGAGGACGGCACCAACGACGGCGCGCTGCGCGCGTGTCTCTTGGCCGCGGCGCGCGAGCTCGCGTTCCCTTCGCCCACGGGCGGATCGGTCGATGTGGCCTTGCCGCTCGTGATCGAGCCTGGCGCGACGCACCGTCAGGTCGCGCTCTGTCGCTGAACAGTCGTGTGGAGGGGGTGGCCTCGACGCATGGCGCGCCTGTCTGGTAACTCCTCGGTCCATGCGCGCTCTGAGCTCGATCGTGGTGCTCGTCGCGGGCGTCCTGCTCGCGGCGCCCGCGCGCGCGCAAGTGCCGAGCGCTGCCGCCGAGACCGAGGCTCGCGAGCACTACGATCGGGGCGTGGCTCTGTTCGACGAGTCGCAGTTCGTCGCGGCGCTCGCGGAGTTCGAGGCTGCGTACGCGCTCACGGCGCGCCCCGCGCTCCTCTTCAACATCGGACAGATCCACGCGCGGCTCGGCCACGCCGTGGAGGCGACCGACGTGCTCGGGCGCTATCTCGCCGAGATGTCCGAGATCGCGCCCGAACGACGTGCCCTCGTCGAGAGCGAGATCGCGACGCAGCGCAGTCGCATCGGCCTCGTACGCGTGGAGGTCCGTACGCGCGGAGCGCTGCTCTCGGGCGCAGCCGTCTCACTCGACGACGTGGCGCGCGGCACGACTCCGCTCGAGGCGCCGCTGCGGGTGAGCGCGGGAGAGCACGTGCTCTCGGTGGTGGCTGCGGGCCACGAGGCCACACGCGAGCGCTTTCGCGTCGCGGGCGGTGAAGAGCGAACGCTCTCGCTCGAGCTCGTCCGCGACGCGCGCGACGAGATCGTGAGCACGTCGTCCTCGACGGTGCCCACGACCCGTCCAGAACGCGCGTTCCCTGCGCTCACGGTGGTGGGCGCGACGCTCGCGGGCGCGGGCCTCGTCACGTTCGTGGTGTCCGGTGTGGCCACGTTGCTCGAGGCCGACCGTCTTCGTCTGCCGGTCGACGAAGGGGGCTGCTCTCCTTCGTGCACGACGGCAGAGACGGCGACGATCGACGCCACCCGCATCGTCGCCGACGTGGGCCTCGGCGTGCTCGTCCTCGGCGGTGTGCTCACTGTGATCGGCGCCGTGCTCGAGCTCGGCGGACCGAGCGAGACGGAAGGGCCGCGGCTCTCGCTCCACGCGAACGGTCTCGAGGTGCAGTGGTGATCGCGGCGGCGATCCGGCGGGGCCTCGCGTGCGTCGCGCTGACGAGCGCGTCGTGCACGTTTCTCTACGATCCAGCGCAGTTCCGGACGACCGACGCGAGCTCGGGCACGCACGACGCAGGCCTCGACGCGTTCGTCCCGCCCGAGCTCGACGCAGCGCTCGACGCGTGGTCGCTCGACGCTCCGGCCACCGACTCCTCCGCCACCGACACGGCGAGCCTCGACGCGAACGCGCCCGACGCATCGTTGCCGTGTCCGTTGCCCCCACGCTCGCTCGAGCTCCCGACGTGCGCGAGCACCGCCGCCCTCTACTACTGCGTGCCGGGCGTCTCGGACGACGTCGCGATGTTCTCGGCCGTCAACGCGATGGCCGTCCAGCCTCTCACCGTCGGTCACCGGCTCGGCGTGTTGGGCAACGGGATCGACGTGGCGAGCGCGCCCAGTGGCGCGATCGTCGATCACGAGATCACACGGACGGACAGCGACCTCGTCGTCCACGTGCTCGGTCGGGACGCCCTCGAGGGCACCAGCGAGGCCCCCGTGCTCGCGCGCCGCCTCTACCAAGTGGCCGAAGCTCGGCTGATGGAGCAGTCCTTGGCCGTGTACGAGACGGACCTGTTGGAGGTCGGCGATGTCTCGGTCGCGCCGGAGCGGGTCGACGCTGTCACGGTGCTCACGACGGGCACGGACGACCGCTGGGTCTCGCAGTCCTGCGCGAGCCCCACGACGTGCGTCACGACCCCGCTCCCGATACAGCCGGCGAGGGGCGAGAGCCCGTTCGTGGCCAACGCAGACGGCGCCGTGATCGCCGCGTTCTCCCTGTCGTCTTCCCGCCTCCAGGTCCAGCGCCTGCAGCCTGGACCGAACGTCGAGGCGGACGTTCCGAGCCCACGCATCACATCGCTCCGCAGCACCAGCGGCCGCCTCGTGTACACCGACGGCGCGATGGCCGACGAGCAGAGCGCGTTCGTCGTGGGGGAGGAGGCGACCGCGATCGCACATCTCCCGATCGGAACGGGTCGCCCGCGGATCGCGCAACTCGACGAGGATCACTTCGCGCTCGTGCGTGTTCGCGAGATGGGCAGCCTCGCGTTCATCACGAGGCTCGAGATCGACTGCACGAGCGGCACGTGCGCGTGCGTAGGCGGATGCGAGAGCAGCGGGGCGGAGGAAGCATCGGTCGTGCTCCGCACCGGGGGCCTTCGTGACTGGACCTTTCACCAGGTCGGCGACGTGCGGATCGCCGTGCTCCTCAGCGGCGACTCGGGCGGCACGGACGTGTCGGTCGCGCTCTGGTCTTCGAGGGTGTTCCGACCGATGCTGGCGCCCGTGGTGATCGCGTCTGGTCGCCTCGACGCGGTGATGGGTGTGGGTCGCAGCGTCCGCAGCGTCGTCCGCGTGGACGACTCGCGGATCGAGGTGTTCGCGTCCGCGCTCGTCGACGTGGGGACCATGGACATGGTGTTCCTCTCGGGCCTGCGCCTCGAGGGCTGCTCGAGCTGAGCCGCCCGAGCGCGCGGCGATAGCGATCACCTGGCCGTGGGCCTACGCTCGCGCCGCCATGCGCCTCGCGTCTCTCTTCGGCCCCGACTTCCACGCGACGCTCGCGGAGGATCCGCAGGCCTTTCGTGAGGCGCTCGAGGAGTTCCACGAGGAGGACATCGCCGAGATCGTCGAGGAGCTCCCGATCGAGGACATCGTGGCGCTCTTCCGCGTGCTGCCCGACGACTTCGGCGCGGGCGTGCTCGAGCGCCTCCCCGAAGATCGCCGCAGCGAGCTCCTCGAGAAGCTCAAGGTCGAAGAGGCCGCGAGCCTGCTCGCGGAGATGCAGCCCGACGATCGCGCCGACGCGGTCCAAGATCTCGACGAAGGCCTCAAGGACAAGCTCCTCGCGCAGCTCGACGAGGTCGAGCCCGAGGCCGCACAAGAGGTCCGCGATCTCGCGCGCTACGAGGACGGCTCGGTCGGCTCGATCATGACGACGGCCTACGTGGGCCTGCCGCCCGAGACCAAGATCTGGAAGGTCATCGAAGAGGTCCGTCGCCTGACGAAGGAGCGTGAGCTCGAGAGCCTCTACTACGTCTACGGCCTCGCGTTCGGCGACAAGCTCGTGGGCGTCGCCTCGCTGCGCGAGCTGATCCTCGCGGACCCGAGCCAGGAGCTCGCGGACGTGATGGCGCACAACGTCGTGCGCGTGCTCGACACCGAAGATCGTGAGGCCGCCGCGCGCGCGATCGCGAAGTACGACTTCCACGCGATGCCCGCCGTCGACCTCCAGGGAAAGATGGTCGGCATGGTCACCGTCGACGACGTCGTCGACGTCGTCATCGACGAGGCCACCGAGGACGCCCAGAAGATGGGCGCCGTCTCGCCGATCGAAGGTGGCTACTTCCAGACCGCGTTCTTCGACTACTGGAAGAGCCGCGTCACGTGGCTCGTGGTGCTCTTCCTCGGCGGCTTCCTCACGGCGAACGTGATGCAGTCGTTCGCGGGCGAGATCGAGCGTGTCGTCACGCTCGCCGTGTTCATCCCGCTCATCATCTCGACGGGCGGCAACGCGGGCTCGCAGAGCGCGACGCTGATCATCCGCGCGCTCTCGCTCCACGAGGTGGAGCCGAGCGACTGGATGCGCGTGCTCGGCCGCGAGCTGCTCGCGGGCATCACGCTCGGCCTGGTGGTCGGTGTGCTGGGCTTTGCGCGCGCCTACTTCGCGGCCGACACGGATGCGCTCTCGCTCGCGCTCGTGGTGTCGGTGAGCATCGTCGCCGTCGTGCTCGTGGGCAGCCTCGTGGGCTCGCTCCTGCCGCTCCTGATCCAGCGCGTGGGGCTCGATCCAGCGGTCAGCTCGACGCCCTTCATCGCCTCGCTCAGCGATGTCGTGGGCCTGCTCGTCTACCTCGGCATCGCGAGCGCGATGCTGGGTTGATCGCGGCGCGGCCGCGCAGGCATCGCCCGCGCGGACGCACCGATCGATGCGACGTGCCGTGTCAGAGCGGATCGAGGGCGGCGGAGAACTCCACGCTGCCCTCGGGCGGGACGTCCCAGCGCATCGTCGTCAGCCCGAAGCCCGCCTCGCGGTAGGCCTCCCTGGCCGCGTCGAAGAACGCCGCGAGCTCCACGTCGACGGGCAGGTCCTCCGGCTTCTGACCGGGCACACGACGGATCAGCCGCTGACGATCGCGATCCTGCACGAGCGTCAGGCGCTCCCAGCCACGCGGAGAGCTCGCGCTGCTCGAGCGCAGCGCAGTCGCGACCTTCCCGTCCACCGGCGCGCGACGATCGACCGCCGCATCGTGCGCGGCCTTCGTGAGCGGGAACGTGTTGACCGTCCACGCGGACTTCTTGCTCGCGCGCTCGGCGCGCACCGAGAGCTGATGGAGCGGCGTGCCCTCCGCCTCGTAGGCCGCGAAGATCGTCGTGTACGCGGCCTTGGTCTTGGCGTCGTCCGTCTCGACCGGAGGCTTGGCGGCCGCGAAGAAGCGCCCACCGTGGAACGCGCCGGGCTCCACACGTCCGTGCACGGCGACGGATACGTGTGGCGTCTTGGACGCCTTGAGGATGGCGCTGATCGACGCGCGGAACTCGTCGATGCTCGTTTCGATCGTCATGCGGCGCAGAGTGAGGGAGTCGTGAACGAGAAAGCAACCACGCGTTGAGCCGCGCCGTCGATCTGTTCAGGCCCCCGTGGGTGACGGCCGCCCGAACGCCGGCCAGCCGCCCTGCCTCGATCGATGCCCAGCACGGCGATGCCGGACGCGTGGTACGGGCAGCGCAGGCGCCGGCGTAGCCCTCCTCCGAGTGCTTGATGCTTCGCAGCAAGTCCGTCGCGGGTCACCACGCCATACAGCAGGAGCGGCTTTCCTTCGCGGTCATGGAACGAGGTGAGCTGTCCGGATCGGTCCCAGAGGACGCGCTTCAGGATCGTCTTCTTTCCAGCGACGAACTTCCAAGCCTCCTCCAGGCACCGCTCCACGGATTGCCAGTCTGCACCATCCACGAAGCCCTTGTAGAGAGGTAGGAGACGCTCCGAGATGGCAGCACAGAGCGCGACACGAGCCTTCGCGGACACCTCTGTCATCTCGCGCTCGACCGCCGGGTCGACCGCATTCAGGTCCAATCTCATCGCTCACCCTCCTCGAGGACTTGATGGTTCATCCGTCGTGGACCTGGCAAGTCGATGTGGCAGCGAGAGATCCGCCCGAGGTCACGCGCGCGTCGGGAGTGGATTCGCGAACGATGGCCAGCGTGGTCCGCGGCCGAGTTGGACGCCGTTCCAGGTCCGCACGAGGCCGGCGGTCACGAGCGTCGTGCGAAGGCGCTTCATGCCTTCTTCGACGCGCGCGGGCGACTCGGCCCACGGTCTCGGGACAGCGTCGAGGCAGAGCATCCGAGGCGACAACGAGACTGCCTCCAGCGTCGAGCCGGCGGCGAGCTCGGCGGCGAGGAACGTTCGAGGGAACACGTCGTCGAGGCCGTACTGAGCCACGACCTCGTCATGAATGCCCGACGCGCCAGCCTGGCTCTTCGGATCACCGTCCCAGTCCGCGAGCTGGATGCCTCCGTAGAGAGCGTCGAGCGTGACCACGAGTCGATCGCAGACCGAGAAAAAGCTCGCCAACGTGCTCGGCGTCGCGTCGGGGAGGAGGGCGAGCTGAAACGTGCCTCCGGCTGGGCGGGGCGTCAGGACCCAGCGAAGGAGGTAGTGAGGGGGCTCGGTCATGCGACGCACCACGAGCTCTTCCTCGCGCCCGTCCGCGTCGCGATCGATCGGAAGCCAGCTCAGGAGATCGGCCTCCGAGAAGGGCCGCCTCTGCTGGATGCTCGGACCCCAGTGTGACGGCTGCCACCCCGGCTCCTCGCTCAGGATCGCGAGGACGGAGCGGACCGCCTCGTGGGACCGCGCTCGAAGGCGCGGCATCACCGTCAGCTGGGCGCGTCGCCAGGTCATGCGTAGAAACAGACGCTCTTGGCGCGTCCGGCCTTGTCGAAGTTGACGGCGAGGCTGTGCCCGCCGCGGTGGTAGACCGCCATCGAGGGCTTCGCGGTCGCAGGCTCTCCGAGGGCGACCTTCACCGAGGCGAGATCACCGTCGAAGGCCAGGCCAGCGGGGAGGGCGCCAGCGAACTGCTTGTATCCGTCGGTGCCATTCCGGTGGAGCTGGATCATCGACACCAGCCCAGAGCTCTTCTCGACGCCCACGAGGACGCCCGCGTCGAGGTGCTCGTAGAACGTGCGCGCGTCGTCGATCTCGTCGTCGACGTTCGCCTTGCCGAGCTGGCCACGAAAGGCTGCCACGTCGGCGTCCTGGAAATGCTTCCCGATCAGTGCACCATGATCCGTCATCCGAGGCTCCTTCGATTCTCTCTCTCGTTCGTCCGCGCCGTCTCAGTCGTCGTCGCTGTCTCAGTCGTCGTCGCCGCCCCACAGGGAGCTCGGCAAGGGTCGATCATAGACGCCCGCAGACTCGTTTCGATCATGGAGTCGGCCCAGGGCGGCGTCGACGGTCGCTGGGTCATGACCTTCGTTGATCAGGTTCTGACGCGCCACGGTGGTATCGGCTTGCGCAGCGGTGCGGAGGTTGCCTGCGTCGGTGGTGCGCTGCGCTTCGGTGTTTCGTCCACGGAACGTCCGACTCCCGGCGTGCGCGTCGTCGGACATCGCGATCGTGTTGAGGTTGTTCTTGAGGACCCGCGCCTGCGCCGGAGTCAAGGGCGGCTCGCCGCGCGCCGCACGATCGGAGTTGACCGCGTCTCGAACGGCAGCGAACGAAGGGATGTGATCGTGCTGGATCGCATCGCCCACGACGGCACGCGCGTTGAGGCCGTCGTAGGTGTCCACATCCAACGGTCGAACGGGCCCCTCGGCTCCATCGACGTCGGCGGCGGTCTTCGTGGTGGTTGCGCCACTGTCGGTCGCGGGATGCGCCAAGCCCAGGACGTCGACGTCCGTCAGCGGATTCGTCGGGTAGCCATACAGGTTCGTCGGGCTGCCCTCGTAGCCCAGAGGGTCAGTCTGTAGATAACGGCCCAGCGCTGGGTCGTAGTAGCGGTAGCGGTTGTAGTGGAGCGCCGTCTCGGGATCGAAGTAGTGGCCGGGCCAGCGGAGGTTGTACTCGAGCTGCGACGACGGGTGGATCTCGATGAAGCCATAGGGATCCACGCGGCTCGCCCACCAGACCAATTGACCCTTGGCGTCCTCGATCTGGAGAGGCTGGCCGACGGGGTCGGTGAACACCGTGTAGTGCTTGCCGCTCTCCGGCGCGGCGTCCGCGCTCGCGTAGTCCGTGAACGCCAGCGGGATCAGCGCGCCGTCGCCCGCGTACTCGTACACGCGCACTGCCCCATTGGGCATCACCTCGGCCGCGAGGCGATCGCCGTCCCAGTAGAACTGACGTCGATAGCCGCCGCGGCGCACCTCCGTGCGGCGGCCCAGCGCGTCGTACGTGTACTGCCACGCAGGCTCGAGCTCCGTGCCGTCCGGCCCGCGCGTCTCGAGGCGTACGAGCATGTCGAAGCTGTCGTAGACGTAGTGCGTCGCTCTGCCCGTGCGACGATCCTGCCGTGTGCTCAGCTGGTCGCGGTGGTCGTAGGAAAAGACCTCCGTGTCGCTCGCGACGAGGCGATTGCCGCTCGTCACCTCGAGGCGCGTCAGCGACTGACGACCGGGTGCGGGCTTGGAGAGCACGTTGTCCGCCAGATCGAGCTCGTAGAAGAGCTCTTGTCCCTCCGGCGTGCGCTCGGAGATCAAGCGGTGTGCTGCGTCGGTGCGATAGACGGTCGTGCCGCGGAGGCTGTCCAGCACGCGGACGAGATCTCCCTCGGCCGTCCACTCGTAGCGAACGCTCCAGCCCTGGAGCGCGCCGTCACTGGCACGCTTCCATGCCAGGCGTCCTTCGAGGCGGCCTTGGTCGTCGTATTGAGACAGCTCCCACGTGCCATTGGCGCACTGTCGCGCGACGAGGCCGTGCTCGTCGAAGCGCAGCGTGCTCTTGCTCCCGCTCGGGCCGACGAGGACCTCGGTGCCCGCGCTGCCGCCGTCGCTCGAGGTGTGGAAGCGGCCGAGCACGCGTGAACGTCGACCGCCGTCGCCGTAGAGGCGGTGCTCGACGCCGACGCCGTCGCGCACGTCCGAGAGGCGCCGGCCCGAGCCGTCGTGCCGGAGCTGCACGTCGTGTCGCTCCGTCGAGGCCTCGACGATGCGTCCGCGCGCGTCGTAGCGATAGCGATGCTCGCCGCCGCTCGCGAGCTTGCGCGTGGCGACGAAGTGACTCTCGGGATCGATCTCGTTCTCGAAGAGGATCGCCCCGTGCGAGTCCTTCTTCGCGACGAGATGATCGCCGCCGTCGAACACGTACTCCTCGCGCACCTTGCCCATGCGCGAGACACGCACGAGGCGCTCCTTCAAGTCGTAGTCGTAGCGCGAGACGTTGTCGTTCGGGTCGATCACCGCGGTGATCTGCTCGAGCTTCGAGTAGCGGTACGCGAGGCGCGCGCCGACTGCGCTGCGCCTCTCGCCCACGAGGTTCCACGACGTGGTGCGCTGTTCGAGCTGTCGGCCATCGCGGTCGGTCTCGCCGATCACGTTGCCCGTCGCGTCGTACTGCCACGCACGACGGCGTCCCGCGGAGTCCGTCTCGCCGATCACGCGGCCGAGCGCGTCTCTCTCCACGCGAGGCTCGGGCAAGAGCGGCACGCCCGGCGCTGTCGCGCGGAAGGTGGCCTGTGCGAGCGAGGCGACCTCGGGCGGCACCATGCCGAGGAGCGAGCCCATCGCGCCCAGCGCCGCGCGGGGCGAGCTGCCGACGAGCCCATCGAACACGCGGGCGAGCGGCGTGGCGGGGAGGTCTCGCGCGAACGGATTGCCGAGGTTCGGCGCCTCGAGCTCGGTGGGATACACGTAGCCGAAGCGGTCCATGCGGCCGACGTTCGCGCCGTTCGCATCATAGAGATTGCGTACGACTCGACCGCCCGAGTCGATGACCTCGACGACCTTGCCCTCGTCGTCGCGCTTGCGGACGGTCTTTCCGCCGTACGGATCGACGAGCGTGTGCAGGAATCCGTCGTCGTCGTAGAGGAACTCCCACGTGGCGTTCTCGCCCTCGGTGTAGACGGTCTTCTTCTTCTCGGGGAAGTACTTGACCTCTGCCCACCACAAGCCGTCTTCGCCCGACGCCCACACACAACGGCTCTGTGCGTCGTACTTGAACGTGTAGCTGTAGCCGCGCGGATCGGTCTGCTTGACGAGGCGGTGGAACCAGTCGAGCTCGTACTTCCACTTGCCGCCCAACGCATCACGGGCGTCGGTGAGGTCGCCCGCGCGAGAGTAGGCGTACGCGGCGCGCAAGAGGGGCTGTGGCGCGCTCGAGGCGGGCGCGCCGAAGGCCACGAACGGCATCTCGTAGAGGTCCGTGATCCGATCGTCACGGTCGTAGCGCAGCTCGTACCGAGTCTCCTTCCGCGGCTCCCACTGCCACTCCGTGAACGTCACCAGACGTCCCTTCTCGTCGTAGCCGAGCTCGAGCTCCCGCTCCTTCGTGATCAGCTTCTTCAGCGGGAACGAGCCGTCGTACTCGCCGCCCGAGAACTCCATGACGGGCTCGTCGCGGTACGCGATCTGGTAGCGGCCGCGGCGCAGGCGCGTGAGCACGTAGCCATTGCTCTTGCTGACGTCACTGCCCTTCTCGAAGCGCGGGAAGCGGAACTCCTGCCCATCCCAGTCCGTGTAGATGGCTTTGTGCAGCCGCACGCGGAGCGAGCGCTGGTAGTAGTGTCGATTGCCGTATCCCACGGGGCCGTTCAGGCGCTGTCGTGCAGAGCTGTAGTGGCGCTCCCAGCGGAACATCCCATCGGAGACGAAGTCGACGTAGCTGTCGAAGTTCTCGCCCGTGATGAGGTAGATGGGGTGCGTGCCGTCGCAGGTGTGCGCGTTGCCGCGCCGGGAATTGCGGAAGTTCCGTGCTGCGCGCGCGACGGACTGCAGCATCCGCATGAGGCCTTGAACGGCCATCTCGCCCACGGGCGGACAGGGGAATCCGCCGATCAGGATGTTCGGCACAGGCGGGCCCATCAAGACGCCCATGCCCGGCGGAAGGCCGGGATCTTTGCCGGCCAGCATCTTCAGCGCGAGCACCGCGGCATCGGCAGCGGCCTGCGCGCCTGCCCACGCATTGCCAGTCGCAACCGCGCCTGCTGCACCTGCGGCCACACCGGCGGCGCCCATCGCCGCAGCCACGGCGCCCATCGAGGTGGGATTGCAGTGCTTGGTCATGTCGAGGATGCGCGCCGCGCGCGATCCTCCGATGAAGACGTTGCTCGATCCCGTGTAGACCTCGAACGGAGGTGCGAGCGATCCACACGTGACGGCGAGGCCGATGTCGCCCGCGCGCGCGGCGGGAAGGCCTGAGAGGAGAACAGTCACCGACCCTGCACCGACCAACATGCCCAGAGACGGCAGTGGCACCGGGGGCGCAGGAGGGATGAACGAAGGTGGATGCGTGTGTGTGTGCGGCGGCGCGACGTGCATGCCGAGCAGCGTCACTGCGGGCATCGAAGGGAACATCGCGGCGATGGGCGCAGTCAGCGCGGCAAAGGCCGTGTCGATGATCTGTTGAGGCGCGCCGATCACGCCCATCACGCCGCCCAGGCCCGCGGCCACCCAGCCTGCTGCGCCCTGTTCGGCGGGCGGAGCGCTCATGAACGGCGCGGCCGTCGCGTTGATGACGTCGACGACGCAGTTGACGCCGGGGCTGCCGGTCGGTGCGATCAGCGGTGCAGCGGGTGCAGCGGGTGCGCTTGCGGGACGTCCGCCCGTGCCGGATGTCGAGCCTGATCCCGCCGCGCTCGCGCCAGCGCCGGTCCCGCCCGCGGGCGCAC